>UREG01000013.1 GCA_900546795.1 uncultured Veillonellaceae bacterium | reverse complement strand
CCTGTCACGCCGCCAAACTGTGCCAGCGCGAATCTGCGATACTTGAGCGCGGAAAGCACCGCAAACGCCGCCGCCATTCCCCGGCCGTCGCCAATACCGCCGGCGGCAATGACCGGCACCGATACCGCATCTACTACCTGCGGCACTAATACCATCGTAGTCAGCTGCCCCACATGGCCGCCGCTTTCTGTTCCTTCTGCAATAATAGCATCGCAGCCAATGCGTTCCAATCGTTTTGCCAGCGAAACAGACGCTACTACAGGAATCACTTTTGTTCCCGCCGCTTTAAAAGCGCTGATATATTCGCCTGGATTTCCTGCGCCGGTCGTAACGACAGGCACACGTTCCTCCAAGACCACTTCTACTACTTCTTTTACAAACGGACTCATCAGCATGATGTTCACGCCAAACGGTTTATTCGTCCGTTCTTTTACTTTTCTAATTTCTTCCCGCAGCCGAGACCCCTGCATATGGCCTGCGCCAATAATGCCAAGCCCGCCCGCTTCTGATACAGCGGCCGCTAATTCCGCAGTTCCCAGCCACGCCATACCGCCTTGCAAAATAGGATACTCAATATTTAGCAATTCACACAATGCGTATTGGGACACCTATTTTTCCTCCTTATACCATTTCATGACCAGGGCTGCCCAAGTAAGACCTGCGCCAAATCCAACCAAAGTCACGACATCGCCATTTTTCATGCGGCCTTCCCGGTTCGCTTCGTCTACGGCAATCGGAATCGATGCACCGGAAGTATTTGCGTATTTATGGATATTGACAAATACTTTATCCATCGGCATATGAAGCCGTTTTGCTGCAGCCTGAATAATCCGGGTGTTTGCCTGGTGCGGAATGAGCAGATCGATATCTTCATGCGTCATCCCTGCTTGTTCCAACGCTTTAATTGCCGTCGTTCCCATTACTTTTACTGCAAATTTATAAACTTCTTTACCGTCCATATGTACATACGGCATACCGGCAGCCCGAGTAGCATCATTCGTTTCCATTGCTACGCCGCTGGCAGGAATATTGAGGAATTTACCGCCTTCACCGGCAGCTCCCATATCCACGCCCAGGATACCATAGCCTTCCGGCACTTCGCCCAGTACGGCTGCGCCGGCGCCATCGCCAAAAAGCACACAGGTGTTGCGGTCTTTCCAGTTCAGCACACGGCTGAGCACTTCCGCACCAATAACAAGGACTTTTTTGTACAGCCCTGTTTTGATAAACTGCGTCGCCGTAATAGCTGCGTAAACGAATCCGGAACAGCCGGCATATAAATCATATGCCGCCGCATTTACAGCCCCCAGATTTGCCTGTACCATACATGCAACCGATGGAATTACCATATCCGGCGTCAGCGTAGCCACAATAATCAAATCCAGTTCCTCCGGCTTAACTCCCGCCATTTCCAGCGCTTTTCTGCCGGCTTCCGTCGACATATCCGACGTATTTACGCCTTCAGGAGCAATGTGCCGCTGTTCGATACCGGTCCGGGTGCGGATCCATTCATCGCTGGTATCCACCATTTTCTCCAAATCAAAATTTGTTAATATCTTTTCGGGAACATAATGGCCTGTACCTAAAATACCTACGCCACTATTCTTTTTCTCCATTCTTTCCCACTCCTTCTTCTGCTACACTAGTCCGAATATGTTCGACTACATCTCGTTCTACGATTTCACTAGCTACACGAATTGCATTTTTGATGGATTTCGCTTTCGAACTGCCGTGACAGATAATAAAGCTGCCGTTAACACCCAAAAGCGGAGCCCCGCCGTATTCCGTATAATCCACGCGGGTTTTCAGATGGCGCAGCGCCGGCATCACCGCCAACGCACCAAGCTTAGCCAGCCAGCCGCTTTCCTTGATCGCTTCTTTGATCAACTTCATCATAGCATTTGCCAAGCCTTCGCCGAATTTCAACACGACATTGCCGACAAATCCGTCGCATACCACTACATCGACTGTTCCGTACGGAATATCCCGTCCTTCAATGTTTCCATAAAAAGGAATTGTTTTTAATTGTTTGAGCATAGGGTACGTTTCCAATACTACGTCATTTCCTTTGGACGCTTCTTCGCCAATATTCAGCAGCCCCACTACCGGATCTTCTTTACTGAAAATATATTTAGCGTAATGATACCCCATAATAGCGCCTTCTACCAGATGTTTCGGTTTGCTGCTAGAATTCGCTCCGGAATCCAGCATAACCGTCACACCGTTTAGTGTAGGAAGCGGGGTTGCAATCGACGGACGTTCGATGCCCGGTATCCGACCGAGTCCAAAGAGTGCGGCGGCTACCGCCGCTCCGGTACTTCCGGGAGCCACCACTGCATCGCAGGTCTTTTCCCGCACCAGCCGCGTCGCCACAACAATCGAAGCGTTTTTCTTTTTGCGGATCGCTTGTCCCGGATGCTCGTCCATGCCAATCACTTCATCCGTATGGACAATAGATAATTTGCTGTTATTTTCCTCGTGCTGGTCTTTCAGCACTTCTTTGATTTTTTCTTCATCGCCTACAAGTACGACTTCCAAATCATATTCTTTTACCGCCTGGATTGCTCCAAGCACGATTTCCAAGGGAGCGTAATCGCCTCCCATTGCATCAATGGCAATTTTCATGGATCCTCCACCTCGTCAGCCAAAAGATTCCATAATGAATTTGGCGCGAAATACTTCTTTTTCTTTTTTTCGAGTTGTTACCCATACATAATATTTATTATTTTTCTGCCGAATGATTTCCGCTTTGGCAATCAACCGATCACCTACAGTCACCGGCTGCTTATATTTCACATTTCCCACTGCCGTAAAGCAAGGCACGCCTACAACGGCTTTCGCCAAAGAATTGGCCTGCCCGTACAGATATTGGGAACAAACGACTTTCATCGAGTCCACCATATCTTCTGTTGCCGACAAAATGGACAATGCATGTTCTCCTATCGTACAGTCTACCAGTTCTCCGATGATTTGCGCATGGCTGCCCGGCATATGCTCCTGCGCACACTGCCGGATACGAACGCGAAGTTCCGGAATTCCCAAAGAAAGGCGATCCAAACGAATTGTCGCCACACTGACGTCAAATTCTTCCGCCAATTCTTCATCTGTTAAGAAAGGACTGATATGCAGTTTTTCTTGTAACCGTTTATGCCGTTCTTTCTTTAGTATCCGAGCCATCGACCTCACCCTTCATATTAAGACCAAGTACTAATAGTTCAGGTAAATTATATCCTATTATTTTTTCTTTGGCAAGTTTTCCGCTATTTTTTTATTCTCTATTAATTTTTTATCTCCGATCTGGTTTTGTTTCCTATAAAAAAGTGCGGCTGCCGGAGTATCGTTCCGCATAGCCGCACGTTTATCTTATTTTTTATTTACAAACAACATCTCATCCCGCTGCACCAGCTTATACAGCATCGCATTAACAACGGCCGCTGCAATCGGGCTTCCGCCTTTATTTCCTTTAACGGTAAT
Organism: uncultured Veillonellaceae bacterium; assembly: GCA_900546795.1. Lineage (GTDB taxonomy): Bacteria > Bacillota > Negativicutes > Veillonellales > Megasphaeraceae > UMGS915. The sequence continues at coordinate 30,737 of UREG01000013.1, read as the reverse complement.
ATACGGAACCGGAGATTCTTCCATCAGATAATCTTTAGATTCCGCCGCACCGACAAACCCTACGGGAATACCTACAATCAGCGCCGGTTTTACGCCTTCTTCTTTGCAAAGACGGATCACTTCATACAAGGCTGTGGGAGCATTCCCAATCGCCACGATATTGCCGTCCAATTCATGTCCAAAGGAGCGCATTGCCGCCATAGACCGGGTAATATTTTCCTTTTTCGCCAACTCTGCCACGGCAGGATCTGCAACCAGACAATGTACATCGCCGCCGGTAAGAGCCAGCGCGCGTTTATTAATCCCGGTAATAACCATATTTACATCGCTATAAATATGGGCGCCCTCTTTCAACGCGGCAATTCCTTTTGCTACCGCGCCTTCGCTCGTTCGAACCAATTTAGCGTATTCTACGTCGCCCGATGCGTGTATCGTCCGAGAGTACATAAAAATCTCGTCTTCTGTCAACGACAGTCCATTTAAATACGGACGAATAATCTCCATACTTTTATCTTCTATTTCTTTCGGATTTCTTACAAATTCCATATTACCCTCCTATCAACTGTATTATTTCTTCATAATTGGCCGCCTGCTTCCAGCTTCCGCGGCTTACCGGCCGGTCTATGACTACAACGGTAAGCCCGCAGTCTATTGCCGCAGCCAGTTTCGTATCGCTTCCGCCGATCAGTCCGCTGTTTTTCATCACCACTACCTCGGCTTTCGTCGCTTCATACATGGCTTTATTCAAGTCATAGGTAAACGGCCCCTGCATCGCGATAATATATTTAGGCGAATATCCTAATTCCAAACAGCTCTGCATGACTTCTGTGCTGGGAAGGACCCGCGTCCACACCTGCTTACCCTGCAATGCCGGCGCTTTTGCAAATACCGCCAGTGTTTTGCTTCCCGTGGTGAGAAAAATCCGCTCGCCCAACCGCCCGGCTAATTCCGCCGCATCCTGTTCATTCGCTGTATGGTACAAGTTATCATATTCCGGCAGCGCCACTTCCGGCCGTTCATACCGGATATACGAAATATCCGTATTTGCCGCCGCAGCTCTTGCCGTTTCAGATACCACTGCAGCATAAGGATGGCTCGCATCCACTAAAAGGGTGATCTCTTTTTCCCGAATCAGCGCTTCCATCTGCGATTGGTTGAATCGCCCCACCCGCACTTCTAAGCCTGCATGGGACGCCAGCTGCTGCCCGTAATCGCTGACGACTGTGACCAGTATCGGTTCTTTTCGCTCTTCATGAAGCCGAAGAGCAATTTCCCGTCCGTCCTGCGTACCAGCAATAACCCAAATCATAACATATAGCCCCGCGGCGTGATCATTCGCCCGTCTGCTACATAGGTTTTACTGTTGCCGATGATAACCAGTGTCTGCATATCCACCTCTTCGTGGATCAGATTTTCCAACGTAGATATCGTCATGGACTGTCCTTCCCGCCCGGCTTTGCGGACAATACCTACCGGAGTATCTTTTCCCCGCACAGCCATTACGATCTCCCGCGCTTCTTCCAGATGCGCTACCCGCCGATTGCTTCGCGGATTATACAGCGCTATCACAAAATCACCGTCTGCCGCGCAGGCCAGACGTTTTTTGATCAGATCCCATGGCGTCAGCAGATCGCTCAGACTGATAACAGCGAAATCATGCATTAACGGCGCGCCTAAAATCGCAGCAGCTGCATTCACCGCACTTAATCCGGCGATGATTTCTGCTTCCGGCTTCTTTTCCTGCGGCAGTTTTTCAATAATCTCCAGCACGAGTCCGGCCATGCCGTATACGCCGGGATCCCCGCTGCTGACAACGGCTACTCTGCGCCCTTCGGAAGCCAGTTCCACCGCTTTTTTACACCGATCTACTTCCTGCATCATTCCTGTACCAACTTGATCTTTTCCTTCGATCAGCTGGGGAATCAATTTTAAATAGGTATGATAACCTACAATGCAGTCCGCAGATTCAATCCAGGCTTTTGCCCGCGGAGTTAATTCTTCTTCATGCCCAGGCCCAATTCCGATAACTGCAATTTTGCCTGGCTTATTGCCGTAGTTACCTGTGCATGTTTTTGTTTCTTCTGCCATAATGTCGTTGTCCTGCCTTTCTGTATTGCCGCTGCTTCACAGACGTTGCCGGTTCCTATCGTCTTTTTTACAAACGACGACTCTTCCAGCCCCAGCGCTGCCGTCACCGCAGCCAACTCTTCTACTGTATAAAATATAATTTCTTTATGATATTTTTCTGCAAATGCCAATAGGCCGCCTTCCTCTTTTTTCACATCCACGCTGGCCAGCGCCGCTATGCTGTAAAACGATCTGCCGATCGCAGCTACCGAGCTTTGCACCGCCTCTTCTATCCGCATCAGTTCCGTTCCTTTACGGCAGCCGATCCCTATCACCATTGTCGGCGGCCGCAGGGCTAAGACCGATGCATCTGCGTCGATTACTTTATCCGTTATCACGACACAGGGCCGGGGAAGCGCCGCATTTACCTGCCAATCTTTCAGCAAGATTCCCATTTTTTCCGCTTCTTCCCGATAGATGTCTTTCTGCAGCAGCTCCGTATCTATCAGCCAATGCACGGTCGTTCCTGCAACAATATCGCTGTTGAGCCTGCGCAGCGCTTCCAATGACTCGATATAGAGACCTAACGCTTTTGCCAGCATATCGGCTGCCGGCCGTTCGTTTACATCGGTAGCCGTCGTAATCACCGGATCTGCATCAATATGCGAAGCGATCTCTTTCGCCCAACCGTTCGCACCGCCCAAATGGCCGCTGAGCAGACTGATAACATGCTGTCCCTTTTCATCCATAACCACCACAGCCGGGTCTTTTGTTTTATGTACAATATGCGGCGCAATCGCGCGCACGACAATTCCTGTCGCCATAATGCAGGCGATTCGGTCATACCGATAAAACAGATCTTTCATCAGCTCTATGATACTGTCATAGAGAAAACAAGGCTCCTTACTTTCTCTGCCCCGCTTTTCATACACATCGATCTCCGGGATACAGCGTTTAATTCGCTGCGCCAATTCAGCTCCCTGTACAGTAACCGCAATAACGGCGTCCATTAGTCTACGCCTTCCCGGAACATATGCGTAAAGTGTTTGTCATACAGTTTGGATAATTCATATTCTCCGCGCATCACATTGCCTACTACGATCATCGCCTGACGGATCACACCTTCCGCTTTCACCATATCCGCGATCGTTTCCAGCGTTCCCCGCAGGATTCTCTGATCCGGCCAGGAAGCTTTTACTACAATAGCAACCGGCGTATCCGGCGCATATCCGCCTTCGAGAAGCTCTGCTACTACTTTATCAAACATCTGTACGCTGAGGAAAATGCACATCGTAGCCTGATGAGCGGCCAGCATAGCCAGCTTTTCTTTCGGCGACATCGGCGTACGGCCTTCCAAACGGGTAATAATAACCGTCTGCGATACGTTGGGAAGCGTATATTCCTGCTGCAGGGCAGCTGCTGTTGCCAGGAAAGAACTTACTCCCGGAATCACTTCGAACGTGATCCCTTTTTCTTTCAGCGCGTCCATCTGTTCCTGAATAGCCCCGTAAATTGCCGGATCTCCCGTATGGAGCCGCACTACTTTCTTTCCTTCCGCCGTACTTTTTTCCATTACTTCCAGCACATCGTCCAAACTCATAGACGCACTGTTGTAAATATCCGCTTCTTTTTTGCATACCTGCAGCACTGCCGGATTAACCAAAGATCCTGCGTAAATGACTACGTCGGCCTCGCTCAAAAGACGCTGTCCTTTCACAGTAATCAGCTCCGGATCCCCCGGTCCTGCCCCAACAATATATACTTGTGCCATTATTTTCCCTCCTGTTTTTGCTTTACTGCCGTAATAATTCCGATAGGGCTCAACGGATCATATAAATGATACGGGCCGGCTTTTCTCATGCGGTTTACCTGCATTTGAAATCCTTCATATACAAAGGGCCGCTTCCGAAGTTCCTGCAGCGCCTGGTTCATCGTTTCTACCGTTACAGCCGTAATAACGATTCTTCCCCAGGCCGGAAGCATCCGTTCTGCTTCATCTAAAATTTCAGGCAGCTTACCGCCGCTGCCTCCAATAAGGATCACATTGGCCTTTTCAATCACATCCAGCCCCTCGGGAGCTTTTGCTTTTATAATGTGTATATTAGAAAGACCAAATTTTTCCCGGTTTTTCGCGATCAATTCGACCGCTTCCTCATTTCGTTCCACGGCATACACCGTTTGCGCTTCAAACGCAGCCTCAATCGATAAAGAGCCCGTCCCCGCGCCGATATCTACAACGACGTCGCCCGACTGAATCTGTGCCTGCGCCATCACCATCATGCGGACTTCCCGCTTTGTCATCGGCACCTTGCCGCGAATAAATTCTTCATCATAAATACCATAGAAATGCATCAGCCTATCACCACCACTACCGCATGAGCGAACCCGTCCAAATTCTGCATTTGTGTTAAGGTTCCTTCTGCTTTTCGTTCATCTTCATACCCCAGCCGTTCAAAAACAGTCATCTTGGCAGCGCTTGGCCACCCATGCGCCAGCAATACTTCAGCTATTTTTGCCGGGTTATAGTCCTTATCTGTTAAAAACGCCGCTTTTTTCCCTGCGCTGTACGCTAATTTTTCTTCCGGTACAATCCGCCCATGAAAACTGAGCAAATCCGCGTCCTGCCAAACCTCGCCCATCCGAGCAAACGCCAGCTGCACCGAACTGATCCCAGGAATAACCTGAATCGCTGCCGTATCAGAAAAAGATCGCTTTAAATACGGAAGCAAACTGTAATACCCCGTATCCCCGCTCACCATGACAACCACGTCCGACGTTTTTAACTTCTCTTCCAAAAACGCATGAAGAAGAGACAGCTTCCCCGTTACCGGGAACGTAATCTGTCCTTCTTTGCTGTAATCGTCCAGCGCCCGCTGGCTTCCTACTAAAATCTCAGCACGTTGAATACATCGCAGCGCAGCAGGAAGAATATAGGCTTCTGAACCGGGCCCGATTCCTACGACATAGAGGGTAGATCCCATGAATACGCGCCTCCTATCTCTTGTGCATTTTTATCTGCCGCCAGCACATCGCCTTCCAGCGTGATTAAAATCACGCCGACCTTTGCCTCATGATAAATATATCTGGCTGCCCGCTGCGCTGCCCGTTCGGCTATCTGCCCATATATATGCTGCAATCCTTCGCGCGCGATGATCTCCATCGCGGCTTCCGTCGTCAGACAACGGTATATTTCTTTCATTACTTCCGGCGACGCTCCATTCATACCGGCATAAGCGGCCAACGTTTCCATTCTGCCGTCGCTCATGCGGTTATGCGTATGGAAGCTTCCAGACGCCACTTTCACCAATTTGCCTAAATGTCCGAGCAGGACGATATTTTTCAATCCGTTTTCCACACTTTTTTCCAGCATGAACCCGATAAAATTACTCGTTTCTGCCAAAAGCTCCTTCCGGATATGCAGGTGATTCGCTGCATCCATGCCAATCCGCCCCGGCGTAAGCACCACCGTATCTTCTCCGGCCGCCCGGATAACCGAAAGCTGCGGAACCAGGGAATCCTTGAATCCCTCTTCACTCATTGGTTTTACGATACCTGACGTACCAATAATGGAAATACCGCCTTCCACACCTAATACCGGGTTGAGTGTTTTTGAAGCAAGCTGTGCTCCGTTTTTCACATGTATCGTGACGATAACGCCCTGATGGGGCGAAACCAATTCACAATATACCCGCCGCATCATCTCCCGAGGGCCGGGATTTACAGCCGGCTCACCAACAGGAATGGACAGTCCCGGTTTTGTTACCATACCCACGCCGGCTCCGGCCTTAAAGACCAGCCCCGGCTTATCTGTCAGTTCTACATCTGTCGTGATCGGCACTCCATGCGTAATATCAGGATCATCTCCGCCGTCTTTAATGACTACCGCGCTGGCCCGGCAGTCATCTTTGATGTCCACCGATTCCACAGGCACCCGGATTTCCTGATCCTGAGGCGAAAGCACCGTAACAGACGATACCGCTTCTCTTTTCAGCAGATACAATAACGCGGCTTTCATACCAGCCGCGGCGCAGCTCCCTGTTGTATATCCGCTGCGCATATTCTTTTTTTCCATACGCCCTCCTAGGACCGGAAATTTACAAACTGCAGTTCCACTGGAAAATCTAAGCCCTTGAGCATTTGGATCACGGCCTGCAAATCATCTTTATCTTTTCCAGATACGCGCACCTGATCCTCCTGGATCTGAGCATTTACTTTCAGCTTCATATTTTTTATGTGTTTTACCACTTCTTTTGCATTCTCTTTAGAAATGCCCTTTTTGATCGTGATGATCTGCCGCGCCGCGCCGCCGGACGCATCTTCGATCTTGCCATACTCCAAGTTCTTTAACGATACGCCGCGTTTTACCAGCTTGCCCTGCAAAATATCAATCACGCTCTTCAATTTAAATTCATCGTCGCCTAAGACTTTTATTGTTTCTCCTTCTAACGAAAGAGACGCTTTGCTTCCTCTAAAGTCATACCGGGTCGTGATCTCTTTTACTGCCTGATTGACAGCATTATCCACTTCCTGCAAATTAACTTCAGAAACTACATCAAATGAACAATCTTTTGCCATATTAGCACCTCCATATGTGGATTCTTTTTTATTCTACCATAAAAATTCTAGATATAGTAGCCCAAATTAATGTATCACTCTTAAAACCGGATATATTTTACCCGCATTTGATTGCGCAGCCAGTATTGCCAATATTTTTTAAGAAAATCTTTAGACAACTCCCCTATAGAGTGCTATAATGTTTTTTAGGCTTTTGCCTATCTATCAATAGGAGATGATATCATGAAAAACTCAGCGACCGTTCTGAGGGGAGAGCTAGCGTTGCTGCTTGTCATTTTTATCAATAGTTTTGGCGTTGTCCTTATGCTGTATTCCGGGTCTGGCATTTCCGCCATATCCAGCGATCCATACGCCTTTTCCGAAGTGTTCCCTATTTTTTCGCTAGGCACCTGGACTTATATTTTCCAAGGTCTGCTGATCGCCAGTCTGATGATCATGAAACGGAAATTTGTTCCCGAATACCTCTTTAGTTTTGTCGTCGGTTTTTTCTTCGGCCTTATGATCGACTTCCATGAATCGTGGATACGCGAACTTCCGCAGACCCTGCCGCTTCAAATCCTGTATTTCATCATCAGCTATCTGGTCATCTGCTTTGGCATCGCGCTTTCCAACCGCTGCCGCATGCCGATCATTCCAACCGATCTTTTTCCAAGAGAATTATCGGATATTACGGGCGTATCGTATTCTAAAATCAAAGTTTCTTTTGATGTGATTTGTCTGACCACAACCGCCATGCTTACCTTTGGATTTTTAGGTCAAGTAAAAGGGCTGGGACTGGGAACGATCTTGGCCGCATTCACAATGGGAAAAGTAATCGGCATCATTGGCGAACGAGTCGATAAAAAATACCGTTTTGTTTCCGTTCTCCATCCAAATCCGCAGTTATAATTCCTATATTACTCAAAAAGCCGGAGCGCAATACTGCGCTCCGGCTTTTTCACACTTTTTTCAAATCTGATGATCGCGGGTACAAAGAAATATGGCCCGGAGTAGAGAAATAGGTACAGAAAAAAGCGCTTACGATTTATCGGTAAGCGCTCTATTATGAAATATAAATCCGTGCTGAATGGCCCGCACAAAATAAAAAACGAGTCTATATCGTTTTCTATAACGGTATTTCTTTATCATAGCTCCAATCTTCAGGCACTTTTCGTGTAATCAACATTTCTTTAAACTTACGATATACCCTTTCACCATCCTTACCAAATTTTGTCACCATCTCCCTGCAATATCTGCATTCAATAGCTTCCATCTCCGCCTCATCTGTAATCTGCTTTTCTTCTATTTCTTTCATCGCTAAGTCATAAGCTTCATCCGATTGCTGAGCATCCATATAGGAAAAACAAGGATATTGCCAAGGAAAATTTTCGTTATGAAGAATATCATGGAACAACCTATCTAACTGATATAACACATCCTTAATAGGCAGTCGTTCTCGAAATGTGACACAGCCTTCCTCTTCATTTTTATAATTTCCAGATTTTATTGTTAAAAGAACTGCATCATTCTTAAAATCGCTAATAGAAAAAACTGCTCGTCATCAAAATCAGCAAAAGCATAGGGACGCCGTGCCTTTAATCGGTTAAACATATGAATTAGATAAGGCACGCCATCATTCAATGCACCGTCAAATGTTATAACCATCGCAGCACGAAAGGAAGATACCCGTAAAGACAGGCTGCCCAAATATAGTCCAATCAGCCGCATTTCCAAATCCATTGTGCTGTCATCAAAAATTTCTTTAGTATTATATTCCTCAATGTCATAATCAGCCATATACTTTCCTCTTTCGGTATCATCGTTACTTTACTGAAATACACTACACTCGGTTTAAATCTTTACTGGCTAAAACTTTTTCACGTTACACAGTCATCGTACTGCTTTACCAATTTCACTCATCCTATTTTGCACTTATTATATCATTATTCCCAGACTCTTTGTTTCGCAATATAAAAAGCATCCCCCGCTCTATATAAAACTTTAAACTAAAAGGTATTAAGTAATGAAAAAGGCTTGTTGTCTGTAAATTATCGAAAACAAAACCTTTCACTATTCTTTAAATGCATTGGTTATTACAATAAGTTCAGATACTCTTCCAACTTTTTTGAAATATTCGATAGACTGAAATTTTTGCAGATAACGCAGTTCTCTTTTAATCAGACCAAAGAAGTTTTATGCCACTGTGTTGCCGAGACAATTACCTATTCAACGCATGCTCTGCCTGACACCCTTCTCTTTAAACATCTGTCGGTACAGCTCCTGATATCCTCGCCTGATCAGAGCAGAGAAGCAGTCCTGTTTCATCCGGTATCGCGGCAAAGGCTTTTCTGAGCACACTCATCACTATATTTAAAACCGATCATCATATCTGCCTTTATTTTCGCGATAGATAAAACAATCGCTGATTTTACTTCTGCATATTTGTTTCCCTCTGCATTTCTCTTTCAGTCAAACTTTATAGCATACATCTATTTATAGAGTTATTCCGGCAAGTTCAGAAACCCCTGCACTAAGGCACCGGGAAACTGAAACTTTTTCTCTATGTCTCCAAACCGTACAACAATCAAACCACTTTGAATTTCTTTTACCGTTCCCATGCCAAACGCTTTATGCCGAAGCTGACATCCAACCACTACACGGACCAAGTCCACCTGTTTCTGCAGTTCAGGTTTTGGCGACGGCGGAATACGACGAGGTTTTTCCAAATGCCGTCCATATACAGCTGATTTTTCTGCGACGTTCTGCGAATATTGCCTTTCCTTTTTAGAAAGTTCCACATCCCGTACCGCCTCTGAAAATCCCCAAAATGTTTTTTGGGCCAAATTATCCGATGCAAGGTGTGCCGGTTTCATCGAGCCCTGCTGCAAAGCAAACATACTGCTATAGTCATCATCTGTGATCACAGTATCCCAACCGCCGCGGTTTTCCCCCGCATGCCGATTCATTCCAGTATAACTCAGACTGGCATCTTCGTATCGTTTAAACTTATAAACAGCATCGTTCATCAGTGAATCATTGAATACACCGAAAGATACTAGCAACTCGAAATCCTTGACTCCTAGACCTGTTACCTTCTTAAAAAGTCCCGGTTCCAGCTGTGTGATCACATCCTTCAAACAGCGTTCCCGGTAATCGGTCAAATACATAAAAACCGGAATACGGGTAGCAAATTTGATCAGTTTCTCCTGAATCTGCTTACGCTTGGATTTATACTCTTTTTCTTCCTCACTCAACGCCTTTTTTTCTTTCGGAGTTAATTTTTCTGTGCCCTCTTTCTTCGCCTTTTTTATAGTTTCGGACTTGTTAATAATGGTCTGTATATCCTCATTCAAACTGCGGAATCCCTCAATCTTCATCAAAGCGTCCATAGCCTCTGAATTTGCCATCAAACGGGATAGTGTATCATTATCCACATTGACAAGCAGAGCGCTTTCCCAACGCTTGGCAAGTAAGGTAGCAGATGTACCTGCCATAGCGATATCCAGAACCTCGCCTGCATCGATCTGCCGCATACTACTGCCATCATAGGCAATAACCGGAAGAAAATTGATAAACTCAGCCACTTTCTTTTCCGGGTTCCCTTCATCAATATTCAATCGGCAGCTGTAATCGGAAATTTGCTTGAGTGCCCGGTCAAGCGCAAAATCAAACACATAGCATTCCTGTTTGACAATTTCCTTTTTACCTCCATCCGTTGTAATTTCCCACGGGCTTTGTACCCGGAATGCCGCCTGAAAATAGGTTTCCGGGCTTGACAGGTTTCTCAGCATAAAAATACCCGTCCATGGTTTGACTGTAACACCCGTCGTCAATTTACCGCAGGAAAGTGTGATCGTCTTGCTCTCCAGAGGGTCACGCATAGATTTTTGCACCGGCTCCAATGCCTTTGCGCCAATTCCAGCTCCCGAACCTGCGCAGACATTGATGGTGTAATCATGGTAAAAAGTATTCTGCTTTTGCATCAACAGATTTTTCATCGCATAGCAAGAAAGCACATTAGGCAGAAACCAAAGCGTATGCTGCAATACATTCAGTAATCGCACATCTGCATACGGCAGAGCAGGCTTTTTAGCCCCCAACTTCAAATCATCCACACTGGTTTCCAGATAAGCACCCCGAATCAAATCCAGCCATTTCTGTACTTCATTTTCATAGATGAAGCGGGCATCTTCCCTCTTGCCTTGCGCAGAAAAAAATACGTTCAAGTCGAACTCGTTGAATTCTCTCTGCATAGCGATTTGACGAATACTATCCGGGATACGATAGGTCATCATCACCATACGGGGTAGTGCAGCATAAGGATTATTATCTCCCTGCCAGTTTTCTTTTGCCCTCTGTTCATCCGAATATGTCCAGTTATAAATTTGTTCCTCGATAAATTCACCGGAATTCAGCGCCCGAAACGGTGTACCTGACAAATACAAATAATACATGGTGGTAATGGGAAGAAAAGTTTCATCGTAAGCGTTGCCACGATCATATATATCCATGTCTACATTGTCATAACTGTCCTCATCCTCCTGCTCAAACAGCTTTTTGGCGCTTTCTTTCCATGCTCCAAAGTGGTACTCATCAAAGATAACCAAATCCCAGTTGGTGGAATGTACCCACTCATTTTTTGCCTTGATGCCGCCAGTTTCTTTATTCACTCCCAGATAGTCCTGAAAAGAACCAAAGCAGATGATCGGCCGGGACTTATCCGCTTTTTCATAGGTTAATTCGGTATCTCGGCTGATAAACTGCCACCCCTCAAAATCAATGTGGCTGTTCAAGTCCTCCTGCCATGCGCTGACCACAGCAGGCTTAAATGTCAGAATCAAAATGCGCTTGAATCCCAGTCGTTTTGCAAGCTGATAGGAAGCAAAGGTTTTGCCAAAACGCATTTTGCAGTTCCATAAAAACTTAGGATAGCGTGTAGAATCCTCTTTATAAACATTTTGAAAATAAGCTGCGGTTTTGTCCACAGCTGCCTGTTGTTCCGGCCGCATAGTAAAACTGTTAACGCGATTCTCCACATTGTCACTATGCTTTTTAACTGCCAGCACCGCCGCACGCACATCATCCACAGTACAGCGAAACCATTCACCGCCCATACATTCAATGTGTTTACACTTTAAAACCCGATGAACATCATGATCCGTAAATGAAGTACCATCCGAATACATAGCACTTTCCCGGTATACAATCTGGTAAGGAACGCTGCCGTCCGGCCGTTTAGTGGGATACTGCTGGGCAACACGCTTGTCCACGTCAATGGCAGTATATCCCACCTTAAGAAGACCTTGATACTGAGGATTGGTGTCTTTATAAGCGTAAATCATCGGGTGCGCATTAGGCCGCTGGGGAAAGAACTCACTTGCCATTGCTATCACCACCTATCGTTGCTATGCGAGAGTCAATATAACTCCATTCTTCCTCTGAAATATCCCACATTTCGCAAAGCATTTTATCCGTATATTGCCCTTGATAAGTTCCTAAATCTGGAATAAAACAGAAGTTTTTCTTCGTCACATCTTGGGACACCACTGTTTGTAGCAATAAAAAACGAACAATTTTAGTAAAGATGTAGGATTTATAAGCCAACACTTCTTCTTCCGTATCAAATGCTCCTGCAACAATCCACGATTCTGTGCAGCATTCACCAGGTTTTGTAATTCGTGTATTCCCGTCATAGTAGAAACCTACTGGTTTTGAAAAATCAGTCTGTCCTGCTATGGGTGCTTTTGGAACTAAAAACTTCCACTTCTGAAGATACCCTTTAGAATTGTCCACATCTCTTGAATTTGCAAATTTTAATCCTATCTTTTGGATAAACCAACATGGCACACCCGATCCGCATGGAGTATAGTTGGTGGGAAGTCCAAATGGTTTTCTGGAAGATACTCTATCACTTAATGTTCTTTTTTCAGTAGTATTCTCCTGTACTTTTCGCACAATTTCTACCGCCAAATTTTGGCGAATAAAAATCTCATATTCATCAAGATACCTGTTTACGCAAGTGGGGGGATTCTGATTAAAATTTACAACCGCACATATCCCCGTATTATCTCTATCCCACAAAAAATAAGATGCACCACCTGCTAAATCAACCCCCGGAAAAACATCTTTGAAGTTTTCGTAATCAACCAGTTTTCTGATATGTCTATCGGAAAGCATAGTTTTTCGGAAATCATCAAGTCCTTTTCCGCCAGAAAACCATCTGGACGGAATAATCATTGTCATATAGCGTGGTCTTAATTTCTTTGCCTGTTCCACAAATAGCTGATATATTGGTTTTGCACTCTTTCCATTTCCACCATCAGATAGCTGATACGGCGGATTACTGATTATTACATCAAACTTCATCTTGAATATCTCCTCCGGTTTGGTCGTATGTATCCATTCATACGCATGGGTTTCTAGTTCTCCCCCTCGCTCGTATTCACTCTTAGATGCACCGCAGAGCAGACACTTGCCGTTCTGCCAGTGATGCTGTATCCGCTTGTACCGGATATTACCGCTGGGATCTTCAAAAAGCGTGATGGAATATTTACTGTTGGGATACTTGGAGCAATACACACTTCTCCGGGCAAGAAGGCTTGTCAGTTCAGTGATTGCGATACCATACAGCTGGTTACGAAAAATGTGGTCAATACGTTCCTGTAAATCCGGGATTTCTTCTTTCAATCCCTCAATCAGCCGTTTAGCAATCTCCCGCAGAAACACCCCGGACTTACAGGCGGGGTCGAGAAATGTTGCGCTACTGTCATGCCACAGCTCTTCCGGCAGCATATCCAGCATCCGGTTCGCCACCTCCGGCGGCGTGAACACCTCGTCGTTGGACAGATTCGCCAGACAGGTGAGGACATCCGGGTTATACATATTGCTGTAAAAATCACTCATAGTCCTGCACCCTCCTGTAATCGGTCAGCGGATATTCCTTGATGGGCGGTGGGATAAATGCCTGAACTTCCTCGTCATATTCCCAGCCGATCATGAAAATATTCATCTGCTCCTCGTGTCCGTTCAGAAGCTCATCGAGTGCAAAATCACGGCGTTTCATCTGATTTCCAGTGACAAGACTCCACTCTGCAAAAACAATGGGCGAACCATCTGCCTGCAGCATAGTAAGCGCATCTCCACATAGAATATTTTTGTGTAGGATAAACCGCACCGCTTCCCGGCACGTTTCATTTGCCTGGGCTTTTGTATTAGCGGTATATTCCTGATTCCAAATATCAAACAGCCGCTGGCGGCATTCTTCTGCGTTATCCTCCAAAATATCAACTCCATACAGGCTGGTAATAGCCAGTACCGAGTACCGTTCATAATCAAATGGACTTTTCCCATAACGGCTTTTTACCACAGCCAGCTTCCGCTGGAGAACTTCCACAAGAAAGTTTCCATTTCCACAAGCTGGTTCTAAAAATCGGCTTTCAATCCGTTCTGTTTCCTGCTTTACAAGATCGCACATGGCTTTAACCTCACGTTCAGCAGTGAATACCTCTCCGTGATCTGCCACACGCTGCCTTGACTTGACCTGTCGTTCTGCCATTTTCCTGCACCTCTTATCTGTCAGGCATTTGCAGAAAGACAATTGCTTCCAAAATAGTGTGCTTTTTCGCAACATGCCTGCTTATATTTTTCTATTTTACCATACCATAAAAAGCCAGCTTTTCCAATACTAACAGATAGGGAGCAACGTTTGAATACAGAAAAAGACTCGACTGCGAAAAAGTACACCTTCCTGCACAACACTGCTTACAGTAACTTTAGGATTTTTCATACATTTGCACCCGATAGCGGAAGGTGGAAATCGGCATTTTACAAATCCTTGCCGCTGCAGAACAAGTAATATTACCGTCTTTCCACTGCCGGTACACCTGAGGGAAGTTTTCCGGCAAGGGACGAGGCGGTCGGCCAAAGCGTACGCCGCGTGCTTTCGCCGCAGCAATCCCCTCCGCCTGGCGCTGCCGGATATTCGTGCGTTCGTTTTCTGCCACAAAAGACAAGACCTGCAGAACAATATCACTCAAAAATGTACCCAGCAGGTCTTTGCCCCGGCGTGTATCCAGCAAAGGCATATCCAGTACTACAATATCAATTCCTTTTTCCTTGGTGAGAATCCGCCAATGTTCTAAAATTTCAGAATAGTTACGTCCCAGACGATCAATGCTCTTGATATAGAGCAGGTCTTCTTTTTTTAGCTTCCGCACCATTTTGCGGTACTGTGGTCGTACAAAATCCTTACCAGATTGCTGATCGATGAACAGATTCTCTTTTGGAATAGCCAATTCTTTCAAAGCTAAAATCTGTCTATCCGCATTCTGCTCTCTAGTACTAATTCGGATATAGCCATATAAATTTTTCATTATTTTCCTTCCTTTCTCTCAATTAGAAAAAATATCCTAAATCAGTTGTCTTTCATTTTATATAATATTTGATACTCTAGAAAAAACAGAATGAGAAAATGCGGGGTATGATCCCTGTATTTTCTCATTCTGTTTTTCTCTATCTATTTTTTCCTTTTCTGTGCGTTAAGCCTGCTCCCCATGTGTTTCGTATACGCTTTGCCAAATATCAGCCGTTCTTACTGCATGCGCGACAATGGGTATCGCCAGTCGAGAAGCCATATAGACCACGCTCCCCTCCGGCATATGGCACGCCAATTAACATAGCAGCAGATATCCCCGCCCCCTCATCATCACACCGCCTGTGTTTCTGCTTATACTATTTCAGTCCTCACCTGCTATTTTTTGGAAAATCAACTGTTTTCCCATTCCTTCGCCCGTTCATCATGGATTTACTTTGCATTTATGGTCGCATAAGCGACTATTTTTATGTATAATAAAAGGCGCATCGATTTTTTATAGAAAAGAGATTTCTTATGATACAGTTTATTATCCCTGCCGACTGGCAGGCTCTTCCGCTTACCAAAGCATTGCAGCGCTATGGCGTATCCGTTACCATGCGGCGCAGGATTAAGCATGAAGCCGCTTGCTTTATAAACGGACAAACCGTTTCATGGCGTTCTTTTGCCTCGCCCGGCGATCATGTTCGGGTCGAGCTGCCTTTAAAAAATGAATTTGAGCCCATCGCGCTTCCTATTTCGATTTGTTATGAAGACGAATATCTGTTGGCCGTCAATAAACCTGCCGGGCTTTTATCGCATCCGGTTTCCACTTCTGATGAACCGACACTGGCCAATGCAGTCGCATATCATTACCAAAAAACGGGAACCAAAGCGGCGTTTCATCTGATTCATCGGCTGGACAGGAATACATCCGGGCTTATTTTGATTGCCAAACAGCCGCAGATTCAATATGCCTTGACGCAAAAACAATTATTTCATCAGCGTACTTATCAAGCCTTTGTCACCGGGTCCTTTCCGGCGCCGGCTGCTTCTGTCCGCTTTCCCATTGCCCGCAAGGAAGGCAGTATTATCGAGCGGATTGTATCGTCTGCCGGCCAGTCCGCCCATACGGATATCCGGCTTCTTCACCGCGGCAGCCAATACAGTCACATTGAACTGCAGCTCCACACAGGCCGCACACATCAAATCCGCGTGCATTGCGCCGCTTTAGGCTATCCGCTGCTGGGAGACGATTTATACGGCGGATCTAAGGAATACATCTCCCGCCAGGCCCTGCATGCAGGTATGATTTCTTTCCTTCACCCGGTAGAGAAAAAAATCATCACCGTCACGGCTCCGCTTCCCCAAGACATGGCAAAATTATGCATACGGTAAGACAACGATAAATTTATCAAGAATATGCCGTCAATAGTTGATTTTCCGCGCGCGACCTCATATACTAAAAGTATATTATTAAGGACAAAGGAGAGAGATATATGCCATTAGTAACTAGTACGGAAATGTTTAAAAAAGCATATGAAGGGCAATATGCCATCGGTGCTTTTAACGTAAATAATATGGAAATTATTCAAGGGATTGTCGAAGCTGCCAAAGAAGAACAGGCTCCGCTGATTCTTCAGGTCTCTGCCGGCGCCAGAAAATATGCCAAACATATTTATCTGGTAAAATTAGTAGAAGCTGCATTGGAAGATTCCGGCGATTTGCCTATCTGCCTGCACTTAGATCACGGCGAAGACTTTGAAATCTGCAAAGCTTGCGTAGACGGCGGTTTCACTTCCGTTATGATCGACGGTTCCAAATATCCGTTTGAAGAAAATATTGCACTGACTAAAAAAGTAGTTGAATACGCCCATGCGCACGGCGTTGTCGTCGAGGCCGAATTGGGGCGTCTCGCCGGTATTGAAGACGCGGTTCAGGTAAGCGATCGAGATGCAACCTTTACCGATCCGGATCAAGCCGTTGAATTCGTAGAGCGGACCGGCGTCGATTCTCTCGCCGTAGCGATCGGCACTAGCCACGGCGCTTATAAATTCAAAGGAACTCCGCAGCTTGATTTCGAACGTTTGGAAAAAATCTCCAATCTTTTAAAAGGGTTCCCGCTCGTTCTTCACGGCGCTTCTACCGTCATGCCGGAATTCGTACAAAAATGCAATGAATTCGGCGGCAGCATTCCGGGCGCACAGGGCGTTCCGGAAGACATGCTCTTCAAAGCTTCTAAAATGGGAGTCTGCAAAATCAATATCGACACAGATCTTCGTTTAGCAATGACCGCTTCTGTTCGGGAGTATCTCATGACGCATCCGAGCGATTTCGATCCGCGTCAATATCTGCGTCCGGCCCGCGAAGCCATCAAAGAAATGGTTCAGCATAAAATGAAACATGTATTGAACTGCTCTCATACACTGTAATTACATAGCAGGTGCACTAAACCCGCCAGGATATACCGTATATATCTCTTGGCGGGTTTTATATTTTCCAAATAAAAAAGAGGTATCGTAACGATACCTCTTTTTACCAATGATGTCTTCGCAATACAACGGACAAGCCTTCCAAAAGGATATAAAATACAGCGAAGGAAACCGTCGTTTCTTCATATAATCCTTCGACAGCTCTATAGCTGATATGTACTTCCTCTTTTTCATAGTCATAATCAATCCCATGAAAAGAAGTGGAAAACAACGGAGCTCCCGCTGCCTGTTCCCAGCCCGGAGGCGCCGGTTCTTTCAATGCCGTCAGCATCTGTTTGATTAAGTTCATATCCG
This sequence comes from uncultured Veillonellaceae bacterium, assembly GCA_900546795.1. GTDB lineage: Bacteria > Bacillota > Negativicutes > Veillonellales > Megasphaeraceae > UMGS915. Next base: position 12,980 of record UREG01000013.1, on the reverse strand, counting down.
GCTTGCCTGCCTGCATCCATTCCCGCACAAACGTGTCCAGCGCATGCATAGAAGCCATTTTATTTGTCTCCAAAAAAGTATTCGTGAATTGCGTTCACGCTTTCCTTTACTTTATTTTCATTGATCAGGCAGGAAATACTGATTTCAGATGTGCTGATAATTTCAATATTCACACCGCATTTTCCCAATACGCCGAACATGGACGCAGCGATGCCCGGCTGTCCCAGCATACCGGCGCCGACAATCGATACTTTTGCCATGTGTTCGTCAATCAATACTTCTTCTATAATACCGTCTTTTTTCAACTGCGCGAGAACGCCCTGTGCAGCCGGAAGATCAGTACGAGTAATCGTAAAAATAATATCCGTACGTTCCTGTGACTGCTGCGCCACGCTCTGCACGATCATATCTACGTCGATATTATTTTCTGCCATTGCACTGAATAATCGATGAGCCACTCCCGGTTCATTGGATACATTCATCACTGCAATTTTAGCTACATTAGTATCATGGGCGATGCCGCGAATAACATATTGTTTACCTTCCATCGTATATTCCTCCCGAATAATAGTCCCTTCATTTTTAGAAAACGTAGAACGCACATGGATCGGCACACCGAACCGGCTGCCCATTTCCACCGCTCTCGGCTGCATGACTCCTGCTCCCAAATGCGCCATCTCCAACATTTCCCCATAGGTGATTTCCATCATTTTCTTTGCATTCGCTACGATACGCGGATCCGCGGAATACACGCCTTCCACATCGGTATAGATCTCACATACATCAGCATTCATTGCACCGGCCAGCGCAACCGCCGTCGTATCCGAGCCGCCGCGGCCCAGCGTTGTGATATCTCCGGACTTGGTCAATCCCTGGAATCCGGCAACAACAACGATTTTTCCCTGACGCAGCTGATCCAACACTCTTTTGGGCTGAATATCTTCGATCAGACCTTTATTGTACGCATCGCTGGTCTGTATCCCCGCCTGCGGTCCAGTCAAAGAAATAGCCGGATATCCGGCTTCTTCAAAGGCCATTGCCAGCAACGCAATAGATATTTGTTCTCCTGTTGATAAAAGCATATCCATTTCCCGTCCATACGGTTTAGACGTGATCTGATTTGCTAAACTCACTAAATCATCTGTCGTATCTCCCATTGCCGATACAACGATCACAATTTGATCCCCCGGGTTCATCTCACTGGTAACACGGTGTACGATCGAACGCATTTTTTCCGGTGTCGCCACAGAGCTTCCACCAAATTTCTTAACAATTAAAGCCACCTTGCCATCCCTCTTTTATTCAAATTTAGCTTTACCAAACGGATTTTAACCGATATTGGTATTACTATATCATGAATAATAGGAAAAAGTAAAGAAAATAGCAAAAAAGCAGGCCTGCTCAGCCTGCTTTTTTCTAATTTTATTCTTATTCAACTGTAATTTGTTTTTCAGATTCCCACAAGCCGTGGATGTTGCAGTACGAAGTAGCTACCAATGTGCCGCTCTTTTCAAATTTAGCGCGAACAATGCCGAAAGGTTCTGCGTATACCGGACCTTTGTTTGCGCCTTCCGGAGATTCGCCATGTACATTGAAGTCCAACGAAGCGACTTCATATGCATTTTTGCTGCCTTCCGGAACAAAATACAATTTGATCCATGCCACGTGATGTTCCGTTGTATTCGGATGCGCGATTTCTTTCCCTACGCTCAGCTCGATTACGGCTACCTCGCCGGCTTTTACCACTTCCGGTGCTTCGATAACCGGCGCATGTTTTTCTAATTTCCAATCAGCAGCTTTATAAAGTTCTCCCATTTTCATTGTTACTTCCTCCTTAAATATATAATGAATTTCTTTAGATATCTATATCTTACGATTTTATTATATACTTTTTTTGTCGGAATTTCAACTCTTTTTTAAAATTCTATGCCGCGGGCTGCTTTGATTCCCTGCTGATACGCATGTTTTACCGGCACCATTTCCGTTACCGTATCTGCATAATCGATGAGCTTTTGATCGGCATACCGCCCCGTCAGCACCACATGGAGCTCTTTCGGTCTTTGTTTCAGGGCTTCCAGCACCGTATCTGCACAAAGAAGTCCGTAATGGATCGCTACATTGATTTCATCTAAAATCATCACGTCCCACTTTCCGCTGTGCATCTCTTTTACAATCAGCTCCCATGCTTTCTGTGCTTTTTTGCGGTGTTCCCGGATCGTTTCTTCATTCGCATCTTTTTTATGAAAAACAAAACCGTTCCCCATCGGATGAATCTGCACTTCCGGAGCCAATCGCTCAATTCCTTTTAGCTCGCCGTATTTCCAAGAGCCTTTGATAAACTGCACGATATTTACTTTCATGCCGTTCCCGTACGCTCTAAGCGCCAAGCCTAAAGAAGCCGTCGTTTTTCCTTTTCCGCTTCCCGTATTGACTAACACTAGCCCTCTATTTTCCATGCCTTCTCTCCTTGTACACACGGCACTGCTCAATAAATCGAGCTGCTCCGTCTCTTGCGCCGGAAAAACTCAAATGCAAATAGGACGCCAACACATTATCCCTGCAATAACCGCCTAAATGCGGCGTCTTTTCCCGACTGCCTTTCATAGAAAACGCCCATGGAAAATCATCGGTCAGCGGTTCCATCGTCGAAAAATGAAATTCATGTCCTTTAAACACAGCGCCTGCCGCACCGATCACACTGTCGGCCAACGCTTCCGCTTGTATATAGCCGACACGCTGCAATTTTTTCTGCATTACGCTTCTTGCCGGAACAAGTCCGACCATTTCTTTCGTATTTCCGTCAAAATCGGTAATCGACTCGCACAGATACATCAGACCGCCGCATTCGGCATATACCGGCATACCCGTTTGGGCTTTTGCCCGAATATCTTCCCGCATCGATTTATTCTGCTCCAATTCTTCCTGGAACATTTCCGGAAATCCGCCGCCAAAAATCATGCCGTCCGCATCGGGAACCTTGTCATCTTTCAACGGGCTGAAATAGACTAATTTTGCCCCCATGTCCTTCAAAACCTGCAGGCTGGCAGGATAATAAAAAGAAAAGGCTTCGTCCCAAGCGACTGCTATGCGCGCTTTTATTTCACATACGCTCGCTTTGCTTTCGGATACCGCGATATCCGGCGCTTCTTCTGCCGCTTTCCATAACAGGGAAAAATCCATTTGCTGCTCCAACAGATCTGCCATGATATGGATAGGCCGTGCCGGATCCGTTTCCGTCGTCGGAGTCAATCCCAAATGCCGCTCTGGCGTCTTTAGCTCATCATTCCGATGAATAACCGCCAGCACGGGAATATCCAATGCCTGCAAGCCTTCGATGATCATCTGCGCATGCCGTTCAGAACCGATCTGATTTAAAATCACACCGGCCAACTGCACTTCCGGATCATAGTCCCGAAATCCTTTGGCAATAGCAGCGGCACTTTCTCCCATGGACTTAGCGTTTATCACCAAAAATACAGGAGCTTGCAGGCGCTTTGCGATCTCTGCCGTACTGCTGATTCCATTTTTACCTCCGTCATAGAGTCCCATAACGCCTTCAATGACGGCTATATCCGCCTCTTTTGAGGTCAGCTCAAAGAAATCCGGCAGCTCTTCTCCCGGTGTCAGCCAGGTATCTAAATTATAGGAATCTCGGCCGCTGGCCAGTTTATGGAATCCCGGATCAATATAATCCGGCCCGATTTTATAAGACTGAACCGTTTTGCCCTGCCGGGTCAGCGCAGCCAGCAGACCGGAAACAATCATTGTTTTCCCAACTCCGCTGCTGACGCCGGCAATCACGACCCTAGGTTTATGGTACTGTTTCATACGCACTCCTATTTATTGCGCTTTGTCAAAATCGTCGATAAATAATTTACTTTTGCATCAGACGGTACATCCTTTACCATCAGAATCTCTTCATCCGGAAGGCCGCAGCGGCATACCATCATCGCATGTTCCAGCAGCCCGTTTTTATCCAGCAGTTCTTTTATATTCGCAAAGTCTTTGGATACCTTCATCAAAACGGCGTTGTCGCAAGCCGCAAGTGCCCGATCCAACTTTTCTTTATTGGCTGTAGCCGGCAAAATAGAAAGTATTTCTTCTTTCTCCACGATCGGATACCCCAACTGGCTTCCAATCGCGCAAAATGCCGGAATCCCCGGAATCGTAACGACCGTATACGGACTGTTTTCCATCAGCCGGAAAATATACATATAGGTGCTGAAGAACATCGGGTCGCCCAGCGTAAGAAATACAACGTTCAGCCCTTCTTCCAGATACGCAGCAATAATTTCATAATTCTTTTTGCTTGCTTCCACCCATTCGTCTGTATTGGGAACCATCGGAAATACCATCGGACAAATCTTTGTTCCCGGCTTGATATACGGCGCTGCGATCGACTGAGCTACGCTGTCCGCTCCCATTTTAGACTGCGGCGCAATGATAACGTCCGCACCTTCAATTGCTTTGACCGCTTTTACCGTCAACAACTCCGGATCTCCCGGCCCTACGCCAATTCCATATAAAATACCTGCCATCTTACTATTCTCTCCTTTATGCTTGTGTAAATATCCGAACCGACTGGACGGCAAACACTTCTCGAATCATTCCCAGATACCGGCCTTCTAATATCGTTCGGTTTATTTCTTTTTTTGTGATCAGCCACAGCGCAGTGCCATTATACGTGATCCGAAGAAGACTGTTGATATACGTATCAAACGCCTCTTTTCCCATTGCTTCCTGCAACGCAGTTAGTTTCGAATATATTGGCTCTGTCTGATATTCCGGCCGTTCCATAACCGGCTGAAACACGACTTCATAGAGGGAATCAGAATACCCTTTATCCGCAGTACTGCGGCGTACTTCTTCTATTTCCATAGAAAACGATACCTCCTCATTGAATTCCTCTATAACCAATATATAATATTCTTCTTCATCTTGCAAATTCCTTTTTATACTAGGTGTTTTTTTCTGTACTCTTTCCTTCTTGCTTCGGTACATTTTGTATATCGACTAATTCAAACTGTCTGCCCGCTTCCCCATCTTTCAGCCGATACCGCAAAATCCGTTCCCCGCCTGTAGGCAAGGCATTGCTGTCTGTCTCCCGATATACGGGAAAAGTCACGGTCAAATACTCTCCGTCGATTTTCATTCGGTCATGACCTCGGTAGCCCTCGCGTGCCCGCGATTCTTTTTCCACTTCCACCGTCGGCAAATACACCTGACTCATGGATTTTCCGTTATTTACCGAGTATCCTGCCAGCTTTCCATAACTGCCGCTTCCATGGGAAGTCAGATACACGAATACTTCCGGCCAGCCATCTTGATTCAAATCGCCAACTTCCATCCCCGTAACAGAATAGCCCAAGATATCCTGCGTCTCTTTCCGATTGACTGCCGCTAACCCTTCCGGCTCTATCGTCAGCATATTTCGTTCTGCAACGATTTTAAACGACGCTGTGTCCCAAAACAGCACGGCCCTAATGGGCATACTGCCCATGCTCTGTATTTTACGAATAGATTTTACCCGATAAACAGAGTCATACGCTTTTGCAAACCCGTCATCGGCTCGGCCTGCATCTACAACATTCATTTCCGCATATACCGGCCTGCCTGATTTTGTTTCTGCATTCGCGGCAAAGTCATATGCCCCCAGCAGCCTTCCCGTATCATCTAATACCCAGTACGGCCCTTCGCCTAATGCCGGAGTAAAGAGCCTTCTTTCATGCCCCAGCACTAAAATGCCATTTACCGGCACTCCCTGATCTTCTGCTAACGTCATCGACTGTATTTCCTCTGTTCCGCTTGCCGCATAGGCTTCCATACCATATCCTTGAATCCCGCTGAAAAGCAAACTGGCAGCGATCATACCGATGGTAATATTTCGCTTCATATCCATGCCTCCTCTACGATAGTATATACTATATATTTCTCCATAAAAATTTATTCCTCCTGCCCTTTCTTTCCTGTTTCCTTGAATCGTTCTTTATTTCTATGTTACACTAACAAAAAGATAGAAAAATAGGAGGAATCTCTATGTCTGTTCATGAAGGATATGCCTTAAATGAAGAAGTAACTACTGCTACTGCATCGCTAAAAAAAGCGGCCTCTTTAGGAGTAAAGACGTACACAAATCCGCAGCTTTCTCATTTGCCGGATAAAGACGCGATTCTTATCGCCAGCTTTGGCACCACGTATCCCAAAACCCGGGCCAATACCATTGAAGCTGCGGTCAGCGATATTGCCGCCGCTCATCCGGAAGCAGAAGTACGTCTGGCGTTTACCTCTCACATGATTATTTCCCGCATCAAAAAAAGAGAAGGCATCTCTTACCCTACTCCGGAAGAAGCCTTAGACACACTGCTGCAAGAAGGCTATACCCGCGTTGCGCTCGTTTCATTCGACTGCATTCCCGGACTGGAATATGATTACAAAGCCGAAGTATTTCATCAATACAAATACCGGTTCAAAAAAATGACGTTAGGCTTGCCGCTCATGTATTGGATGGGGCAGGAAGAAAAACGGGACGATATCATCGAAGTATTGACCGCTGTACAAAAACAAATCCCTGACGTACAGGAGCAGCAGGCAGTTCTTCTCATGGCGCACGGCACGCCGCACCCGGCCAATGCCTACTACGCCGTCCTTCAGGATCGTTTAGAAGCAATGAACCTTCCTCACACCTATGTCTATTCTGTAGAAGGATCGCCTCATTTAGAAGATATCCTTCCAAAATTAAAAGCCGCTTCCGTCAAAAAGGTGCTTCTTATGCCGCTCATGATGGTAGCCGGCGACCATGCCTGCAACGATATGGCCGGTGACGAAGACGATTCGCACAAACGTATTCTCGAAAAAGAGGGATATCAGGTAGCTGTATATCTGAAAGGCCTGGGAGAAAATCCGGATATTCGCCGCATTATCACGGCACGAGCTGATGAAGCCGTTCAGGCGCTGCAGGAAAACTAACAAAAAAGAGCAGATTACTCTGCTCTTTTTTTATTCCTTAAATAGATTCTGTTGCGCCATGTTCTCGTACCAGCCGCTGCGCATCCACCATATAAACGACCCAGTCGCCGATATCGGTGGCATTATCGGCAATGCGTTCAATATATTTCGCTATCATCAGATAGTCGATATATTGCGGGATGTGATCCGGTTCTTTTTTCATCAATTCGGCAATCGATTCCCGCACTTTTACAAAACCTTCGTCTACGGCATTATCCTGCCCAAAAAGTTCCGCCGCTTTCTCGCCTTCTTCCGTATGGAAATACAGCAGCCCTTCCACGACAAGTTCTCTCATCTTATAAAACATATATTCAATTTCCGCAGGCACGGGAACGAATTCTTTCCGATCGGCTATCAGCATGGCATAATGAGATATTTCCGCACAGTACCGGGCGATATTGCCGATATCATTGACGATGCGCATCACCGCTGAAATGCGGCGCCAATCTCCCGCGACAGGCTGCTGCATCATGACCAGCTGCACGCAAGTCGTTTCCATTTCCCGTTCATATTTCTGATATCGTCTGCCTACATCGATAATTTTTCTCGCCGCAGCTTTGTCCTGTTCATAAATTACTTTTAAAAGAAGGTCGATTGTTTCGATAAGTTTGCGCCCCGACTCTTCCACATATTGATTGATCGTCTCCAATTGTCTTTGATACGCAATGCGAGTTACCATAGTATACCTCCTTAACCAAACCGGCCTGTAATATATTCTTCTGTTTTCGGATTTTTTGGATTTGTAAACAGTGCTGCCGTTTCATCCATTTCTATCAGTTCCCCCAAAAGGAAAAACGCGGTCTTGTCAGAAATACGGCTGGCCTGCTGCATGTTATGCGTTACGATGACGATAGTATAGTCTTTTTTCAGTTCTGCTGCCAGATCTTCTATCTTCATCGTAGAAATAGGATCCAGGGCAGACGTCGGTTCGTCCATCAGAATCACTTCCGGCTGCGTCGCCAGCGTACGGGCAATGCACAGCCGCTGCTGCTGACCGCCGGAAAGCCCCAGCGCGCTTTTATGCAGACGATCCTTTACCTCATCCCAAATAAAAGCCTGCCGCAGACTGCGTTCTACGATAGCATCCAACGTTTTTTTATCCCGTATCCCCTGGATCTTAGGACCATAGGCAACGTTCTCATAAATACTTTTTGGAAATGGATTTGGCTGCTGGAATACCATGCCTACCCGATGCCGCAGCGTAATAGGATCGATCTGCGTGAAAATATTTTCCTCGTCCAGCAAGATCTCTCCCTGTACCGATACGCCGTCTATCAGATCATTCATCCGGTTCAAAGTCTTTAAAAACGTAGACTTTCCGCAGCCGGAGGGGCCGATGAGGGCGGTTATTTCATTTTTCTTTATCTCCATGTTAATCGATTTGAGCGCATGGTACTGTCCATAATATAAATGCAGGTCTTTTACCGTAAACTTCGTTTCGTATGTTTTCATTATTTTGTACTGCCTCCCATTTTTTTATTGAAATACGCGCTGATAAACCGTGCTCCTAAACTAAAGGTAAATACCATAATGAGCAAAATAGCGGAAGATAAGTTTGCCATATCCGCTGCATTCGGCGCCATTGCTTCCGTCCGCATCGCCCAAATATGCAGCGCCAACGTTTCTCCCGGACGGATCGGATTGAACGGACAAGTCGGCGAAGTAATATCCCAGTCTCCCCAAATAATATCCGTGCTCATGCCGGCAGTATACAGCAGCGCGGCAGCTTCGCCAAAACCGCGGCCGGCAGCCAAAATAATCCCGGTAATAATTTTAGGAAGACAGGCGGGAAGCATGACGTAAATAATCGTCTGCCATTTTGTCGCGCCTAATCCATAGCTCCCCTGTTTATATCCTTCCGGAAGATTTTTCAGCGCCTCTTCCGTTACCGTGGTGATCAACGGAAGGCTTAAAATAGAGACAGCGCACGCACCGGAAAGTAAATTCCATTTTGCTCCGGTCAGTACAATAAATACGAGATAACCAAACAACCCAACGACAATCGACGGCAGCGAGGACAGCGTTTCTATAGAAAGACGAAAGAAATTGGTCAGCCGACCTTTTTTAGCATATTCTGCCATATAGATCCCGGAAGCGATTCCTAACGGTACGCTGATGATCAGCGACAAAAACACTAAGTAGATCGTATTAAAAAGCATATTGCCAATCCCGGCGCCGTCAAAGGAAAACATATCGGGTGTAAAATGAACAAATCCGCTGTATAAGATATGAAGGGCAAAGGCTGCCAGCAAAAGAAGAAAGAATCCAGCGACGATATAAAATACGCCGGTCATGATCTTGTCATTAAACTTCGCTTTTTCTACTCGAGTCATGCTAATTCCTCCTTGCTTTTATGAGCGATGTAGTGAATGAGTCCAATAAATAAAAGAGACGTGATAAACAGCAGCAGCGCCATCGACCACAGCGCGATATTATACTCGCCGCCTTCCATAGCCCCGCCCATATCCGACGCGATCGCCGTCGTCAAGTTGCTGGTCGGCGAAAAAATATCTTCTGGAAACGCTTTTGTTTTTCCGATAACCATAGCTACCGCCAAAGCCTCGCCAAATGCCCGCGCCAGTCCCAGTACGATCCCTGTAAAAATACCGGAACGCGCAGCCGGCACGATCACCTTGTATATCGTTTGCCACCGAGTAGCGCCCAATCCATAAGACGCCATTCGATAAGAATCCGGTACGCCGCGGATCGCATCAGCCGCCATACTGGCAATTGTCGGAAAAATCATAACAGATAAAACAATACCTGCCGCCAAGACGGAAAAGCCATGCGTTAAATCAAACGTATCTTTGATAAACGGCACTAAAATAGTCAAACCGATCCAGCCGTACACAACAGAAGGTATCCCTACAAAAATTTCTACGGTCGGCTGCAAAATACGCGTTCCGATAGACGGCGATATCTCCGTCATGAATATAGCCGCACCGATGCTAAACGGCACCGCAATCAGCAAGGCCAGCAAACACACCAGGATTGACCCAACAATAAAAATTGCCGCTCCGACTTTTCCGCCACCTTCTTCTGTATCTGCCGGCGCCCAAGCCGATGAAAACAGAAATTCAGAAATACTATGGCCATATGTGGTAAACGTCCCCATCCCTTTCCAGCATAGAAACGCTCCTATCGCTATCGTAAGCACGATCATGAGCAGACCGCAGCCAGTAATAATATACTGCCACATTCTATTTTGCTGTTTCAGTTTGGCTATATTAGACTTCATAAACGATATATCCTCCTTAGTAAGGCGTAAAAAAACAGGTACCCGAAAGCACCTGTTCTTTACCGCACAAATTACCGCTGTACTGTCATCTTAGAGGTGATGCCATACCCCTGGGCTTCCATCAATTTACCATATTCATCCGACATAATGTAATCCAGGAATGCTTTTACTGCATTTTTTGCTTCACCTTTCGTATACATATGTTCATATCCCCATACCGGATATTTTCCGTTGTACGTATTTTCCAGCGTAGGTTCTACTCCATCAATTGCTACCGGAGCTACTTTGTCATTATTTACAAGATAAGATAACGCTACATAACCGATGGCACCTTTATTGTCTATTACGCTCTGAAGGAGGGTGCCGGAGTCGTCAGTTTCCAATGATTTATTCGTAGCTTCTTTGTTGCCGTCCAATGCATACTGTTCAAACAGCGCCCGCGTACCGGAAGTGCTCGGCCGGGAAATCAGCACGATTTTTTCATCCGGACCGCCTACCTGATTCCAGTTTGTTACTTTGCCGGTAAAAATATCAATGAGCTGCTGCTTCGACAAGCTTTTTACCTGCTGCGCCACATCTTTGTTGATAACCGGCGCCATGGTGATTACGCATACCTTGTGATCTACCAATTCAGCGGCTTTTTCTTTACTCAGCTTTGTTTCCGCCGCTACGTCAGAGTTGCCGATATCAACAGAACCGTCTGATACCTGTTTCAAACCGGTGCCGGAACCGCCGCCATTTAACGTAATCGATACTTTCGGATTTTTTTCTTTAAATTTAGCTGCCGCATCCTTAGCCAGCGGAAGAAGTGCGGAAGATCCTGAAGCGGTCACACTTCCCGTAATACCAGCATCCGCTGTTTTCTTTTCATCGCCGCCGCTGCTTCCGCATCCGACTACACTAAAAGCCATCATTGCTGCTAACGCGAAACTCATCATTTTTTTCAACTGCATTTGTAAGTCCCTCCATGTTTGGTTGATGACTATAGTATAGAAGCTCTTTGTAAAGATTCTGTATAGTTCTGTGTAAAGTTTTCCCTAAATCTTATACATTTATCACCAACAAACAGTGCGCTATTTCCACGATACAGTTTGTACGTCTCACACCTTGCCATTCTTCTTTTGGGCAAAGAAAAAAGACCGCCTCTGCTATAGCGGTCTTCTGGAGTGGCTTGTCTGCTTTCAAGCCGTTCATTTGGAGATTAAAGAGATACGGTTTCCCATGGTGTATCTAAGGAAGTGAAGTTATGGCATCATTTCCGCTACATATTATATCATATCTAAACAAAAAATAAATAATAGAAAGATTTTCTAATTTATATTAAGATTTCCATTCATTTATTTATATGACAAAAGCAGGCCGCAGCATGATAACGGCCTGCTTTTCAAAGTCTATTTACTAACTGCTGTATTATTGGATCGTTTCCTGTAAAATCCGGGCCAACTGATCCGGGCAAGACGTTGTTTTGCTGCCGCAGCAGATCCCCTGTACGCGCTGAATGACCTCTTCGGCTTTCATTCCTTCCACCAATCGGCCAATCCCTTGCAAATTGCCATGACAGCCGCCTACAAACTGAACGTTATGCAAGACATTCCCTTCCTCCATTTCAAACGCAATTTCTTTGCAGCATACACCTTTAGGATACGCCGTATACTTCATTTACTTTTCCTCCTCAGCTTGGCTGCCGTATGTCTCTACCCGATCAATCATCGACACCAACAGCGAATATTCTCCGCTCTGACAGATATCCTGTGCCCAATGCAGTACGTGACCGTCTGTCGTACGGTATACATATTTTTCTATTATAACATAATAATTTCGTACCTGGCTCTCTCTTTTCACAAAAAAGGAGAGCTCCGTCCAATATACCTGTTCATAGCCCAGCTCTTTTGCCCGGTGCAGCGCTTCTTCTATGGTCTTTGATTCCGTATCCACATACACCGGTTCTTTCAGCGCTGTTTCCTGGGCTTCGATAACACCCCATTGATATCCTTCCAATACATCAGAGGACAGCGTAAACCGCTCTTTTATCTTAGGAAGCACCGTATATATCTGGCCTGGCGTACTCTCCCTTTGCTTTCTCTGTCCATAAGCATGCAGCTGACGCAGTTTGGCTTCGTCCAAATACCGCATCATTTGATGACTGTATGCAATATCCGGCATGTGGCTGTCCCACACAACGGTCTGTCCCAATTTTCCCGTGTAGCCATGACTGTAGGATTGAAAAAACTCCGGAATAATATCATATTCCAATTCATAGGCCTGAATGGGATAGTCTCCCAGCCTTGCAATAAATGCCGCATTTCCCATCATCGGCGCACCAAACGTAACTACTTCTATCTGTTCGGGGCGCACTAGCCCTTCATCGATTAAATAACGGCCTAATAAAATACTGACCGCACCGCCCAAACTATGACCCGTCACCACCAGCAGCGCATCTTCATCGGACTTTAGCTGTGAAGCAATATGCTGGAAAAATCGGTCGGCCGCAATGTTTTCCGCCATTTCATAATATCCATGATGCACTTGTTCCTCTAAAGAGTCCCGATAAGGCGTCAATTTATAATTTAAATTAGAAAGAAATTCCCGCTTCCCTTCCGTTCCTGTAATGGCCACGATATATACAGGGTGGCCTTCTATCCGCTTTCTGACTGCAAAGTATTTATTTTCTTCATTTTTTACCCGGGCCAGCTGCCAGCCCCGGTCTTTTAGGTACATACCTGCAATTCCCGTCGCC
>UREG01000012.1 GCA_900546795.1 uncultured Veillonellaceae bacterium | reverse complement strand
CTCCATGATAAGCGAGCCTAACCGCCGCATCTCTTCTTTCAAAAGTCCCACTGCATTTTCTATATTAGCGGCGCGCAGTGAATTGCTGCATACCAATTCAGCAAATTTTTCCGTATGATGCGCCGGACTGGATTTCACCGGCCGCATTTCATATAATTCGACCTGAACGCCTCTCTGCGCCGCCTGCCAGGCCGCTTCCGCCCCAGCTAAACCAGCGCCAATAACAATCACTTTATTTCTATTCATGCTTTTCTTCCTTTTTTTCTTCTTTTTTCTCTTTCTTTTTTACACAGTCTGCATTGCTGCAAATCAGCGTCGTTTCCCCGCTACGTTTCTTCTTTTCCACCATCATGGAGCCGCATTTTGGGCATACTTCATTCGTAGGTGTATTCCATACCAAGAAATCACAGTCAGGATACCGATCGCAGCCATAAAATACTCGCCCTTTGCTGCTTTTTCGCTTCACCAATGTTCCGCTCTTGCACTTCGGACAGATAATGCCGGTGCTTTCTACAATCGTTTTCGTATTGCGGCATTCCGGGAAATTACTGCACGCCAAAAACCGCCCGTAACGGCTAAGTTTATATACCATAGGAGCCCCGCAGACTTCACATATTTCGTCAGAAACTTCATCGTCAATTTTTATTTTTTCTATTTCCTCTTCGGCTACTTTCAGCTCATTTTCAAATACGTTGTAAAAATGTTTTAAAACCTGATAGTAGGTAATCTCACCGGCCTCTATTTCATCCAGTTCCGTTTCCAACTGTGCTGTAAAGCTCACATTAATAATTCTGGGGAAATACTCCTTCAGCAAATCAACGATTACGCTGCCCAATTCCGTAGGAATAAATTTTTTATTTTCCTTCTGTACATAGTTTCTCTTCTGTATTGTATCCAAGGTCGGCGCATATGTACTTGGCCGTCCGATCCCCTGCTCTTCCAGGGTTTTAATCAGCGTCGCTTCCGTATATCTAGGAGGCGGCTGCGTAAAGTGCTGCAGAGAGTCTGCCTGCACATTTTTCAGTATCGTTCCCTCTTCCATATGAGGAAGTTCCGGCGCTTTTTTTGCTGCAGCATCCGCACTCTCTTCATAGACTTCCAAAAAGCCTTTAAAAATTGTTTTGGTTCCTGTCGCTTTCAAGGTATATTCCCCGCTGTTTACTAATATAGACAGCGTTTCCATTTCCGCCGGATTCATTTGGCTGGCTACAAACCGATTCCAAATCAACGTATACAGGCGCAGCTGATCCTTAGTCAAATAAGGAGCCGCTTCTTTGGGAGAAAAGTTTAAATTAGTTGGCCGTATCGCTTCATGAGCATCCTGGCTCGTCTGTTTCGTTCCATATACATTCGGTTTTTCCGGAACATATTCCTCTCCATATTGCTCGCCGATATAGCGCCGGACTTCGCCGATCATATCTTCAGAAATACGGGTAGAGTCCGTTCTCATATAAGTAATCAGACCAACATGCCCATATTCGCCTAATTCTAGCCCTTCATACAGCTGCTGCGCAAGCATCATGATTTTTTTTGCACCAAAATTCAGCTTATTAACCCCATCCTGCTGCATGGTACTCGTTGTAAAAGGCGCTTGCGGCCGGCGTTTTTGCCGCCGCGTTTGGATTTTATCGACTTTCGCTTCTGCCTGCTGCAAATCGCTTACAATTTTCGCAGCTTCTTCTTCATTTCGTATTTCTATTTTTTCATTATTTTTTAAGGCCAGTTCTGTTTCGAGCACGGTACCGTCACTTGTTTTATACCGGCTCTCAATCGTCCAATACTCTTCCGGAATGAACGCTTTAATTTCTTCTTCTCGTTCACAAATCAGCAATACAGCAACAGACTGCACACGCCCCGCCGATAATCCTTTAAAGAGCTTTTTCCATAAAAGCGGACTTAGCTTATACCCTACGATTCGGTCCAATACCCGCCGGGCCTGCTGTGCATTTACTTTCTTGATATCTATTTGCTGAGGACTCTCAACCGCTGCTGTAACTGCTTTTTCCGTAATTTCATGAAACATGATCCGGCATTTTTTTCTCGGTCTAATATCTAATAAATGCGCCAAGTGCCAAGAAATCGCTTCCCCTTCTCTATCAGGGTCCGTCGCCAGCAGGACGTCTTTTGCCTCGTCCCGCGCATCCAGCAGCTCTTCTATCAATTCTTTTTTATCGTACAAATTAATGTATTTAGGTCTGAATTTTTCTTCTATCACTACACCCAGCTGATTCTTCGGCAAATCCCGCAGGTGTCCTCGGCTAGCCATGACTCGGTATTCATTTCCAAGAAACTTTTCTATTGTTTTTGCTTTTGCTGGTGATTCCACAATAACCAAAGTTTTTGGATCTTTAGGTTTAGCTTTTCTCTTCCGAGTAACTTTCGCTTCCGGGATCGTTCCTTTTCTTACGATCGTTACTTTTTCCTTTTTCTTATTTTCTTTTTCTGTTAACACGATTTTCCGAATAATCGCCACTAGTTTTACACACTCCTCATAGAACGCACATATTGCTGTGCTCCAATCCGTTCTATCTGTTTTTCCAATTCCAGCTTCAAAAGAATCATCGATACTCTATCTAAAGGCAGCTTGGTTGCATCAACAATTTTTTCAGCAGCAACAGCCTGATCTGGCGCCAGGCATTCCAGCACGGCATACTCCTCCAACGTATAAGCAGACTGAACTTGTTTTTTCTTATTTTCCATGTTCCAGCCGTACTCCTTTACTATATCATTTGCCGAGGTGACAAGACAAGCGCCTTGCTGAATCAAATGATTTGTTCCCTGACTTTGCTCCGAAAAAATTCCGCCAGGAACAGCAAAGACATCTCGTCCCTCTTCTAACGCCAACTCCGCTGTAATCAATGACCCGCTTTTCATTGCTGCCTCTACTACCAAGACCCCTCTTGCCAACCCGCTGATAATCCGATTCCTAGCAGGAAAATTTCCTGCTTTCGGCGGCATTCCTAATGGATATTCAGAAATAAGAGCGCCATTTTCCCGAATTTTTGCAAATAACGATGCATGGCCTCTAGGATAAGTAATATCTAAACCGCATCCCATAACGGCAGCGCTGATTCCTCCGGCTTCTACCGCAGCTTGATGCGCTGCCGCATCGATTCCCAGTGCGCCGCCGCTTATAATGACTGCGTTGCTTTTAGTCAATTCCTGCACAATATACCGGCAGGCATTTTTTCCATACACACTGGCTTTTCTAGCGCCAACCACGGCAATGCCCCGATCCCAGACTGGAAGTGTCCCTGTATAAAACAACCCTGCCGGCGGATTATATATCTCTAACAACTGCACCGGAAACGCTCCTTCTTTCCAGCATATATAAGAGATCCCTTTCTTTGCCAGTGCTTCGGCTTCCTTTAATGGCTCTATTGTCTTGCGAAAATGACAAAACTGTTCCAGTTTCTTTCCTTTTATAATTCCGGCCGCTTCCAACGTTTCTCTCTTTGCCTTCCAAACAGCTTCCGCACTGCCAAACCTGGATTCCAACGCACGGATTGTTATCCCGCCAATATCCGGAATCATCTGCATCGCTAAAATATAACTTTTCTCAAGCATATTTCCTCCTACCACTGCGGCAAAGAATTTCTAAAACTTACCGTCTCTGCTACATGGACCGCCTCAATAGTATCTGCGTTGGCCAAATCTGCTATCGTTCTGGCTACTTTGATCAGACGGTCATAGGACCGAGCACTTAATTGCAAAGACTCAAATACCTGTGCCAGAATTTTCTCGCCTTCTTTCGTGATTGGGCACGTTTCTTTCAGTTGTTTATGTTTCATTTGGCCATTACACGATATCCCATAAGGCGCCAGCCTCGCTTCTTGTTTTCGGCGTGCAGCAATAACTCTCTTTCGGATCTCCGCGGAAGATTCAGCAGGAATTGCGGCAGTCAATTCATGATATTCCGGACGCAAAACCTGTACATGAAGGTCTATCCGATCTAATAACGGCCCCGAAATTTTTCTCGTATAGCGTCGAATCTCGCCAATTGAACAGGTACACTCCTTGTGCCCGTCGTTTAAAAATCCGCATGGACAAGGATTCATCGCAGCGATCATAACAAATGCGCTGGGATAATCTAATGAAGCGTTTACCCGCGAAATATGTACACATCCATCTTCTAAAGGCTGCCGCAATACTTCTAAAACAGCCCGCGGAAATTCTGGCAGTTCATCTAAAAACAATACGCCATGGTGACTTAGCGTGACTTCTCCTGGTTTTGGGATCGTACCGCCTCCTATTAATCCAGCGGAAGATATCGTATGATGCGGACTTCTAAACGGCCTCGCGCCGGCAATCCCCGCGCCGCTGTATAAACCGGCCACACTGTATATTTTCGTAACCTCCAACGCTTCTTCTCTTGTCATCGGCGGAAGAATCGTATTAATCCTTCGCGCCAGCATCGTTTTCCCTGAACCAGGCGGTCCTACCATCAATACATTATGTCCGCCGGCAGCCGCAATCTCCAAAGCACGCTTTGCCAGGAGCTGCCCTTGCACTTCACTAAAATCCTCTGTGTACTCTGTAAACGCCTCTTCTCCTTTTTCATACACTTCAGGCATCAACAATTCTTCTTTTAATAAATGCCGTACTGCCTGCCTCAAATCTCGTATTCCATATACATTTCCTTTTCCATATAAAAGCGCTTCTGCTTTGTTCTCTTCTGCAATCAGCAGTTCTGTCAGATCCTGCCCTGTAGCATCAGCTACCATTGACAGCACGCCAGAAACGCCTCTTACTTTTCCTTCCAGCGAAAGTTCCCCGACACACAATGCATGATGCACCGCTTCCTCCGGAATCTGCCCGCTGGCAGTTAAAATTCCCAGCGCAATAGGAAGATCCAGTCCTGCACTGTCTTTTTTCAGATCTGCCGGCGCTAAATTAATTGTGATTCTCCGCAAAGGAAACTCATAACCAGAATTTTTAATGGCAGCCCTCACTCGTTCCTTTGATTCCCGAACAGCGGCCGCTGCCAATCCTACAATCTCAAATCCAGGAAGACCGTTCGCGATATCTACTTCTACACTGATACGATGTCCCTGCAGCCCATACGTCACCGCGCCATATGTTTGTGCAAACACTGCATTCGCCTCTTTTCCTATTCGTCAAACGCGTTCTTTATATGATGAATATGCCATTTCGCTTTTGTTTTCCACACTTCAATAACATCAAAACGGCAGCAAGTATTCCACGCACCCGTTTTAGCTAAATATGCTTCTGCGGCATTTCGAATATGCCGGCACTTTGTCTTTGTTACAGCTTCTCTGGGCAAACCATATTGCAAAGACTGCCGCGTCTTTACTTCCACAAAAACTAAAGTTTTATCTTTTTTAGCCACAATATCCAATTCAGCAAAGCGGAAAAATACATTCCGATCTAAAATTTCATATCCGTTCCTTTTCAAAAATAACGCAGCTTCCTCTTCGCCTTGCTGCCCGATTTTCTTTTTTTCCATGTTCCCCCAGCTCTTCCCATTTCTTAATATGTAAAAAAGCACCCTTCTGAATCTGAGGTCAGAAAACAGTCAGGTGCTTCCAATATATTTGCTGTTTACGCGCTCGGTTATACGAATGCGAAAGCCTTCTTACAGATACGATTCAATTATACTTTTTAACTCTTCTTTCTTCATGCCGCCAATCGGCCGAGCGACAATAACGCCGCCTTTAAAAACAGCAAATGTAGGCAAAACTTCAATAGAACACTCCCGTGCCAAGGTCGTTTCTTCATCGGTATTCACTTTATATGCTTCAATGCGGTCCCCCAGTTCTGCCACAATCTCTTCAAAAATAGGTTCCATCCGCACGCAATACCCACACCACGGCGCCCAAAAATCTACCACTGTTACTTTCTCACTTTTTAAAACCTTTTCTTCAAACTCATTTGCTCGCAACGATTTTATCATCATTATTCCTCCTATCAATTATGTGATGCACGCAGCTGCACCAAAACACAGTCACAAATAACATCCAAACCGGCATCTTTTGCTGCCGTTACAACCTCCGGTTTATCGGCGCCCGGCTGAAGCCATACCGCAGATATTCCCACCTCAGCACACTCAGCGGCCGCTTTTATGCCAACCTTCGCCGGCACCACAAAGTTTGCCACATCTACTTTCTCGGGAATATCTTTTACCGACGCATAACATGGCTCTCCATCAATCTCTGCTAAGCCTGGATTAACAGCGTATACAATCTTACCAGCTTTTTGAAGCGCCTTAAATATTTTATATCCAAACCGATCTTTTTTCTGATGTGCGCCAATAACTGCCCAAACTTGCTTAGTCAAAGCTTCTTTTCTCTCCATCTTTACCTCCATCTACACCTTTTATTATATTCTTTTATCTAAAGTTGTCAATATTTTATTATCCCATACCAACGGTTCTTTTGTTATTTTTTTTATATCAGCTTCTTTAGTCAATTCTGCCAAAGACAGCGGGTTGTATTTATCAATTAAACGGCTGCTCCAAGCGATCATACCCAATATCTCTTCCGCCTTAAGTCCGCGGCTTTTCAATTCTCTTACCGTTATGCCGCTTTGCCGTTTAGACAGCCGGTTTCCTGTCTCATCAACCCATAATGGCAAATGAATGTATTCCGGTGCTGGATATCCGAATTTCTCCAGAAGCCATATCTGCTGTTCTGTAGAAGATAAAAGATCGGCTCCCCGTACCACTTGAGTCACACCGTTTTCTCCATCGTCTACAGAAACCGCTAATTGGTACGCATACATTCCATCGCTTCGTTTCACAATAAAATCCCCGCATATGGATTCTAAGTTTCCTTCTATCTTTCCCCATATACGATCCGTAAATGCAATACTTTTATTCGGCACATGAACCCGCAGCGAAGGACATTTCGTATTATGCAGTGCAGCTTCTTCCCGATGATAAAAACAATGCCGGTCATAAATGGAGACTGCTTCGCCTATGTGCGGAGCGGATGCGACTTGATGCAGTCTGGCCCGCGAACAATAGCAAGGATATAACAGGTCTTTTTCTTTTAGAAGCTCCAACGCCGCCTCATATCTTTCTATACGCTCGCTTTGTATATACAATCCATCCCAAGAAAATCCTAGCCACCGCAAATCTTCCTGTATCCCCACTGCATATTCTGCCTTCGACCGCTGCCGGTCAATATCTTCAATCCGGAGTATCCATTCTCCTCCTGCTTGCTTTGCAAACAGCCAGCTGCCCAAGGCGCTCCATATATTTCCAATATGCATATACCCCGTCGGACTCGGAGCAAATCTTCCCCGTATCATTTTATTGCGGCAAAGAAATCAACATGCCGAAACATGTATTATTTTCTTTAAGCTTTTGCTCATTGCCCATTGCGCAGACAAAATTATCCGATAAGGCGGCGCGAATAGCTGGAGCCAATGCACGAATATCTTCCGCCGTAGTCTGCAGCACCTGATCCCGCTCTTTTTGCAGTTGTTCGTTCGTAATACCGCCAAAATACATCGCCATAGCCTTATCGCCTTTCATCCATGCTGTCAGCGGCATATCCAGCCGGCTCATTGTACCAATCAAATACTTCGTCATTTCCCGTTCCGATACCGTAAAGTTCTCTACATAATCGGCCAGTTTCCGATACACATCGAATGTTTCTGCAACATTAGGATCTCGATACGAGCAAAACAGAATATTTCCATTGCGGGTAAAAGTAGAAAATGCGCCGTACGCACCGCCCTGCACCCTAATTTTAGTCCAAAGATAATCATAGCGCATGATGGTATCTAAAACGGCATAGCTTCCCGTATATGAATATCCATATTTGCAGAAATTCCCGCCAGCAGCAACATACTGTACTTTCCCACTGGTCATGATTCCTTCATTTCTTTCGTCTGCATCAAAAGCAAACAGAGACGTACCTTTCACTCCCATTGGCATAATAGACAGCCATTGATCCAGCTCTCCTGCCAGCACCCGTTTATCTTCATCCTCTGCAATGACCTGAATCTGCAAATTTGCTTTAGTAAAAATTTTAGCGGCAACTTGTGCCAGCTTCTCCGCAACTTTCGGCACATTGGTTTTTAAATCACGATTTTGCTGCGCTATAAATTCATAAAAACTCAGCTCACCCTGTTCCATAAACGCGCCGGCCGGCGAGAAATAGGCCAATAACCGGCGAGATACAATATCCTGCCCTTTTCGGAATACGTCTACATCCCATTGCGCTTTCAGCTCTTCCAATAACTCAGTCAAACGCTTTATGTCAGAGAATATTGCACCAGTCGTTAATTCCCGGAAGATTTGCAGCATCTTAGTAATATTGCTGCGCAATACTTTCGCTTTAATTTGAAATACAGGAGTATACGCCGCCGTATCCTCTTGATAAGAAAACGAGGTTACACTCGATTTAAATCCGCCGGTATGCAGATTAATAAAATTCGTCAAATCATGATAGGAAAAGTTTTCCGTATCCATGTCGCCTAATATATCCCCCAACAGAAACGCATAAAGGATTTCCTCTTTATCAAGGCATTTCAAATCAAAATACGTGTTCATATACACTACGCCGTTTGAAAATTCCGGCACATGATGCAGCAATACTTCCTTGTACTTTTCTGTATGCATAGAGATTGTTTCTATCTCTCTTTTCAAATCGTCTTTGCGCAAAAGAGGTATCGTTGCCAAAGCTTCTTCGCTGTCCGGAGCGGCCTGACGGTCCTTTAAGGCTTTTGTCTGCCGAACCAATTCTTCTATTTCCTCCGGCAGAAGCGTTGCTTTATACGCAGCCAGCGCTTCTGCTGTTTCCGCTTCCTTAGCTTCTAACACCCCTTTTTGCGGAATTGCCGAAACTGCCGCCCAATGTGAGTTGCCTAAAATATATTTTTCGATCAGCATTTCAAAAAATCCCTGTTCTATATTCTGACGGATCTTTTTGATAGCCGGTTCATAGGAAAGATTGCTGATAGGGTCTTTTCCATAAAGCCAGGTTTCCAGGCAAGTTACATTATACATCAACCCTTTAGGACGCCCTGCAAAGTCATTTTCCCGCAGAATAAATTCAATTCGATTCAGTGCACCTTCGACGACCTGCCGGTCAATCCCCCGTTCCACCAACCGGATTAATTCTTTTTTTATCAGTTCACAAAGTTCTCCCTGTGTATCTGACTCTGCACCATTTACTGTAATCGACCATACCGGCTGAAGCAGGCCTGTCTGATACGCTCCGTTCACATCTTTGCCGAGCCCTGCGTCTATAACCGCCCGGCGAAGCGGTGAAGAAGCAGTTCCCAGCAATGCATAGTTCAGCACTTCAAAGCCAAGCGCCACTACTGGATCTAATCCATCATTGATGACATACGCTAAGTTATGCAGCGTTTTTCCCTGCTCAGATTCTTCAGAAGAAATCCCATAAGGAACCGTCGTCTTTACAGGTTCTGCAAATGCTGGCTCTGCTGCGATTTCGGAGTCAATCTCCATTTTTTCAAAATGACTCAAATATTCTTCATCAATAAACCGCAGAGTATCTTCTATATCCATATTCCCATACAGATATATATAGCTGTTGCTCGGATGATAGTACATTTTATAAAAATCAACAAACTGCTCAAAAGTAAGTTCCGGAATATGTGTCGGATCGCCGCCGGAATCTACCCCATAAGCCGTATGCGGAAATAGTGTCTTCATCATGCTTGCTTCCAATATAGCATCTGCCGATGAATACACGCCTTTCATTTCATTATATACAACCCCTTTATACGTCAGCGGCGCTTCCGGCGATTCTAATTCGTAGTGCCAGCCTTCCTGCATAAGAATGCCCTTGTCCGTTACCATATTAGGAAAAAATACTGCGTCCAAATATACATCCATCAAATTCCGAAAGTCTTTATTATTTCGGCTCGCAATCGGATACATTGTTTTATCTGGAAAAGTCATCGCATTCAAAAAGGTATTCAAGGATCCTTTTACCAATTCAACAAACGGCTCTTTCAGCGGAAATTTACGCGAGCCGCAAAGTACCGAATGCTCTAAAATATGCGGCACGCCAGTACTATTTGGCGGCGGCGTCCGAAACGTAATAGAAAACACTTTGTTATCGTCATCAGTTTTCATATACAGGAGTTTCGCCCCAGATTTCTTGTGTATCATTTCATAGCTATGGCAGTGTATTTCTTCTATCCATTGACTTTTAAGAATCGTGAAGCCATGGCAGCAGTCATTTATTTTCAAATCCATTCTATCCCTCATTTCTAATTTGCATATCTATGTAATAGTATATCATATAGCCTACTTTTCTTATAGAAATTTCCTTAAAATCCTCGCAGAGAAACAAAAATACGCTTGCTCCGCTTCTATCCGACGCCTGCGGTTATTCATCTTGCATTCTTTTATCTATAAGGGATTAACAGCAAAAAAAGCGAACGCCTCTGCGCCCGCTTTTTACATGAATTATTTTTCTTTTATTGTTTCATTCAGCAAGAAATTCAATACAATTGCAGTCACACTGCCTGCAGTAATACCGCTGTGAAAAATAATCTGCGCCCACTCTGGGAAGTGCTTATAAAAGTCCGGAACAGCCAAAGTAATCGTTCCAATTCCCAAGCTAAGGCCGATGATCATCATATTATAATTTCCATCAAATTCTACTTTTGACAAGGTCCGAATGCCGCTCGCAGCAATCATCCCAAACATAGCAATACCAGCGCCGCCTAATACACAGCTGGGAATACAGGCAATAACAGCAGCCATTTTTGGGAAAAGTCCCAGCAGAATGAGGATAACTCCGGATGCGGCTACTACAAACCGGCTTTTTACTCTTGTTAATCCGATAAGTCCCACGTTCTGAGCAAACGCTGTATAGGGAAAACTATTAAAGATCCCGCCAAGAACCGTAGAAAGTCCATCAGCCCGAAGACATTGCGCTAATTCTTTTTCACCGATTTCCTTTTCTACAATTTCTCCTATTGCAATACAGTCACCGGTAGTTTCCGTCATACAGACCAGCATAACGATAACCATAGAAATAATCGGCCCTAATTCAAATATAGGAAATCCAAATGTAAACGGCGTCGTAAACCCAATCCAATCCGCTTTTAATACTTCGTCAAAGTGCACATATCCAAACGCGTACGCTACAATAGTTCCCAATACAAGCGCCAGCAGCACCGATATATTGCTCAAAAATCCAGTAAAGCTCCGGTAAAGCACTACCACGCAAATCATAGTAAATGCTGCCAGCGCCAATTTGTCCAGCGAAGCAAAATCCGCTGCACTGGGATTTCCGCCGCCAGCCCATCGCACGGCTACCGGCATTAAGGTAATCCCAATAGTAGTAATAATCGTCCCCGTGACTACCGGAGGAAAAAATCGAATCAATTTGCTGAAATACGGCGCAGATAAAAATGTAATAAGACCTGCTACAATAATTGCGCCATAAATTCCCTGCATACCGTGATTCGTCCCAATCAAAATCATTGGAGAAACTGCCGCGAACGTAACCCCCTGAATCATAGGAATACGTGCGCCAATATTACCGATCCCCAGCGTCTGAATCAATGTGGCTACTCCGCATACAAATAAATCTGCATTAATCAGATAAATCAACTGCTCCACAGAGAGCCCCATAGCCTGGGACAAAATCAAAGGCACGGCTACCGCACCGGCATACATTGCCAATACATGCTGCATACCATACGCAAAAAGTTGTCCTAATGGCAGCATCTCGTCTACAGGGTGAACGGTTTGTTGTTTTGTTTCCATGTCTATCCTCTTTTCCCTAACATTTTTCTTCCTTTATTGTAAAATGTTCGGCTATTTCTTGTCAACTAGAGGAGATTTTTCAAGTCATCTACACTTTCAGCAATATAGCTTGGCTGCACTTCCCGAATTTCTTTTTCGTCTGCATAACCATAAGAAACAGCTACGGTAGCCAATCCATTTGCCCTGCCGCCTTCAATATCATATTTGCGATCGCCAACCATCACCGTCTTGTTCCATTCTTCCTGAGGGATTTCACGCAATACTTTAGCAATTGTATCTGCTTTGCTTTCATTTTCATCTCCAAGTTTGGCTCCCTTTATTACATCAAAATACTGATACAAGCCAAAGTGTTTCAAAATCGTAATGGCATGTACTTCCGGTTTCGAAGTTCCTATATATAATTTCTTACCGCTGGCTTTCAATCGCGCCAACAATTCAGGGATTCCTTCATAAGGTCGGTTATCAAACATTCCCTTTGTCGTAAACACTTCTTGAAACGCTTCATATGCTTGTCTTCGCTTTTCCTCCGTTAAGCCATAGGTATCCCGATAAGTACTCATAAGCGGAGGCCCTACAAAACTTTCCAATTTTTTCTCATCTTGTTCGTCGATACCTACTCGGCTTAAGCTATATTGAATAGAATGCACTATCCCGGGTTTGGAATCCGTAAGCGTTCCATCTAAATCGAAAATAATATGTGTAAACATAAAGACACCCTTTCTAAAATATGATATAATACCTTTCAATTACCGGAAAGGAGCTTGCAAATGGATTGGGAAGAACCACAAATTCCAACAGCGATTCTAGACAAGTACACCAAAGTATGTACCTGCCGCAGCATCAGCCGGGCAACGATAAAAAAGGCTATTACCGACGGTGCTGATACCGTTTTAAAAATCAAAGAAGCTACCGGCGCCTGTACTGGAGCCTGCAAAGGGCGAAACTGTGCGCCTAAAATCGCAGCATTATTAAAAGATACTAAAAAAGACGGCTGATATTTTGCCGTCTTTTTTAGTGCATCAGGCTTTCGTTTTTGCGATCGCTTCTTTTAATGTATGCCAAGCCAATACCGCACACTTTACTCTTGCCGGCATGTTAGCAATATTTTTCAAAGCGATCGCATCTTCCAATTCTTCAAGCTGCTCATCGTCTGTAACTTCCCGCTTGATCATTCCTAAAAATAAATCAACCAAGGCCAGCGCCTCTTCTACGCTCTTGCCTTTAATATCATCAATCATCATAGATGCCGAAGCCTGGCTGATAGCACAACCGCTTCCCTGATATGCAGCATCCTCTATAATGCCATTTTCAATAGTAAGGCGAAGAGTCAAATCATCGCCGCAGCTCGGATTATGGCCATGTTCTTCACAGGTGTAATTCGAAAGAACTCGTTTGTTTCTGGTATCCTGATTATGTTCTAAAATCAATTCAGAATACAGCTGATTCATATCCATTCTAAAACTCTCCTAGTCAGTAAGCCCCATTTGAGGACGTACGCGTTTTAATTTATCCAGGAAATATTCCACTTCTTCCATCGTATTATAGATATATACACTAACTCGATTGGAAGCCGGCACACCGAGATATGCCCCTAACGGCTGTGCGCAGTGATGTCCCGATCGAATCGCAATTCCATAGCTGTCAAGAATCGTAGCTACATCATGCGGATGAACGCCGTCAACCGTAAACGATACAACGCCATATTTTTCTTCAGGATCATCCGTTCCAATAATATGGATATGAGGAATCTCTTTCATCCCTGCTATCAATCGAGCCGTTAATTCCCGTTCGTGCTTTTCTATCTCATCAAAACCAATGGCTTCTAAATATTGGATCGCTGCGTGAAGTGCCACTGCGCCTTCCACATTTTCTGTACCTGCCTCAAACTTGAAAGGAAGCACATTAAAGGACGTTGTCTGCTCCTGCACGTATTCGATCATATCTCCGCCAAGCAAAAATGGTTCCATATCATCTAAAATAGCTTTTTTGCCATACAAGACGCCTGTGCCCGCAGACGCAAGCATCTTATGTCCGGAAAATACAAAGAAGTCACAATCCAATGCCTGCACATCTACCTTCATATGCGGTGTTGACTGCGCACCATCCAAAATAACGATCGCACCAACAGCATGCGCCCGCTCTGTCAGCTCTTTTACCGGAACTTTCCTTCCCAGCACATTGCTTACCTGAGCAAACGCAACAATTTTAGTTCTTTCGTCGATTTTATTCATTTCCGATTCCGGATACGCACCGGACTCTTTATCCAAGTACATGTATTCTAATTCTGCTCCGGTTACCCGGCAAACTCTCTGCCAGGTAACTACGTCAGCATGATGCTCAGAAATAGGAACAACGATCTTATCCCCTTTTTTCAGTTTAGCTTCTCCATAGCTGCGGCTGATCAAATTCATTGCTTCCGTTGCATTGCGCACAAAAATAATTTCTTCCCGATGGGCAGCATTAATAAATTTCTGTACTGCATCCCGTGCATTTTCGTAAGCTTCCGATGCTTCCACACTCAAAATATGTGCTCCCCGGTGCGGATTGCCATTACTGTTTTCCAAATAATGAACGATTGCATCAATTACTTGTTTTGGCTTTTGCGTAGTCGCTGCATTATCAAAATAAACAATCTGGTGTCCATTGTGGACCTTATTTAGAATAGGGAAATCTTTTCTTACATTTTCCATGGCACGGAGCCCCCTTGTCCGGATTACAGCAATAATCCATTTTTTGTCTTACCATTTGCAATACTCTGTTTTCCAACACTTCGTCTTCCAATTGATCGATAATCGGCCGCAAGTTTGATTCTACAATGATATGCTTTGCTTCCTGCTCACTAAAGCCGCGGCTCATCAGATAAAACAACTTGTCTCGATCTATCTGACCGGCACTAGCTGCATGATTTCCAGACACATCGTCTTCCTTACATAAAAGAAGAGGAAGCGATACGGAATGAACCGTTTCATCTAAAAGAAGGCAAACATCTTCTTCGGCCCCTTCGGCCCGCCGTGCCCCGCGATGGAAATCAATAGTTCCGCGAAATGTTTTTTTTGCTCCGCTCATCAACGCGCCGGTGGTGATGAGATCAGAAAAACTTTTTTCTCCTTTATGAGCCATAATATAGGAAAAATCCAATTTCTGATTGTCATTTCCCAAATAAATCGTCTTTTGGTCCATCGCCGACTCTTTACCGCATAAATCATAGGTATAATAATGCAGTACTTCGGCTCCGCCCATTTCTGCATTAACAGCTTCTACACGAGCATTGTCAGCAGCATATACATAACGATGCTCGATATGGCGGACACCGTTTCCATGCAGCTGTGTTTTTATAATTTTTACCTCGGCGCCTTCCGCTGCTTCAACTGTAGTTAAAAAGTTTACAAAGCCAAGCGGCGCATCCCCGTCAAATGTTAAATGAATCGTCGTCTTACTGTTTTCTTTCGCAGAAATATGCAGCCGTCCGCATACACTCGGCGTATTTTCTGTGAGTTCATAATGAATCCCTGCATGCTGCATGCCATTTGCTTCTATTTGCAGTAAAAACTGCTCTTCACTGCCTGCAGCCTCCCGCAAAAGTTCAGAATTAGCTCCTTGAAATGCCGGCAATACAGCTTCTGCCGCACCACGCTGAATCGGACCTTCTACTACGGCCTTTGCCGGCAAAGCATTTTCTATCTTTACATCTTCTAATATACAATGATTGACTTTCGCCCACCGATAAGTAGGCACCGGCAATTGATTATACTCTCTATTCATATCTGCCTAGTCCTCCTTATCCTATCGATCCTTCTAATTCCAAAGAAATCAAATTATTCATTTCCACTGCATATTCCAGCGGAAGTTCCTTGGAAATCGGTTCTACAAAACCACGAACCAGCATAGCCCGCGCTTCCTCTTCCGAAAGCCCTCGGCTCATCAGATAAAAAATTGCTTCATCTGAAATTCGTCCAATTTTAGCTTCATGCCCTAAATCAATATTATCATTATCGACAATAATTGTCGGTATAGTATCAGACTGAGAAATTTCATCAAGCATCAGCGATTCGCAGCTAACCGTAGCTTTGGCTCCCTCCGCCTGTTTCTTTATCTGCAGCAGTCCGCGATATAAGGCAACCCCGCCAGATTTAGAAATCGATTTGGAATTAACATTGCTGGTTGTATGCGGCGCATTATGCACTACCTTAGACCCGGTATCCAAAAACTGGCCTTCCCCTGCAAAAGTCACGCCCGTAAATTCGCAATGAGCCCCTTCTCCATTCAGAATACTCATAGGATATAAACAAGATACCTTAGAGCCAAAGGAACCGCTGACCCATTCAATAGTGCCGTTTTTGCCTACCAGGGCCCGCTTTGTATTCAGATTATACATATTTTTTGACCAGTTTTCGATCGTCGAATACCGCAGCTTCGCATTATCTTTTACAAACAGTTCTACGCATCCGGCGTGCAGGTTCGCTACGTTATATTTCGGAGCCGAACACCCTTCTATAAAGTGAGCGCTCGCGCCTTCTTCTATGATGATAAGCGTATGTTCAAACTGACCTGCCCCCGGGGCATTCAATCTAAAATAACTTTGCAGCGGAATCGTCAGTTCCACTCCTTTCGGAACATATACGAACGACCCGCCAGACCATACGGCGCCATGCAGTGCTGCAAATTTATGATCCGTCGGCGGTACCAACCGCATAAAATAGTGACGAACAATATCTTCATATTCGTTCAGCGCCGAGTCAAAGTCCGTATACACAACGCCTTGTTTCACCAGCTCTTCCTGCACACTATGATATACTACTTCCGAATCATACTGCGCTCCAACACCCGCCAATGAGGTTTTCTCTGCTTCCGGAATTCCCAGTCGGTCAAACGTTTCCCGAATATCATCAGGAACTTCTTCCCATGTGCCGCGCATATCTGTTTTTGGACGCACATACGTAATAATATTTGCCATATCCAAACCACTGATATCCGGCATCCAATTTGGAATTTCCATTTTATTGTATATATCCAAAGATTTTAAACGAAAGTCCAGCATCCATTTCGGCTCATTTTTCTTTTCCGAAATTTCCCGAACAATTTCCGGTGTTAATCCGGCTTCTGATTTATATGAATAGGAAAACTCGTCCTTGATATCATAGATACTGCGATTGACGTCAGCAACTTGTGTTTTTTTCTTTTCCATAGTGCCTCCTGTTACATCATCGCTTTGAACATATCATAGCCATTCTTTTCAATTTGCTGTACCAAGCTGGCGTCGCCGGTTGTTACGATGCGTCCATCTATCAGCACATGCACATAATCCGGCTTAATGCTCTGCAAAATCTGATTATGATGCGTAATGATCAAAATAGCATTGTCTTCATTGTGAAAACGTGCAACCCCTTCTGATACAATCCGAACCGCATCAACATCCAAACCGGAATCTGTTTCGTCCAGCATTGCTAACTTCGGATTCAGCATACACATTTGCAAAATTTCATTTTTCTTCCGTTCGCCGCCGCTGAATCCATCATTGACATACCGGTCTGCATAAGACCGATCCATATGCAGCAATTCCATTTGTTTCCGCAGTTCTTTTTTAAACGGCATCATTCGTTCTTTTACACCAGTAATAGTGCTTTTGGCAGTTCTAATAAAATTCTCTACGGTAATTCCTGGAATAGCCAACGGAGATTGGAAAGAAAGGAAAATCCCTTTTTTAGCTCGTTCATTTACCGCATCTTCCGTAATGTCTTCCCCTTCTAATAAAATTCTGCCGTCTTCTACCGTATACAGAGGGTTTCCCATGATAGCATTTACCAGCGTCGATTTCCCTGCGCCGTTCGTCCCCATTACCACATGGATTTCACCGCGGCGTATCGTCAGATCAACGCCTTTTAAAATCTCTTTTGTTTCTACCGAAACTTTTAGATTTTCTATTTTTAACAATTCGCTCAACATAATCACTCCTATTGTATTCTCAATACTATATTATAATACAACCAACCATATCTAGGCTAGTTTTACACATATCGCAAGGCATACCTCTTTTTTATAGCCATCTTTACTATATCTTGTGCTATAATTGGAATTATAACATACATCGATATTATTAGTAAGACCTTCTCTCGTCATATTTCATACTGTTTTAGTATGAAATATATAAAAACAAATTATACCTCGCTTTTACACTGTTTTTATTATACGAATTATTACGCTTCATTCCTAGCCAATATCACTATTTTGCTTTACTTTCTTTTTCATTTTCAAGCAAACACACGCAAGAAAATTCAAACTTAGAGCATTAACTTTTAGCAGATACCGTCCAGCTGTCAAATGTATCTCAAAATATTGCTCACCTATCTGCAAAGACAGTAAGCAAGGACATAATAAATACATTTTGTGTTCAGCCTATATTTTGTTTTGCCAAATTTTCCCTCTGTACTCATACCTTCCTATGCCGCTGATACAAGAATATGCCCCACACTGCAATATTACAGAAGTCCTTCGTATTATATAGTGATTTTAAAATTTTATGAGATAAATGCATCAATAGGCAGGCATTTTACTTACACATACAAAAAACGCAGCAGACAAAACTTCTGCTGCGTTTTTATACTACAAAATACATCATGACGATTGCATCTCTTTACTTCTTCTCAATCATTTCTAAATAGCGTTCTCCAATAATCCAAGCCACATAATCATCGACGGGGACAGGAGGCGACTGGAATGATAAAGGTACCAGCTTCCAAAGTCCTTTAGGCGGATTTTTTTCAAAATACCGAGTCTTTCCTTCCTGAGTCGTAAACTTTTCATTCACTAACACAATAGGAATTCCACTCTTTTTTACCAGCGTGTCCAGTCGATTATAGACAGCTTTATGATTCGTTCCATCCCCCATCGCGATGACAAATATGGGATAGTTTTGAAGCACCAGCGTCAACTCTTCTTCCAAAGAAGCCGTTTCTATAATTTTTTTCACCACTAGCTCCGCCGTATTTTTCAAAACAGCGATCCCAGTTTTATAGCTTCCCGGATCTATTGACAAGATCATACGTCTTCTCCATTGATACGCAGCGTAATACGAAGCGGCCCTTCTGTATAAATATCCTGCGCCGCAATTGCTTCTATCTTAGCTGTTCCCCCAGCCTTACTTATAAGTTGTATCGCCTGGAAAAGATCCTCCCCGGACAGCGAGCCTACGGTTCCGCTAATGGGATCCGGCAAAAGGCCGCGCTGCTGAACCTGATGGTTTACTTCTTTTAAAAATTGGATCAGCTCATATTCCACATTGCCGTCATTAGAAGCGCCGACTAGTTTTTTCTCCCATACGACGTCGCCTTTTCTGTAGATTTGGTTTCTATCATAGATCTGCAAATCTACTAGAGCAGCTTCACCGTATACGATATTTCCTGCCGCAGTAATGCGCACCATTTTTTTTGTCGAACTATTCTGCAGTTCTTCCACAGCCCGTTCAAACTCTGATTTCGAAACATACAATAAAATGGCATTTTTATCAGTAATTCCCAGCCCTTGCCGCACCACATTATTCGTATCATAAATCGCTTGTTTTAATAACTGGTCACATTCAATAGGCGTTTGATTTTCATCTACCACAAACGTAGACAAAATCTCGCCTACACGAAACAGCACCCGTCCTTCTCGAACGGTAGCCAACCCTTTCTCCAATGCTTTCGTCATCGTTTCCAAACGTGCTACGCTATCGGTCAATTCATTTTTTGTTTCTTCCAACACCTGGATTTCTTTTTCTGAAGTCGTCAGTTTTTGCGCTGCCTTTTGATACGCAGCCTCTACAATAGACAGCTTCCGGCTCATATCATCTCGTATCGCTTCTGCTTCCTCCAGCTCCTGAGTACGAAGAACAACCTTACTGTTGATTTCTTTTATTTCACTTTCTTTTTTTGCCAGCAAAATCTCGCTCTCATGGATACGTTTATTCTTCTCGGAAAGCTCTTCATTCAGCTGTTCCGTCTGCTCTTGAATTCGTTTTAATCCAAACAAAGCAACACGCACATTTTCTGACAATACAGCCATAACGCCGATGGATAAGCTGGCAATCAAAATCCCCGTAATAATAGTTACCAATATGGAAGTATGCTTAGGACGAAGGCCAAATAATGTCAGCCTTTTTTTCCCTATTTTAGTCCCAAGTTTATCCCCGATATATGCAATTCCACCACCGGTCAAGGCCAGCACTAAAAATACAATTACCCCCGTTTCCACAGCACACCTCCTCTCTTATTTCGATGCACGCCAGTTTAAATATATACCGGCAATACCACATAAAATATTCGGCAGCCAAACCGCTAAAAGAGGCGGAATATTTCCAGCTTTCCCCATAGCGGTCGCTAATGTCATAACCGAATAGTAGACAAAAATAACAATTACGCTGATGCCGAAACCTATCGATGAACTGCTTCTTTGTTTTTGCAGTCCCAAAGGAGCGCCCACCAACGCACAAACAAGGCTGGCCATCGGAAGTGCAAAGCGATTGTACATTTCGATTTTTAATTTATTTGTATCTACATGATTTGCTTCTAACGCTTTAATTTGATCCTTTAATTCCTGAATCGTCATTTCTTCCGGATCTTTTTTATTTTCTTCGATATCTTTCGGTCCTTGCGTAATCGGCAGGGTTTGCTTTTTAAATTTTAAATTTCGGTCAACTTCACCGCCGGAAGATAAATCGTAAATTACGCCGTCTTCCATTTCCCACTGCCCACTTTGCCAAATCGCGCGCTCCGCCCGTTCCATGCGGACTAAGACATTGTTCTGAAACTCTTGCAGCGTGATCGTCCGCAGTTCTTTTGTACGGCTGTCAAACTGCCGCGCATACATCAGCCGTTCTATATTTGAACCGCTCGTGTTCTTTATTACAATATGATCCTGTGTCGGCGGTATTGCATTATGTTTGATTTCTTCCCGAATAATGGTTTCATATGCATGATTAGACCGCGGTACAACATATTCATTAAATCCGATAGTCAGCACAGAAATGATAAGCGCCAGCACATATACAGGCATTGCCAGACGGGCAAAACTCTGCCCGCCCGCTCTCATGACAATAATTTCACTGGAACCGGACAGTCGGCCAAACGCCAGCAAAGAGCCCAGCAAAGTTGACATAGGAAACGTTAAAATAACAATGCTTGGAAGCGCCAGTGCAAATACCCTGGCAACCGCCCACAGCGACGCACCGTATTCGTTCATTAAATTAGCAATACGATACAGCGTTCCTGTGCCGACAAACACACTCGTAAATGCACATATTCCAAAGAGAAAGGTACCCACAAATTCATTTAATATATATTTATCCAAAATTCTCATTTCATCGTACTCCTCTTTCAGCTCTACATACTGAAAGAATCTCCCAGGTAAAATTTCTTGGCGATTTCACTATTAGCAATCGTTTCTGCATCACCTTCCAAAAGAATCTTTCCTCCGTTCAGGATGTACGCCTTATCAACGATACTCAGTGTTTCCCGCACGTTATGATCTGTAATCAAAACCCCGATGCCTCGTTCTTTTAAATACGAGATGATCGTTTGGATTTCCGCCACTGCTATAGGATCGATCCCTGCAAAAGGTTCATCTAATAAAATAAACATAGGATCCATCGCCAAACATCGTGCAATTTCTACCCGTCGCCGTTCTCCTCCAGACAGCTGCATTCCCAGCCGGTCCCGTACGTATTCCAAGCTGAATTCTTTTAATAAATCATCCGCTTTTTTCTTTTGCTCTTCTTTTGTATACTTTGTTGTCTCCAACATCGCCATTAAATTTTCTTCTACCGTCATTTTACGGAAAATAGAGGATTCCTGCGGCAAATATCCTATCCCAACACCCGAACGTTTATGCACCGGCAGGCGGGTAATATCTTTATTCTCAACGATGATCCGCCCTGCATTTGGCTGTTCGATGCCTACGATCATATAAAAGGTCGTTGTTTTTCCAGCGCCGTTAGGCCCCAGCAAGCCGACGATTTCCCCTTGTTCGACCCGCAGACTGACACCATCTACCGCATTTCTTCCTTTGTATGTTTTTACTAAATTTTCTGCTTGAATATACATATAGTCTATACCCTTCTTTGTATAGTTTACTGCGGTGTTACCACCAGTGTAGACCGTCCGTTAGTCTTTGCAGAATTGTTATCCATATGGATTTCCAATTCCGGACTTTCCAGCGTATTGCCATTTTGTACAGCTTTTGCATTTCCGGATAAAAATACGACGCCGTCATTTTTATTCGGAGTCTGCGTATAGGTAGCCCTGTCACCGGTAGCCGTAAGCTGATGTTCTTCACTTACAATGCGTACATGTCCTTCGCCGACAGCCCGCACCTCTTTCATCCAGGCTTGAATAGAATCCGCCCATAAAGAAGTCCCTTCCGACTCCGCAAAAGCATTTCCTGCAGCCGTCCCATATTCGGTTTCCATATTGTACTCTACAACATCGCCGGCAAGTTTCTTGTCTTCTCTCTGCGCCTGCACGCCGCCTCTTGCAATTACTTGATTTCTATTATGCAGCTCCACCTCGGCTGCCGTCATGTTCAATTCAGGGCCAGTCATAACTACGCCGCCGGTAAAACGCCCCGACTCCGTCTTTACGTTAAAGTTCGCAGCCGGCGCCGTTAATCTCTGCTGATCACGAATAACAACTACATTTCCAGACGCGACAGCTTCTCCAGTTTTGCCGTCATATTCCAGCGTATCTGCCGTAATAGAAATCGGCAGATTCTCCGCTGCTAATATCGGCAGACTCAGAATACAGACAGCCGTTAATGCCGCATATATTTTTTTCTTCATAGATTATTGCTCCTTTATTAATTTCGCATTGCCTTTTACCGTTAATTTTTCTAAAGAGATATCACAAACAAATGTATCGCCGGAAAGAGTGGCGTCTTTTCGCTTCAGCCGAAATGGCTTTTCCCCTTTTAAAAGATGTTTAGCCGAATCAAAAGAAATTTTCTCTCCGGTCAGCACAGAGCCATCGTCATGCTTTGCCGTTACGCTGCCTTCTACGGATATCACATTCTTTTCTAAATCTGCCACACCTTTTTTAGCCGTTAATCGAAGTACTTTTCCGTCTTTATCGTGAAACTCTCCTTTTACATTATTCAAGAATACATGTTTTGCATCTTGATCCATGGTTATTTTTTCCGCATCTACCTTCCAAACGATTTGCCCATTTTCGCGCTCTTCCAAGTTTGAACCGTCAAACTCTATCGTTCCTTCCCGCTTATTCGGCGCCTCTTCCTGCGTAGTAGTTGTCTCCGTGATACCCACAAACCAAATGCAGCCGAATATAAGAAAGGCTGCTGTGACTGCAACAGCCAGCTTATTTTCTTTTATGCGCTTCAGCATCCGTTACCTCCTGGTTTTGTTGCTGCAATGCAATGATCTCTTCCGGCTTCGTACTCCAGCGATGCTGGAACCAAAGCCATTCCGTAGGATGTTCTTTGATAAAATCTTCAATAATCTTTGCCATTTTACGAGTCATCCGAGCAATATCTTCCTCTTCATTTCCCGTATCTTCAAAATGGATAACTTCTTTTATAACCACTAAATGCCCGCCGTCAGGCTTATGAAGTGTAAAAATAGGTACGATCGGCGACTGGAAACGCCGCGAAAATACGGCCGGTCCCACCGGTGTTGACGACATTTTTCCTAAAAATTCCATGGGGACACCATGAAAACCTCCGTCCTGATCTGCCAAAAATCCCAGTAATTTTTTCTTCTTTAACGCTCTGGCAGCGCCTACCATCTCATTTCCGCCGCGGGAAAAGACTTCTATCCCAGCCATCTCCCGATATTCATTTAATATCTTTGTGAGCTGATCGTTCGGCTGCTTTTTTACAATCGTTGTTGTTGGATATCCATATAGAGCCAGCGAAGCGCCCATCCATTCCCAGTTGCCGATATGAGCGGTCAAAACAACGACGCCTTTATTCTCTGCCAAAGCCTGTTCTAAATATTCTGGATGATCCAATTCCACATATTCCCGAATATTTTCTTTTGTGAGCCGCGGAGAATACAATACCTCCATAACAGACTGTCCAATATTCCGAAATAATGTGTCCATAATTTGATTCGCTTCAGCTTCACTGCACTTTAATCCGCGTATCAAATGATAAATGCCTCGCTTGCGCTGCTTCTTCAATATTTTTGATATTACAGGACCCAGACTTCTTCCTATCGAAACCACATTCTGATATGGAAGGCAGCAAACGCACTTACTGAGTCCTTTCAATGTATGATACTGCCATTTATTAGACACACTGCTGTCTCCCTTCTCTTATTGTTCCGTCTGCATGCGGCCAGCACCGTATGCAGCCACCAACGCATTCCACGTTCCATTTTCTTTCAATATTTTTTCAATAATATCACGAACGGCGCCTTCTCCGCCATACAGAGGCGAACAATACTCTGCCGCTGCTTTCACTTCGGCGCAAGCATTTGCCGGACAAGCACCAAACCCAGCTTGAACAATGCAGCCCAAATCATTGAGGTCATCCCCGATATAAGCAGCCTCTTCCAAACAAATGCCCATCTCCTGACAAATATTCACAAATACCGAAAGTTTTTCTCCTATTCCCTGATAAATATATTCAATATGAAGTTCTTCCGCTCTTTTTTGTACCATCGGAGAATACCGGCCGGTAATAACAGCTATTTTTATACCGCTTTTTCTTGCTAACGAAATTCCCATGCCGTCAAATACATGAAACGCTTTCGCCATTTCTCCGTGTTCTCCAAAATATAGCTTGCCATCCGTTAATACGCCGTCAACATCTAGCGCAATCAATCGTATTTCTTTCATTACATGACGCCTCTTCTGAGCAAATCCGTAATATGAAGCATGCCCACTGCTTTTCCGTCTTTATCTACTACAGGCAGCACGGTAATTGGCCGTGGCTGATTCTTTTCCATGATATGGAGCGCTTCTCCGGCTAATTTTCCCTGGGTAATCGTACGAGGATTTTTGGTCATCATTGCGTCTACCGGCCATTGCAGGAAATGCGTACCGGTCTTTAACCCTCTGCGCACATCACCATCGGTAACCAGGCCAACCAGCTTTCCTTCTTCATCTACAACAGACACTGCACCGAGTCCTTTTTCCGTCATCATAAACAGCGCGTCCTGTACGGAACTGTCAATGGAAACAACCGGGTTATCGTTGCCGCCATGCATAATATTTTCCGCCGTAAGCAGCAGTTTTCTGCCCAACGAACCGCCGGGATGAAAAATAGCAAACTGTTCCGGCGTAAAATGGTGCGAAGTCAATAATGCCACGGCCAGTGCGTCTCCCAGTGCCAAGGCAACAGTGGTGCTTGAAGTGGGCGCCAACCCCAGCGGGCACGCTTCCCGTTCCACACCGGCATCTAAAATAATATCCGCATTTTTTGCCAAAGTCGACGTATGGTTTCCTACGACAGCAATCAGTTTGGCTCCTATTCGCCGAAGCGATGGCAATAAATTTATAATTTCTGTCGTTTCACCGCTGTTAGAAAACGCAATGATAATATCGTCGGCAGTCACCATGCCTAAATCTCCGTGGATCCCTTCAGCAGGATGAAGCCACAGCGACGGCGTACCTGTACTTGCCAGCGTAGCAGACACTTTCCGTGCAATATGACCGGATTTTCCCATTCCCGTTACAATCACACGCCCTTTTGAAACTAAAATAAGTTCTACCGCATCGACAAAGCTCTGATTCAGTTTTGGTATAAGCGCTTCAATCGCCTGCGCTTCTTCATGCAGTACTTCCCGCGCCTGCTCTAAAATCGTCATAGTTGATCCCTCACTATTTTTTTACAATTTTATTGATAGCTATTAAATCCGTCAAGACTTCTTCCAACGTATCTAAATAAAGCATATTCGGTCCATCGGATAAGGCTTCCGCCGGATTATCATGCACTTCCATAAACACTCCGTCTACTCCGGAAGCCACTGCAGCTCTTGCTAAATTCGCCACAAATTCTCTCTGTCCCGAAGATGCTGTTCCAGCGCCTCCCGGCAGCTGCACGCTATGTGTCGCATCAAAAACAACAGGATAGCCAAAGCTTCTCATTATAGGAAAAGATCTCATATCTACTACAAGGTTATTATAGCCGAAACTAAAGCCTCGTTCTGTCAGCATAATGTTCTCATTTCCAGCTTCCAGCACTTTTCCCACTACATTTTTCATGTCCAGCGGCGCCATAAACTGGCCTTTTTTTACATTTACTGTCTTGCCTGTTTTAGCAGCACCGTATACCAGGTCTGTCTGCCGGCATAAAAAGGCGGGAATCTGCAATATGTCCAAAACTTCCGCTGCCGGTTCAATCTGTTCGATCGAATGGATATCGCTGACCACAGGGACCTGCAGTTCTTTTTTTATTTCGCCTAATATTCGGAGGCCTTCCGTCAAACCAGGCCCCCGATACGAGCTGTAAGAAGACCGGTTCGCTTTGTCAAAAGAAGCTTTAAATACAAATGGCATTCCCAGTCTTTTACAAATTGCTTTAATGCCTTCCCCTATTTTCAAAACCCGGTCTGGATCCTCTATTACACAAGGTCCCGCCAGTAAAAACAATTCTTTATTTCCGCCTAACGTAAGATCGCCTACTTGTACAGACTTCATTCTATGCCTCTCCTTTTTTACTGAAATATTCCCGGATTTTTTTCAGATCTTCCGGAGTATCGATCCCGATAAATTTATGACTTGTTACGATAACTTGTATTTTATATCCGTTTTCCAATACTCGAAGCTGTTCTAACGATTCGGTCTTTTCTATTGGCGTCGGTTCCATTTCTGCATATTTAAGTAAAAAATCTCTTTTGTATGCATAAATCCCAATGTGCTTGTATGGAGTAGAGCCTAGTCCGAAAGCATTCCGCGGATAAGGGATCAGCGAACGGGAAAAATACATGGCTTCTCCCTGCAAATTCATCACTACCTTTACCGCACTGGCTTCCTGATATTCTTCCTCGTCCATTTCTGTCGCTACCGTTGCCATAGGCGGCGCTTCCGGCCGGATAAATACGTTGCATAACCGGTCGATAACATCTGGTGCAATCAAAGGTTCATCGCCCTGTACATTTACGATGACATCGGCTTCCGGATGAAGCAAGGCTACTTCCGCTAACCGATCCGTTCCATTCATGTGATGAGGGCTGGTCATAACGGCCGTTCCGCCAAAACGCACCACTTCGTCAAAAACCCGTTTATCATCTGTTGCTACGAT
This sequence comes from uncultured Veillonellaceae bacterium, assembly GCA_900546795.1. Taxonomy (GTDB): domain Bacteria; phylum Bacillota; class Negativicutes; order Veillonellales; family Megasphaeraceae; genus UMGS915. The sequence goes on along the minus strand of UREG01000012.1, from coordinate 7,462 downwards.
TACTTCATCTGGTATCTTTGCTTTCTTTGCCTGTTCGTATGTGCGCTGAATCATCGTCTTGCCGCAAATATCAACCAGCGGTTTTCCCGGCAAACGCGTTGATGCATATCGTGCAGGAATCACACACAATATTTTCATTTCTATCCCTCCATAAGTTCACGCAGGCGCCGTTCTAAAATCTCTTTGCCTTTTGTGATCTCTATTTCAATTGTCAATATATACAGCAGTTCTTCTTTCACGATTTCTGAAAGTTTTACTGCATCTTTTTCCGTTGTAATAATGCACATCTTTGCCTGCTTCGCTCGATGTACGATTTTTTCTATTTCCTTTACTGTGTATTGATGGTGATCTTCAAAGCAATACGTTTCCGCCACCTCAATCCCCATCGTCTCAATCAAATGATGAAAGGAAGCAGGATTCCCAATAGCAGAAAAGGCAATGGCCCGCTTTTCTTTCGGCATATGCCAGGACGGCTCGCCTGCCGCCCAGCTTTGATACGTACACAGTCCTTTTATTTTATGAATACTCTCTACGATAGGCGCGTTCTTATTATAGCACCGTATCGTTTCACATACATCCTCTGTTGATTGTATTTGATCTGTTTTAGTTAGAATCACTAAATCTGCCCGATTTAAATGTTCGATAGGTTCCCGCAATATACCTCCAGGAATCACTTTTTTATTGCCAAACGGATTCGTGCTGTCAATCAGCACGATATCCAGATCCCGATATACTGCCCAATGCTGAAATCCATCGTCCATGATCAGTATATCCGGCTGAAACGTTTGGACAGCCAGCTGGCCGGTAAGGCTTCTCTTTCTGCCAATAACTACCGGGATATAGGGCAGTTTTTTTGCCAGTAAATACGGCTCGTCGCCGCCTTCTGCCGCCGAAAGAAGACAATGCTTTCCATCTGACAAAACTGCCGCTTCCCCTTCTTTTTTTGCTTTGTATCCGCGATTCAGGAGTACCGCTTTATACCCTGACTGATATAGGTATTCCGCAATATAACAAGCCATTGGAGTTTTTCCCGTTCCGCCGACGGTAATATTGCCGATGCTAAGTACTTTGACCGGAAGTTTTGTCTGACCGTTTTCACGGTGCAGGTAGGTATTCATTTTTTTTAGCATCGCCTTGGTATATACTCGGGACAGACCGCTTAATACGGCGGTTATTCCTTTATCCCACATAGTTTCAGGACCGTATTTAATTAAGCGATGAAAATAGGCTTCTCCTGATTTACGGATATTCATTCCTTTACTCCACTACAATAAATTTTCTTCTCTCATCAATCGTTTCAATTCTTCCAAGTTTCGCTTTGTAGCCCCTTGATTTTCTTCTACAATTTTTAAACAGCTCTGCCGCATAGATTCAGCCAACGCGCGGTCACGGAGTATCTGCAGACAAATTTCGCTGAATTCCGCTTCGTTCTGCGCCATTTTGCAAGCGCCTCTGCTGCTGAGCAGTTCAAAAATTTCAATAAAATTGAACATATGCGGCCCTACAATGATCGGTTTTCCATGCGCGGCCGGCTCCAAAATATTATGCCCGCCGACAGATACCATGCTTCCGCCGACAAACACCAGATCGCAGATACTATATATCCGCCCTAATTCTCCAATCGTATCTAGGATAACACCATCTGTTCCGGCCTTTGCTTCTTCTCTTATATCGCTTCGCTTTTGCAGAATAAGACCATATTTACGCGCCGTTTCCGCTACTTGATCTGCTTGAAAAATATGGCGCGGCGCAATAATAAGTTTTGCTTTCGGGAATTCTTCCCGGATCTTTACAAAGGCCCGGCAAACAATATCATCTTCCCCGCTGTGCGTACTGCCGGCAATCATAACAGGACCTCCGTCTTTTTCAACGCCAAACACAAAGCGAAACCGCTGCTTTTCTTCTTCGCTTACAATCGCATAGGATTGGTCGTATTTAGTATTCCCTGTTACCGTCACTTTATTCGGATCTGCGCCGATATGAATGATATTCTTTTTATCTACCTGGCTTTGCATACAGAAAATCCGAATAGAGGACAAGATCTTTTTGGTAAAACCATGTATCAGCCGATACCGAAACGCACTCCGCTGACTGATCCGCCCGTTTACCATCATAACTGGAATTTTCTCTTCTTCTGCTATCCGCAGAAAGTTCGGCCAAATCTCCGTTTCTACGAGCAGAATAATTTTAGGCCGGATAATATTTAAAATCCGGTTCGTAAAATACGGCAAGTCCAAAGGAAAATAGAGCAATCCGTCCGAATCTTTAATAATTTGGCGCGCCATGCGGTATCCGGTAGCCGTAACAACGGACACCACGATAACCGCTTCCGGCATCTCTTTTCGTATTTCCCGCACGATAGGACTTGTAGCAACAATTTCTCCTACAGACGCTGCATGAAGCCATATAGCATGACGGTTGGATATTTTTTCTTTTAATTCAGCCGGCAAATAACCGATGCTTTGCTTGATACGCTGAAAGAATCCTTCTTCTTTAATCAGCCGATATAAAAGCATTGGGATCAGCGTCGCCCAGTACATTACCAGCGCTATATTATAAAACCAATACATATTTTTATCCTTCCGCTTTTTCACTAAATTGCACCGAATATAAGTATGCATAAAGCCCATCTTTTTTGAGCAAATCCTGATGGGTGCCGACTTCTGCGATATGGCCTTTATCGATAACAACGATCATATCCGCATTTTGTATCGTACTCAGCCGGTGCGCTACCGCAAACGTCGTCCGCCCCTTCATCAATCGATCCAACGCATTCTGTACTACCTTTTCACTTTCCGTATCCAATGCAGACGTTGCTTCATCTAAAAGCAAAATCCGGGGATTTTTTAATATGGCTCTGGCAATAGCGATTCGTTGGCGCTGCCCCCCGGAAAGCGAGCTTCCCCGCTCTCCCACCATTGTATCATATTGAGCCGGCAAACTCATGATAAATTCATGGGCATTCGCCGCTTTTGCCGCTTCAATGACCTCTTCATCGGAAGCATCCAGCCGTCCATATAAAATATTATTTTTTATCGACGCGTTAAAAAGCATCGTTTCCTGCGGTACCAGAGCGATCTGATTTCTAAGCGAAGCAAAGGTCACATCTTTTATATCGACCCCATCAATCAATATGCGTCCTTCTGCCGTCTCATAAAAGCGGGGAAGCAAGTTGATAATCGTAGATTTTCCCGCACCGCTGGGGCCGACTAACGCCACCATTTCCCCCGGTTTCACATCGAGAGTGAAATCCTGCAGCGCCATGCGCGTTCCATCATAAGAGAATCCCACATGCTCAAACGAAACACGTCCTTCGATTGGCGGAAGTGCAATCGCGTTTTCCTTTTCTTTGATTTCCGGCTCCGTATCCAGTATTTCAAAAACCCGATCCGCCGCAGCCAATGATTTTTGAATATTCCCATACACATTACTGATACGTTTCACCGGATTCGCTAAGTTTATCGCATAAATCAAGAATGCAATCAATGCCCCTGCGGTAATCACGCCATTGATAACGCTCATGCCGCCGTACCAAATAATTGCAGTGATCGCAATAGCCGCCAGAAATTCAACAACCGGCGTCAAGAGAGAAAGTAATTTTGACGTCCGCATGACCGCGCGGAAGTTTTGATTGTTTTGCTCAGTAAACCGATTTATCTCATAGTTTTCCCGATTAAAGGACCGAATGATTCGAATGCCGGAAATAGTTTCCTGAAGCAAGGCCGTAATATCTGCGATTCGCCCCTGCACTTCATGGCCGGCACTGCGCAGACGTTTTCCAAAAAAGTCCGTCGTTATCAGCACTATGGGCACAATTGTCAGCGTCAGCAGCGTCAATTTCCAGTGAAGCAGAAACATGGATACCAACGATCCAATCAGCACAACCGTTTCCGAAACCAGAGATACCAGGTTATCTACAATTGCCGCTTGCAATGCCGATACATCATTCGTCATATTGCTCATTACAGCCCCTGTTTTTCTGCGGTCATAAAAAGACTGCGATAAACGCTGTAAATGCCGGTACAATGCTTCCCGTATATCGATGATCACTTTCTGGCCGATATAATTCATTAAATAGGTCTGTCCATAAAAAAACAGTCCTCGAAAAAAGAAGAGCACCAAAATGCCAAACACGATCAAATTCAGTGTAAAAACATCTTTTTGGGTCAACACTTTATCGATCACATCTTTAATCAGCCACGGTACAACCACATTTGTAGCCGACGCCAGCACCATGCACAGAAGCGACACGATCAGCCTCGGCACATACGGTTTTACAAATACCAGCAGCCGCCGATAGCTTTCATAGCTTTTATATGTTTTCATTCCTTACTCCTTTGCGATGGTTAAAATCAGTTCAGCCACGCGGGAAACTGCTCCCGGATCGCCTAACGCCGTTTTTACGCCGGCCAATTCCAACTTCATCGTATTTCTATATTCTTCATCATCCAAGAGCCGGCGAAGTGCTCCTGCCACATGCTCCGGAGTCGCCTCATCCTGTAAAAATTCCGGAATGATTTCTCTGCCTGCCACGATATTCGGCAGCCCAATCATTTTTATATTCACTAAAATCTGCGCCAGCCGATACGTAAGAGGCGCTACCTTGTAAATCAATACCGTAGGAAGTTCCATCAGCGCCGTTTCCAGCGTCGCCGTACCGGAAGCCGCCACCGCAGCAGTACATACATTCATCACATCATATTGCTTTCCTTCGGTGATAACATACGGTATTGCTGCTTTCTCCAACTGCTCTGTCAGCATTTTCAGGCTGATCGTAGAGGCTCGCGGAACAACAAAGCACAAATCGTCATACTGCCGCTGCAGTGCTTCCGCTGCTTGCAGCATTACCGGAAATAACGACTGCACCTCTTGTTTCCTGCTCCCAGGCATTAAAAGGATGGCTCTCTTTCCCTCCGGAATCCCCATAGTATGCCGAGTTTCTTCTTTAGACATCGAAGCCTTTACGATATCCAGCAGCGGATGACCCACAAAAGTAACCGGCGCGCCGATTTCTTCATACGCTTTTGCCTCAAATGGGAAAATAGACGCTACGCCGTCTGCATACCGTGCAATATCTTTCCCCCGGCTTTTATGCCAGGCCCAGATCGTCGGTAAAATATAATATACTACCGGTATCCCTAATTTTTTAGCTGTCTTCATCAGGCGCATATTAAATCCCGGATAATCTATACAGACCAGCACATCCGGCCGCTCTTTTTTCATTGCCTCAGCCAGCGTGTCGCGAAGGCGGAAGAAAAACGGGATTTTTTTTATAATTTCCGCAACACCAATAAAACCCAAGTTTTTTATATCATAAATGATTCGAACACCGCTTTCCGCCATCTTTCCGCCGCCCATACCAAAAAGCTCCGCATCAGGCGCCGCTTTTTTTATGGCCGCCGCTACGCTTGCGCCATGCACATCGCCGGAAGCTTCTCCGACAGAAAACATAATTTTCATATCTGTCCCTCTTTACGTACAGCGCATATGCAAATATTATGCTTTGCAGCTAGCTTTAAAACCGCTTCCTGTTCCACGAATAAGGTGCGCTTTGCTTCCATAGCTAATACGGAACAGCCGCTTTCTATCATCGATTCTATCGTCTTTTTCCCGACGGCGGGCACATCAAATCGGACATCTTGATTAGGTTTCGCTACTTTTACAACGACAGAATTTCCCCGGCCTAACTTACCGCCCCGCAAAATGCAGGCGTCAGTCCCTTCAATGGCTTCTATTGCCATGACGGCTTTATGCTTAACGACAACCGTCTGTCCAATATCCAAAGCACCCATCTCTTTAGCAATGTGAAATCCAAATTCGATATCTTCCCATTCTTCTTTAGTCGGTTTCCGCTTCGATAATATCCCTTCTTCCGGCATGATAGCCTGAAGGAAACTAGTCTGATCTGCAACGGTGATGCCATCTTTCGCCAATTCTTCTACAATAGCCAGCATAATCGTGTCATCTTCACGGTTTCGCAGGCGATTAAGCAGCTTTAATGCTCGCATGTCCGGAAAATTCAATCCCTGGAACAACACTTCTTTTGTGACCTTGCCAATCATGGTCACTTCCAGCGCCTGTTCTTTTACCAACGTTTTTATTACTTTATCCAGTTTCGCTACATTTATTTCATAATATACATCTGCTTCTTCTTTCAGTTCCGGAGCCGTCCCTTTCAGAAGACTGATTACTACTACTGCATATCCTTGTTTCTGCGCTGCCCGCATGAACTCCACCGGCAAATTTCCCACGCCGGCCAACAATCCTAACCGTTTCATATGTCACCGCCTAAAAATTTTAAACTACCCATTATTTTACCACATATTCTTATTAAATATCAAAAAAAGATGGATAATAAACCTATCCATCCTTTTCTGTAACTATTCTCTTCTAGCGCGGCAGATGCCTCGTTCTGCATCTCGCAGAAAACGCAGCAAATGTTCAACTTCTTCCGACGAATCCAGCTCCTGCTCCATTTCAGCGATCGCCTGTGAAACATTTAAGCCGGATCGGAACAATATCCGAAATCCTTTTTTCAAATTCGATTTTACGCTGTCGCTCATTCCTGCCCGCGACAAACCTACGCTGTTCAGACCAATAATGCGTGCCGGCTGTCCGTCTGCAATCATAAACGGCGGGATATCCTGCACGACTTTTGCCAATCCGCCGATCATGGCATTGCGGCCTACTTTTACAAATTGATGCACGCCAGCCAATCCGCCGATTACGACGCGGTCTTCTACAATAACATGGCCGGCCAGTCCAGCGCAGTTACTCATAATGACATTATTTCCTACAATGCAGTTATGAGCGATATGCGTGCATGCCTGAAACAAGCAATTAGAACCAATTCTGGTCTCACAGCCCTCGCCGGTCGCCCGGCTCACGGTAACAAATTCACGAAATACGGAGTTGTCTCCAATATATACATAACTTTTTTCACCGTAAAACTTCAAGTCCTGCGGCTCAGATCCGATTGAAGCACTCGGGAAAAACCGGCAGTTCTTACCGATTTTTGTCCAGCCGTCAATAACGACATGCGCCATTACCTCGGTTCCTTCCCCGATTTCGACATGGGGTCCAATTACTGCATAAGGGCCGATTTTTACGCCCGGTCCGATTTTAGCATCGGGATGAACACAAGCGGTCGAATGAATCATCGGCTCTGCCTGTACTTTTATCTCTTCCACGTTCGTGTCACTCCTCATACCTAGGTTTCCTTTACTATCGTCGATGCTTATTTTTTTGGATCCTGGCCCGGCATCAACGCAAACATATACGTTCCTTCCGCGCACAGCTTATCCCCTACATACGATTTTGCCTCTACTTTGCCCATGCGGCCTTTTATCTTCGTAATTTCCGCTCTCATCACTACCGTGTCCCCCGGAGTTACCGGATGACGGAAACGGAGCCCGTCTATTCCTGTAAACATAGGAATCAGTCCGCGGTTTTCTTCCGGATA
>UREG01000011.1 GCA_900546795.1 uncultured Veillonellaceae bacterium | reverse complement strand
GTAGATGCCTTGATTGCTGCGCAGCGGGCGCAGATTCCGCTGACATTTGAACGCTCTGCGGCAATTGATCTGGCTGGCCGTGATGTGCTGGAAGCGGTACAGATGAGCGTTAACCCTAAAGTCATTGAAACGCCGCTCATTTCGGCGGTAGCTAAAAATGGGATAGAATTGAAAGTACGAGCTCGGGTGACGGTACGAGCCAATATCGACCGACTAGTCGGAGGTGCAGGTGAAGCGACGGTTATCGCCCGTGTTGGGGAAGGGATTGTCACCAGTGTCGGTTCTTCAAACAATCATTCTGATGTATTGGAAAATCCGGACGATATTTCGAAAACGGTGTTGAATAAAGGGCTGGATGCCGGTACTGCTTTTGAAATTCTATCTATTGATATTGCCGATGTAGATGTAGGCAGAAACATTGGAGCAGAGCTGATGACAGACCAAGCCGAAGCGGATAAACGGATCGCCCAGGCAAGAGCAGAAGAGCGCCGTGCTATGGCTGTGGCAAAAGAACAGGAAATGAAAGCGTACACACAGGAAATGCAGGCAAAAGTTGTGGAATCACAGGCTGAAGTTCCTAAAGCATTGGCACAGGCACTGAAAGATGGAAATATGGGAGTAATGGATTACTATAATATGAATAATATTATGGCAGATACAGAAATGAGGGAAACGATTGCGAAAGCCGGTTCTGGTGAAGAAACGGAAGAAAACTAGGTGATATAATGGACGAGTTTTTAGTATATGCTATTATTATGGCAGTAGTATTTCTCCCGGATCTGCTGCGAAAAAGAAAAGTAAAAACGAAGCCTCGAACACAGCAGAAACAGCGGCCTGCCGCTAAAACGGAGTCTCTTCCGCGGACGGATAAAGTGAGACGGTGGGAAGAGGCGCCGGTATTAGAAACTAAACCCAAAGAATCTTCTGCTAAGGCCGATCAGGAGGCAGTTTCCCGGCAGGATAGTTCGGATGCTGAAAAAGAGGAAAATAAGATTTTAGCAGTTTATCGGAAAAAGCTGGCAGAAAAAAGAGCCGCCGGAATATCAGCGTCTGCAGTAGAAGCCGCGCCGAAACGACCGGCGAAGAAAAAGCCTCTTATATCGGTAAGCGCCAATCAGGCATTGCAAGGTTTGATGTGGGCTGAGCTGCTGCAGCCGCCTTTGGCAAAAAGAAATCGGGAGAATGGGAGAAAAGGCTTATGATAACAGAACATCAGCAAATAATAGGCGATATTCCGATATTGATTTTGGAATATGAAGAAATTCCGATACAAGGTACGATTATTTTTTATCATGGCTGGACGTCCTGCAAAGAATTGCAGCGGCTTCGGGGACGAATTTTTGCTTCCTATGGATACCGCGTTTTGCTGCCCGATGCAATTCATCATGGGCAGCGAGGTGTTTTAGATGATTATGAAGCGGAAGAAGCCTATCCGGTGTTCTGGGAAACTATTTTTCAAAATGTTGAAGAAAGCCGGATGCTTTTTCAATATATTCGGTCGTTAGATACAAAGCCGATAGGTATTGTCGGACATTCCATGGGAGGCATTACGGCGATGGGAATTGCTGCTTCCGGACTGGATATACAGGCTGCTGCAGCATTTAATGGATCGGGCTGGTGGGAACAAAGTGATAGGATCATGCGGCGCGATTGGAATATTCCTGATAGTGAAGCGGCACGGGAGATAACCGAAAAGATAAAGCAGCGTGATCCATTTAGACACAGGGAAATCTTAAAAGAGATTCCTATACTGGCGTTGAACGGAGCTGTGGACGACAGCGTTTCGCCACTCCCGCAGAAAGAATGTATTGAACGATTGCAGCAGGAAGGCGCGCAGGCATCAATTGTCCTTTATCCTAAATTAGGGCATTTTCTTACGGTAAACATGATGGATGAAGGGATTCGTTTTTTACAAAAATATATGAAATAACACCAGAGCAGGCGATTTTTTGCCTGCTCTTTGTACTTCTTGTTAATACAATATATAGTGATGAAGAAGATAAATAAAAACTATATATTGAGTTGACGGGTAAAATAGTGTAAGATAGAATAAGTTCAACAAAGAAAGGATGAAAGCAAGTGACATATCCAATATTTACGTCCTTTGACGAAGCATTTCTGGCAAAATATCCAGACTTTCCTTCTCATATGTCACCGCTGTCTACGTTTGTATACTATCGAACCTATTCTCGGTGGATAGAGGAAAAAGGGCGGCGGGAAACTTGGAAGGAGACCTGTATACGTGCGCTGACATATAATTGCCGCCTTGCGGCTTCCAGTATAGAAGAGGCACAGCAGCTTTTTGATAATATGTTTAATCTTCGGCAATTTATTAGCGGTCGGAGTTTATGGATCGGCGGCACTCCATCATCGGAAGATTTAGTTACAGCAAATTTTAACTGTTCGTTCACCGTAATGGATTCCATGCAGAGTTTCTATGACTTATTCTATCTTCTTATGGTAGGAACCGGCGTAGGATTTAGGATTTTGCAGCGAGATGTAAAAAAACTTCCGCCATTCCGGCAAGATGTAGAGTTGGAAAACGTACCGTATCATGCCCTTCCTGTGATGTGGAGACATGACAATACTACGCTGGACATGAGCCGGGGCGATACTGCGGATATTAAGATCGGCGATTCTAAAGAAGGCTGGGTGCAAGCGCTGGAATTTTATTTCCATATCCTTACCCGGCATGATTACCGTCAGGTAAAGAAAGTGCGTATGATTTATGACAGTGTTCGGCCAAAAGGCGAGCGACTGAAAAAATTTGGCGGGACGGCTTCCGGCCATGATTCGCTGGCGAACATGTTTTATAAAATAGATAAAGTAATTCGAACGGATGAATACGCGCCGCGCCCGGTAAATGGCGTGCTGCGGCCGATTCATGTGCTGGATATTTGCAATATTATCGGTGAAAATGTTGTGGTTGGCGGGGTTCGGCGGACCTCGGAAACTGCGATTATTTCGCCGGAAGATGAAGAAACGATCCAGGCAAAATCAAATTTAACCCCTAATGTGTATCATCGCTTCATGAGCAATAATTCTATATTTTTTGAAGAGAAACCATCGTTTGAACGGCTGCAGGATATTTTCAAAACACTTCGCTATACGGGGGAACCGGGATTTGTTAATGCTGCGGAAGGCCGTAGGCGGCATCCGTATTTTGAAGGATTCAATCCTTGCTTTGAAATTTTGCTGCCGAAGAACTCTGTTTGCAATTTAACAACTGTTAATATGATGGGATTTGTTAAAGATGGCAAATTAATGGAAGAAGAATTGATGCAGGCGGAACGGCTGTCTGCCCGCGCATGTTATCGAATGACTTGTATTGAGTTGGAATTGTATGAATGGAATCAGACGCATCAGCGAGACCGCCTGTTAGGGTGCTCTTTAACTGGATGGAAAGATGCGATGGAAGCGCTTGGCTATACCAGAGAAGAAGAAATCGCATTGCAGAAAAAGCTGCATGCAGTGATTAGGGAAAGCGCAGATGCATATGCAAAAGAGCTGGGGTTATCACCATCCTTGCTGGTAACGGCGATCAAACCGGAAGGGACGCTGTCTTTAGTAGCCGGAGGGGTTTCTCCGGGGCTGCATTATTCGCATAGTGATTATTATATCCGTCGTATTCGAGTCAGCGCAGAAGATCCATTAGCAAAAACGGCAGTAGAGTTAGGCTGGAGCGTACATAATGAAGTGGGACAGGAAGAGCCGAACGTACGAACGAAAGTAGTGGATTTTCCATGCCAGTCTCCTGTACAAAGAACAAAATATGACGTGAGTGCATTGGAACAGCTGCAAACGTATTATGATTTCCAGAAAAACTATACAGAAATGAATAGTTCCAATACAATCAGCGTGAAAGATGACGAGTGGGACGATGTATGCCGAAATGTATATGAAAACTGGGATAATATGCTGGCAGTTTCATTTTTGAGCCTGGACGACAATACCTATGAACTGGCGCCCTATGAAAAAATAACGAAAGAGGAATATGAAAAGCTGGCAGCTGCGATGAAACCTTTCAACCCGGCTGTGCTCAATCAATATGAGCGGGCAAGCGGAAAAGAAGGCGAAGATTTTGAGATTGTAGATGACCGGCAGGATTGTTCTTCCGGAGCTTGTCCGATCCGTTAAGAGCCTCATAAAAAATAATGCAGAAAAAGCTATGGAGATTTTGTGGTATACAAAACTGCAAAATTAACCATAGCTTTTCCTTTTTTAGAGACCTATGAAAAGCAGGCCGATAAAAGAAGGGAAATTTTCTTGTAAGAAAGATGTTTTTTTGTTACCATTAAATAGCTTATAGCTTGAATATTTTGCATATCATCGCAATTTAATTTATAATAAAAGAGGTATATATGAATAAGTTGGCCTATCAAATATCCAACTTCGAAGGCCCTTTGGATTTATTGCTCTATTTAGTAGAGAAAAATAAAATGGATATTTATGATATTCCAATCATAGAAATCGCAGACCAGTTCAATGCCTATGTACAGCAGATGCCAGTTTTTGATATACAGTACGGCAGCCGTTTTTTAGTTATGGCAGCCACGCTCCTGCAGATGAAATCACGGTATCTATTGCCGAAAAGTGCGGCAGAAGAGCCGGAAGCGGATGCAGAAGAAGAAAAGCGTATACTGCAGAAAAAATTGGCAGAGTATAAGTTTGCAAAAGAGTTGGCCGGCTACATAACGGCTTGCTGGGAAAATCAGAAATATTTTTTAGGCAGAGATCCCATGCCGATGCCGGAATCATCACAGTATGCCGGCGCAATTGAACAAAGAGAACTCTATGAATTATTTATGGGATTGTTTCAAAAAGAACCGGAAAAGCGAACACCGGTAGCGTATATAGAGGAAAAACCATTGAATGTAGATGAAAAGATTGCGGAAATACAGCAATCTATCTGCCGATGGAAAGAAGGCGTCTCTGTATCCGCGCTGCTTCATCGCAGTATGACTCGATATGAATTGCTGACTATGTTTTTAGCAGTGCTGGAAATACTGCGAATGGAATCGTATTATTTATCAAAAGGGGCCGATGGACTTGTTATCAGACAAACAGAAAGTATCTGCTCATGATACGGCGATATTAGAATCCTTTTTATTTTTGAAAGGAGATCCGGCTTCTTGTCAGGAGATACGAGAAAAGTTTAATTGGACGGAAGAAAAGACGGAGCTGGTATTACAACAGTTGGCAGTACAGCTGTCTGCTGCAGAACGGGGGATAATGCTTCATCGCCGGGCTGCAATGGTACAGCTGGTAACAAAGCCCGAACTGTATGAAATGCTTCGGACGGTACAGCCGAATGTATTGAAATTGAAGCCGATGAGCATGGAAGTATTGGCTGTAGTTGCCTATAGGCAGCCGGTCACTAAACAGGAAATAGAGCAGATACGCGGCGTATCGTCGGATCGCCTGCTCGAACAGCTGCAGCAGCTGGGACTGGTGGAGGAAAAAGGGCGTTTGAATGGACCGGGAAAACCGATTTTATACGGGACAACCTCCCATTTTTTGACGTGCACCGGAATAAGCTCTTTGGAAGAATTATTGGCAGAACTTCCTGAATCATGGAAAGCAAAATTGGAGGAACAAGATGGAACGCTTGCAGAAAGTACTGAGTAATTGCGGGGTAGCCTCTCGCAGAGCCAGTGAAAAATTGATAGTGGAAAAGAGGGTTCGGGTAAACGGCGTAGTCGTAACAGAGCTGGGAACTAAAGTAAATCCTCATAAAGATTTGATTACGGTCGATGGAAAACGGATAGAAATGCCTCGGAAAGTATATTATCTTTTTAATAAGCCAAAAGGAATTATCAGTACAGTGTCCGATCCGCAGGGAAGAACGACCGTGCTGAGTTATTTTAATGAAGAAAAAGAGCGGATCTATCCGATTGGACGGCTGGACCAATATACGGAAGGACTGCTGCTTCTGACGAATGACGGCGAATTAGCCAATATACTAATGCACCCATCACATGAAGTAGAAAAAACGTATGAAGTAAAAGTAAAAGGCCGAGTATCCGATTCGGTATTGGAGAATTTGGCGACCGGCGTTCCGTTGGAAGACGGTATGACCGCCCCGGCGACCGTTACCTATGTGGAGTATGATAGAAAAACAGACTTATCTCATATTTCTATTACTATTCATGAGGGGAAAAACAGACAGGTGCGCCGAATGTTTGAGTATTTTGGGTTCCGTATTCATAATTTAAAAAGAAGTCGGTATGCGGGGCTGAGTTTGAGCGGCGTAAAACGAGGTGCGTACCGTAAATTAACGCAGGAAGAAGTACAGGAATTATATTCCTATAAATAGAGGATCAGAAAATGAAATCAGTAGTTATCATTGGCGGCGGCGCAGCCGGGCTTTTAGCGGCGCTTGGCGCAGCGGAAAACGGTGCGGCGGTTACCATTTTAGAAAAGAATGATATTGTAGGGAAAAAAATGGGAATAACCGGCAAGGGCCGGTGCAATTTAACAAATATTTGCTCTGTTCCGGAATTAATAGAAAATACACCGGGAAACGGACGCTTTTTGTTTAGTGTATATAAGCAGTTTGATAATCAGGACTTGATTGCCATGCTGCATTCCTGGGGATTAGAAACGAAAGTCGAGCGCGGAGGGCGAGTGTTTCCCTGCTCGGACAGTGCGATAGAAGTGCGGAAGGCATTTTACCATCGGTTGCGGCAGTTAGGGGTCACGATTCAGTTGAACGAAAAAGTACTGTCCATTAAAAAAGAAGCAGATCGGTTTATTATTTCCTGTAAAAATGGTGTGTATGAAGCAGAGGCTTGTATTATTGCCACAGGCGGGATGTCCTATCCGGGAACAGGCTCTACGGGCGATGGGTACGAATTTGCCAAAGCGTTTGGGCATAGAGTGACTGCACTGAGACCTGCGCTGGTGCCGCTTACGTCGGATGATGCCCTTATACCAGAAATGCAGGGACTGTCTCTTAAAAATGTAGAGCTTGCTGTATACCGGAAAAATAAGGAGATATATCGACGGTTTGGCGAAATGCTGTTTACGCATTTTGGTATTTCCGGTCCGATTGTTCTTTCTGCCAGCGGAGCGGTTTCTGGCTGCAAAGCAGAAGAATTTCCGCTTAGGGCGAGCATTGATTTAAAGCCGGCGCTGACAAAAGAAAAACTTGATGAGCGTATGCTGAGGGATTTTCAAAAGTATAGCCGCAAGCATATGGAAAATGCACTGCAAGAGATGCTTCCTAGAAAAATGATTGGCCCCGTTTTGAAAAAATCCGGTATAGCACCGGAGAAAACCGTGAATCAATTAACAAAAGACGAACGAAAGCAGCTGATTGATATGATAAAAGGTTTTGCCTTCACTATTACGGGAACAAGGCCGATAGCGGAAGCTATCGTAACAGCCGGCGGTGTAGTGACAAAAGAGATACAGCCGGCTACGATGGAATCAAAACTGGTTTCGGGCTTGTATTTTGCCGGCGAAGTACTCGACATTGACGGCTATACGGGCGGATATAATTTACAGGCTGCTTTCTCAACGGGATATGCGGCAGGGAAAGACGCGGCTCTATAACTCTATAAACAATCAGGAGTGAGTATAGGATGAAACAAATATCAATTGCAATTGACGGCCCGGCAGGAGCAGGGAAAAGCAGCGTTGCTAAAATTGTTGCCAAGCGATTAGGATATACGTATTTGGATACTGGGGCGATGTATCGGGCGTTTACCTGGTATATGCAGCAGCATGATGCTGCTTGTACTGATGATGAAAAGATCAAAGCATTATTGGAAACGGCAGATATCCGTATGCAGGGATCGACGGTGAAAGTCAATGGTACAGACGTGACGGCAGCGATCCGCAGTGCAGAAGTAAGCGCATATGTTTCTCGTGTAGCGGCGATAAAAGCAGTGCGGGAAAAGTTGGCTGACTGGCAAAGAGCCATCGCAAAAGACGGTGCCGTCATACTAGATGGCCGGGATATTGGAACGGTTGTTCTTCCAAATGCAGAACTTAAAATATTTTTGACAGCGTCTTCAAAATCACGGGCAATGCGGCGGTGGAAAGAAGTGCAGGGGCAGGGCGGAACAACGACATTTGAAGAGATACAGCAAAATATCGAAGAGAGGGATACTCTGGACTCACAGCGGGAAGAATCGCCGCTGCGGCAGGCTGAGGATGCCATTCTTCTGGATAACAGTGAATTGAATTTGGAACAGACCGCTGAAAAAATATTAGACTTAGTCAAAGGTAAACTGGTATGAAACTGGAGAATACACCTGTTGTCCGCATTATGCGAATGATATTTAAACGGATATTTTTCAGCTACTATGGGCTGGAAGTAAGCGGAAAAGAACATATCCCGGCACAAGGCGGAGCGATTATTGCACCGAACCATACCAGCAATTTTGACCCGCCGATGGTAGGAACGGCTATGGAGCGCGTTCCTCACTTTATGGCAAAAGAAGAATTGTTTCGCAATCCTATTCAGCGTTGGGTCATCAAACGGCTGGGAGCATTTCCGGTACACCGAGGAAAGATCGATGTAGATGCGATCCGCTGTGCCTATACGCTGCTGAGGCAAGGGGAAATTTTGGGTATATTTCCGGAAGGAACCCGATCAGCAGATGGAAAGCTAAAAGAGTTTCATGATGGGATGGCAGTGATTGCATTGCGGACGGGGACGCCTATCATTCCAACTGTCATTATCGGTTCGAGAAACTTAAAAAAAGAATCCCGGCCCAAAATCATTTTTTGCGAGCCAATCCCTATAAAAAAGCAAAAAGTAACGCCAGAACTTATACAGGAAGTGAATAAAATCGTGTATAATAGAATACATGATGTGCAAAAATATGCTGAAGGAGAACAGAATGGAAATTAAAATAGCAAAAGCATGCGGTTTTTGTTTTGGAGTGCGCCGGGCAATCCAGATTGCGGAAGATTCAGTAAAAGAGAAGAGACAGGCATATACGCTAGGACCCATCATTCATAATCCTCAGCTGGTAAATGCACTCAAGGAGAAAGGGGTGTCTCCCATTTCTGAAATAGATGAATTGGGGAATGGGGATACATTGATTATTCGATCTCATGGCGTAGGGCCTGCTTATTATAAAAAGGCAGAACAAATGGGATTGGAGCTTTTAGATGCGACATGCCCTCATGTTCGGAAAGCGCAGCTGGATGCAAAACATATTATTGAAAAAGGTTATGATTTAGTTATTTTGGGAGAAAAAAAGCATCCAGAAGTAATTAGTATTGCTAAATGGGCAGGAGATAAGGGACTCGTTATCGAAACAATAGAAAAAGCAGAAAATTTGCCGCATCATGCTAAGCTGGGTGTTGTTGTACAGACGACGTTTGAAGCGCGGGAATTGGAGCGGATCAAAGCAGTGCTCGAAACCAAGGCAGATGAGTTGGAAATGCATGCTACGATTTGTACGGCAACGCAGGAAAGACAAGAATCAGCTATACAATTAGCAAAAGAATCTGATATGATGATAGTTGTAGGTGGAAAAAATAGTGCCAATACTACTCGGCTGGCGCAAGTTTGCCAAAAAGAAAACTGCCCTACGTACCATATCGAGACGGCGGCTGAGCTGGAGACGGCTTGGTTTGCTGGAAAAAACAAAATAGGCATTACAGCCGGTGCATCAACGCCGGACTGGATAATACAGGAGGTTGTGTCTAAAATGGAAATGATGGAAAACAATGTAGAAGTGATGAGTGAAGAGCTGATTGATCAGTTTGACTTTGAAACGGATCTTAAAAAAGGAGATATAGTAGAAGGTACTGTTGTAAGCGTAAATCGTGACGCAGCATTTTTGGATATCGGTTATAAAACGGAAGCGATCCTGCCAGTAAAAGAAATTGCAGTGCCGACGCCGGAAGCAGCTTCTGATGTGATTTCTGTTGGTCAGGAACTGAAAGTGGAAATTGCTAATACGATTAAAGAAGACGGCGCTGTTGTAGTATCGCTGGTAAAAATGAAAAAAGCGCAGGACTGGATCGATGCACAGGAAGCATTTGATAATAAAACCGTTATAGAATGCGAAGGTAAAGAAGCAAATAAAGCCGGCTTGGTCGTTACATACAAATCTTTGCGCGGTTTCATTCCGTTTTCGCAGGCAGATATCCGGTTTGTGAAAAATGTAGATTATTTGGTAGGGCAGACAATCCGCGCCGTTATTATTGATATCAACAGCCGTAAAAACCGTTTGGTTCTTTCCCGTAAAGCTGTATTGCAGGAAGAATTGGCGGAAAGACAGGCAGCTGCATTAGAAAAAGTAGTAAATGGTGCAGTATTGGAAGGTACCGTTGCAAAAATCATGCCGTATGGTGCATTCATTGATCTGGGCGGCGTAGAAGGGCTGCTGCATATCTCTGATATTTCCTGGAAAAAAGTAGATACGGTAGACAGCGTCTTAACCGTTGGCCAAGCCGTAAAAGTATTGGTTCAGAATTATGACCAGGAAAGCGGAAAAATTTCTCTTTCGATGAAAGCATTGCAGCAGGATCCGTGGATCGAAGCAGTAGAAAAATATAGTGTAGGTACGCTGGTAGAAGGGGAAGTTGTAAAAATGCTTCCGTATGGCGCTATTTTGGCCTTTGATCCGGAATTGCAGGGCTTGCTGCACGTTTCTGAAATTACAAAACAGCGGAATGCTAAAGTGGAAGAACTGCTGGCTGTAGGTGATAAAAAAACAGTCAAAATTATTAAAATCGACATGGATAAGAAAAAAATCTCCTTGTCTATGACCGCTGTGGCTGAAGATGAAGAACGAAAAGAAGTAGACTCGTACTTAAACAGTGAAAAAAATGAAGCGGCTGCTGAAACAATTGGAGAAGTTATCGAGTAATTTAAAACTAGAAAAACCGAGCTAAAGGCTCGGTTTTTCTTTTTCTTTCTTGTTCTATTTACTATTTTTTTGTATTCCTATATATGTTACAATATAAAATGAATAGAAGTATGAAATAGAATAGGAGTTAAAAATGAAAGAAACAAAAGGTATTATTGCTAATGTGAAGCCAGGCAGTTTGGCGGCTCAGCATGGCGTGACACCAGGAGATAAAATCATATCTGTAAATGGGACTAAGGTTCGTGATCTTATTGAGCTCAGTTTTGCTGCTGCCGATGAGCAAATTCATTTGGTAACAGAATCAAAAGGAAAAAAAGTAGAGCATTATTTCCAAAAAAGGTTTGATGAAGATTTAGGTTTGGAATTGGAAAGTGCGGTGTTTGATTCAATTCGACAGTGTGCAAATCACTGTATTTTTTGTTTTATCGACCAAATGCAGAAAGGGCTGAGAGATTCCTTATATGTGCGGGATGACGACTATCGAATGTCCTTTTTGTATGGCAACTATATTACGCTTACAAATATGACGGACGCAGATTATAAACGTATACAGCAGTATCATTTGAGTCCGTTGTATGTATCTGTTCATTCGACGAATGGTGACCTGCGGCAAAAGATGATGCGTCAGCCAAGAGCGGCACAGATTATGTGTGATTTGCAGCGTCTTGTGGATATGGGCATCGAGTTCCATTGTCAGATTGTACTGTGTCCTGGATATAATGATAAAGAAGAACTGAAAAGGACCTTGTCTGACTTGGCAGGTTTATATCCGGCAGCGCAGTCAGTAGCTATTGTGCCGCTGGGAATGACGCAGCATCGGGACGGACTGTATGCGTTATCGCCGGTTACAGAGGAATGTGCGAGAGAAACGATTGCGATTGCCGAGGAATTTCAAAATAAAATGAGAGAAAAGGAAGGTACGACGTTTGCGTACTTAGCGGATGAATTTTATATCAAGGCAGGAAAAGAAGTTCCTGCAGACGAATGGTATGATGGATATCCTCAGCTGGAAGATGGTATTGGCATGATGCGTTATTTTGCTGAAGAGTGGAAGCACACTGAAGTGAAAGCCGATGACATTAAAAAGAAAAAAGTTGCTGTCGTTACAGGAACGGCAGCAGCCCCATTTGTACAGGATGTAGTGCAGGATACGCCGCATGAAGTAACAGTAATTCCTATAAAAAATCATTTTTTTGGAGAATCGATTACGGTTACAGGTTTGGTGACTGCAGGAGATATAATGAACCAGATTCGTGATGTCGATGCTGATGTGCTGGTTATTCCGGGCGTGATGCTTCGCAAAGGCGAACCAGTATTTTTAGATGGCATGACCTTGGAAGAATTTGAAAAAGTGATGCCTTTCCCGGTTCAGGTATGTGATTTTGCCGGAGATTTAAAAAAATATTTATATGAAGTAAAGTGAGGGATAAGAGATGTATAAACCTCTGATAGCGGTAGTGGGCCGGCCAAACGTTGGCAAATCAACTCTTTTTAATGCGATAGTAAAAAAGAAAATATCCATAGTGGAAGACTTTCCCGGCGTGACGAGGGACCGCATTTATTTTGACGGAGAATGGTTGGGCAAAGAATTTACTCTTATTGATACCGGTGGGATCGAGTTTGAAAATGCGGAAAATAAGATTTCTTTATCCATGCGGTATCAGGCAAAGTTGGCAATAGAAGAAGCTGACGTTATTATTTTTGTGGTAGATGGAAAAGAAGGCGTAACGGCGCAGGATGAAGAAGTAGCCAATATTTTGCGGACTTCGGGCAAGCCGGTTGTTTTAGCTGTTAATAAGATAGACAGTGTTAACCAGGAAGCTAATATTTATGAATTTTATTCGTTAGGACTGGGAGATCCTATTGGTATTTCGGCTGTAAACTTAATGAATATGGGCGATTTGTTGGATACGGTATTGGAGCATATCAATCATATCCCTGTAGAAACGAAAGAAGAAGATGTGATTTATGTTGCGATGATAGGGCGGCCAAATGTCGGTAAATCTTCTTTGGTCAACGCATTGCTGGGACAAGAGCGGGTTATTGTCAGCGATGTAGCTGGCACGACGAGAGATTCTATCGATACGCATTGGTCGCAGGGCGATTCTAAATTCGTTCTTATTGATACAGCCGGCATGAGAAGAAAATCTAAGATCGACCAGCCGATTGAAAGATACAGTATTGTGCGTTCTCTCCGTTCGATCGATCGGGCAGATGTTGTTGTACTTGTGCTGGATGCCGTAGATGGTGTAACGGAACAGGATAAGAAGATTGTTGGTTATGCTCATGAGGCGGGAAAAGGCTGTATCATTGTCGTAAATAAATGGGATTTAGTAGAGAAGGACAGCAAAACATCGCTCCGATTTACAGAAGACATTCGTGATGAACTAGGATTTTTGCAATATGCTCCGATTTTGTATGCATCGGCATTGACGAAACAGCGTATTCATCGGTTGGCAGATTTAATCAAATATGTTTCTGAGCAGCAGAATATGCGTATTTCGACCAGCGTACTGAATCAGCTTGTTACCGACGCACAGCTTGTAAATCCAGCGCCGTCTAAAGCGGGACGTATGCTGAAGATCTATTATATGACGCAGGCGAGTGTGCAGCCGCCGACGTTTATTTTATTTGTAAATGAGCCGGAACTGATGCATTTTTCGTATATGCGCTTTTTGGAAAACCGTTTGAGAGAATCTTTCGGATTTGAAGGAACGCCAATACGGCTGATCCTGCGCGGTAAAAAAGATGGAGATGAATTATGATTGCCGCCTATATTATGGTAGTGATCGCTTCCTATTTTTTAGGTTCGATTCCTTCGGGTTTGCTGATAGGAAAATATTTTTATGGAACGGATCTGCGGCTGTATGGAAGCCGGAATATTGGAGCGACTAATGCATACCGTGTGCTGGGGAAAATAGGCGGTTTGGCCGTCTTTATCTGCGACGCTGCTAAAGGTGCGTTAGGCACCTACTTGGGATATATTATGGTGGAGTATATTATCATCGAATATATGCCTGCATTGTGGCTGGCAAATCAATATGAAACGATACCGATGATGATAGCCGGTGGGATTGCTGCTATTTTAGGCCATAACTTTTCTGTATTTTTGAAATTTTCAGGCGGCCGAGGCGTTGCTACCGGTTTGGGCGTTATGATTTGTTTAGCGCCTATGATTTCTTTGATCGTATTTTTGGTTTGGGCGCTTATTGTTGCCTGTACTAAATATGTCTCACTAGGTTCCGTAGTAGGTGCTGGTTTGGTTCCGATTTTGATGTATGCGTTTGGCGAGCCTGTGGAAATGATTGGCTTTGGGCTCGTTGCAGCTTTCTTTGTAATATATAAGCATAAAGATAATATAAAGCGGTTGCTGGCTGGAAAAGAGCTGAAAGTAGAGCGTATACAAAAATAGCAGGAGGAACACCATGAAAATAGCAATATATGGAACTGGAAGCTGGGGAACTGCAATGGCTGTGCAGCTTGCTTCGAAACACGCGTCCATATCGATGTATGCCCGAAATGAAGCGTTTGCTGAAGAACTTTCTGAGTCCAGAATCAATAAAAAGTATTTGCCAAACGTAGTGCTTCCGAATCATCTCTTTATTTCTCATGATATGAACGCTGTATTTTATGGCGCGGACATGATTATTTTGGCGGCCCCTTCTCATGGAATTGCCGATGCGGCAAAACAGCTGCTTCCTTTTCTTCAGGAGGAAACGATAGTAGTGCTTACTGCTAAAGGTTTGGAGCAGGGGACTGGTCGGCGCTTGTCGGAATCAGTAAGCGATATTGTGGGGCATATCACCCAAAATATCTGCGTGCTTTCCGGGCCAAATCATGCAGAAGAGGTGGGAATCGGGCAGCCCAGTGCAACCGTGATCGCCGGAATGAATGCAGCTGCTGTGGAAAAGGTCCAGGAAGCATATATGCTGCCGACATTTCGTGCATATCGGAATGAGGATATGATTGGAGTTGAATATGCAGGCGCATTAAAAAATATCATAGCGCTTTGTACGGGGATTATTACCGGATTAGGATACGGCGATAATACTAAAGCCGCTCTGATCACGCGGGGATTGGCGGAAATTAAACGATTTGGCGTGCATTTCGGAGCAAAGCCGGATACGTTTATGGGATTGGCGGGAATGGGCGATTTGATTGCAACCTGCATGAGCCCGCACAGCCGTAATCGGACTGCCGGCATTGCGTTGAGTCAGGGTAAAACGATTGAAGAAATACAAAAAGGAACTAATATGGTAATAGAAGGGGTACGGGCAACGGATATTGTCTACCATATTGCAAAGGAAAAAAACATTCCTATGCCGATTACAGAGAAGCTTTTTGAGGTACTGTACTGCGGCAATACTCCGCAGCAGGCTGTCAATGAACTGATGGAGCGGAAGAAACAGGTGGAAACAAGATGAGAATCATAGCGGGAAGAGCGCGGGGAAAGCGGCTGAAGACACCAAAAGGAATGCTGACGCGGCCGACACAAGATCGAATTAAAGAGAGCCTGTTTAACATACTGGAAAATTATGGCTTTTCTGGCACGAACGTATTAGACTTATTTTCAGGTACCGGTGCATTAGGTTTAGAGTCTGTGAGCCGGGGAGCTGAAAAGGCGGTTCTAGTTGAACACCGAACGGGAAAAATTATTTTAGACAATATAATTTATTGCGGATTTGAGGCCGAGTGTGTTATCATTAAAAAAGATGTGTATCAGTATTTACGGACGGTAAAGGATAGTCGGTTTGACTATATTTTTGCGGATCCTCCGTACGAAAAAGGGTTCGTTCAGCCGGTGGCAGATATCGTGTCAGAAAAGCAGCTGCTGGCGCAGGACGGTATTCTGATCATAGAGCATACAAAAAAAGAACCCGTCAGCGTACCGGAAAACTTGATGCTGTTTAGAGTTAAGGAATACGGCGATACCATCATCAGCTTTTTTAAAAACAAACATGCAGAAGGTGAGACAGAACCATGCGTATAGGCATTTGTCCGGGGAGTTTTGATCCTGTAACTAACGGGCATATAGATATTTTTGAACGTAGCAGCAAGTTAGTAGATAAACTTATCGTAGCAGTATTTCAAAATCCAAATAAAAAACCGCTTTTTTCGATGGAAGAACGGGCGGATATGCTTCGGGTAACTACCGCTCATATTCCGAATATAGAAGTCGATTTTTTCAGCGGCCTTTTAAATGAATATGCAAGGCAAAAAGATTGTTCTTTAATTATTCGCGGACTTCGCGCTTTGAGCGACTTTGAATATGAATTCCAGCGGGCGTTATTGATAAAAAAAGTGGACCCTGAAATGGAAACAGCTTTTATTATGACGAACAATCAATATTCTTTTGTCAGCTCAACGGGGATTCGGGAGCTGGCATGTTTTGGCGGCGAAGTAGCGGGGTTAGTTCCAGCCTATGTAGAAGAACGTTTAAAAGAAAAATATATCAATAGAATACAAAAATAGGGGTGGATACAATGAAAACAGACAAATTATTGGAAAATTTGGAAAATGCGATTTTAAACTCGTCGAAAGTACCGTTTTCTGATAAGCGCATGGTAGAAGAAGATGAACTCATGCAGATTTTGGATGAAATTAAAGAGTCTTTGCCGCTTGAAATGGACGAAGCCCATAAAGTAGTTATGGAAAAAGAAAAAATTTTAGCAGATGCGCAGAGACATGCAGACAGCCTCGTAGCTCAGGCAAAAGACCATATTGCTAAAATTACCGAAGAAAGCGAAATGGTGCGTCAGGCGCAGGAACAAGCAAACCAGATTATCAGCAATGCAAACCAGTCGTCAGAAGAACTTAAAAACAGCTCGATTACCTATGCTGCTGATGTATTGAAATACATTGAAGGTACTTTGGAAAAAACATTGGAAAGTATTCGGCAGAACCGAAACAGCCTTACGAACAGCGGTAAATAATAGTGAAGCCATCTGTTTTCGGATGGCTTCTGTTTTGTCAGTAGGTCTATATGGCCATAGAAGGGATGAGTAGGATTGAAGGGCCATGTATATGGTTATGTCAAAGTAAGTCCAAAAGAGAAATTTATAGACCGGCAGATTGCCGAATTGAAAGAATATGAAATACCGGAAGAGTGCATTACGGTTGATAGAGTAGATGGCCGTACAGTGGAACGGCCGGGTATTCAAGAATTGCTGCGCCGAGTGCAGTCAGGCGATGAAATATATTTTCAAACGCTATACAGCATAGGCGGTACAAAAGAAGATATCCGAAAAACGGTGCTGGCTTTTTATCGCAAAGGGGTGACGGTGCGCATTTTAGACATTCCCACTACGTTAATGGCCTATCCTCAGTTTGGCGATATGGAAAAAACGATGTGGGACGTGCTGCATGTGCTGCTTCTGGAAATGCTGTCTGTAGAATCGCAGCAGGAAAAAAAATACCGCCGCCGCCGTCAATCGGAAGGAATTGCAGCGGCATTTAGCCGAAATACGCGTCTGGGGCGGCCGCCGGAAGAAATTACGGAAGCGTTTATCGCAGCCTGGAGCGAATGGCGGCAAGGAGAGATTACAGCGAAAGAGGCTATGACGCGATGTAATTTAAAGAAAACGACGTTCTATAAACTTGTGAAACAATATGAGAGTGAACGCGGTACGAACTTATTTGCTGTAAAATGAGGAGCATACTCTGCAAAATGATATATGCTGTGCATAGGTTATTATGTACGGTATATATCTTTTTTGTTGTATAGATAAATTGGCAAATCTTGAGAATTTATAAATGAATATGGTAAAATAAGAATAATACAAACGTGTGTGGCGGAGCGAGTATCGTCATCCATGCAGAGGAGGCTTATACATGGAAATTTTAGTGTGTATCAAACAAGTGCCGGATACAGCAGAAGTAAAAATAAATCCAGAAACCAATACGGTAATTAGAGCCGGAGTGCCAAATATCGTAAATCCGTTTGATAAAAATGGATTGGAAGAAGCGCTGAAGCTGAAAGAAAAGCATGGCGGACGTGTTGTGGTTCTTTCTATGGGGCCGGAACAAGCGAAAGAGGCTTTGCGGGAATGCTTGGCAATTGGCGCCGATGAAGCGTATTTGGTCAGTGACCGAGTATTTGGCGGAGCAGATACATTGGCAACAAGTTATACTTTGGCAAAAGCTATCGAAAAATTGGGTAAATTTGATATTATTTTCTGCGGAAAACAGGCTATCGATGGAGATACG
Source organism: uncultured Veillonellaceae bacterium (assembly GCA_900546795.1). GTDB lineage: Bacteria > Bacillota > Negativicutes > Veillonellales > Megasphaeraceae > UMGS915. The sequence continues at coordinate 16,702 of UREG01000011.1, read as the reverse complement.
GCGCAAGTGGGGCCGCAAATCGCAGAAGCATTAGACATTCCGCAAATCACCTATGCCGCGGCCGTGGATGTAGAAGGTACGACGATACGGGTAAAACGGGAGCATGAAGAAGGATATGAAATTATTGAGACCACGCTTCCCGTTTTATTGACAGCGGTAAAGGACCTCAACGAACCGCGGTTCCCAAGCATAAAAGGGAAAATGAAAGCAAAGAAAAAAGAAATTCCCGTGTGGACTGCCGCTGATTTAGATGTGGATCCGGAAAGGATCGGACTAAAAGGTTCGCCAACGAAAGTAAAAGGGATTCATACGCCGTCTCAGCGTTCCCAGGGTCTGTTGATTCAGGAGGAAGATGCGGAAGCAGCTGTTGCTGTATTAGTATCTAAACTACAGGAAAATAAACTGATTTAATGGAAAGCGAGGATGGGAACATGAAGGATTTTTCTATGTATAAAGGCGTGTATGTAATTGCGGAACAGTTTGAAGGTGTACTGCGCGGTGTTTCTTTTGAGCTGCTGGGAGAAGGGAAAAAATTAGCAGAAGAACTTGGGCAGGAATTAGGCGCGGTCCTTATTGGAGCGAATGTGCAGGGTCTGGCAAAAGAATTGATTGCCGCTGGAGCAGAACGCGTATATGTATACGATAATGAAGTATTGGCACATTATAGTACCGATGCTTACACAAAGGTATTAGCCGAATTTGTTGAAGCTGTAAAGCCGAATGTACTATTGATTGGCGCTACGAATGATGGCCGCGATCTGGCGCCGCGCCTTTCTGGCCGTATTTCCTGCGGTGTGACGGCAGATTGTACTGGCTTATCTGCGGATAAAGAAACTGGAAATGTGATTTGGACTCGGCCGGCTTTGGGCGGAAACATTTTAGCGGATATCATTTGCCCGGATCATCGGCCTCAGATGGGAACTGTTCGGCCGAACGTGTTTAAAAAGCCTGTCTTGGATCAAGAAAGAACGGGTGAAATCATTTCTTGTGACTGTCCTGTACAGAAAGAAGATATTCGCACGAAATTAGTTGAATTAATCAAAGCGGTAAACGATGGGGTAAAAATAGAAGAAGCTGAAGTCATTGTTGCCGGCGGCCGCGGCATGGGAGATGGAAAGAATTTTGCCATGCTTCATGAATTAGCAGAATTGCTGGGAGGTGCAGTGGGCGCTTCTCGTGCTGCTGTAGATGCAGGTTGGGCAGAGCCGATGTGCCAAGTAGGGCAAACGGGAAAAACGGTAGGACCTAAACTTTATTTTGCCTGCGGTATTTCCGGAGCCATTCAGCATTTGGCCGGCATGAGTGGATCAGACACAATTATTGCTATCAACAAAGATGCGGATGCTCCAATATTTAAATCAGCGGATTATGGCATAGTGGGAGATGTATTGACCGTAGTTCCTGCACTAATCAAAGAATTGAAAAAAATGCGCGGTTAATTATGAAGCACCTTGCCTGCAGAAGCAAGGTGCTTTTTTAGTAAAAATAGGAAGAAAAAGAGCGTTGCGTAAAAAGTAGGTAAAATAAGTAGAAATAAAGAAGGAAAATAGAAAAAAATAGCTAATTACATATAGTAGCGCAAATAAGCGTATAGGAGGAATATAATGGTATTAAAAAGAACAAAGGTAGTTTGTACGATAGGACCTAGTACAGATAAAGAAGGCGTATTGGAAAAGATGCTGCAAGCGGGAATGAATGTTGCCCGATTTAATTTTTCTCATGGCAGTCATGAAGAGCAGGCTAAACGGATTGCAATGGTTCGCGCTGCTTCAGAAAAAACAGGCATCCCGGTGGCTTTGCTGCTGGATACAAAAGGTCCAGAAATGCGGTTGGGAACGTTTGAAACCGGAAAAATAGAATTAAAAGCCGGCCAACGATTTGTGCTGACGGCCAGAGATATTGTGGGGAATGATCAGGAAGTATCCGTATCCTATAAAGGGCTTCCTAAAGAAGTATTTCCGGGAAATCAGATCTTGCTTTCTGATGGATTAGTAAAGCTGCTGGTTACCAGTATTGAAGGCGAAGATATTATTACGGAAGTATTGAATAACGGGCCAATGAGTGATCGGAAACGAGTGGCAGTTCCGGGAATCGCGCTTAATTTGCCGCCGGTATCTGAACAAGATAAAGCGGATATTTTATTTGGCATTTCTCAGGAGATGGACTATATTGCGGCATCCTTCATGCAGCGGGGCAGTGATGTCGTCGCTATTCGTAAAATCTTAGAAGAGAATAACAGTCCTATAAAAATTATTTCTAAGATTGAAAGTGAAGAAGGCGTACGAAATTTAGAAGATATTTTGGCTATGTCTGATGGGCTGATGGTAGCCCGCGGCGATCTTGGCGTAGAAGTTCCGGCGGAAGAAGTGCCTATGATTCAGAAAAAAATGATCCGCCGCTGCAATGAATTAGGAAAACCGGTTATTACCGCAACGCAAATGTTAGAATCGATGATGGATAATCCTCGGCCGACCAGAGCGGAAACCAGTGATGTAGCAAATGCAATTTTAGATGGTACAGACGCTGTTATGCTCAGTGGGGAAACTGCTGGCGGTAAATATCCTGTACAGGCTGTAGAGACGATGTCTCGGGTCGCGTTGTATACGGAAAGTCAAATTGTGAATGCAGAGAAAGGGAATGGGCTTCATGCCAATTGCGCGGTAACTACAGAAGCCATCAGCAGTGCGACGGTAAATATTGCGAGCTGTCTGAATGCAGCTGCGATTATTTCCTCTACAGAATCAGGGAGAACCGCACGGACAATTTCGAAATATCGTCCTTCTTGCCCAATCATTGCAGTTACTCCGAATGAACATGTCATTCGGCGCTGCCTGTTGTATTGGGGCGTATATCCGGTAAAAGGATGTGCGACTACGAATTCTGATGAAATGGTGAAACAAGCTGTCATGGCTACGTTAGACGCTGGATATATTGAACATGGCAATCTGGTGGTTATTACTGCCGGTGTTCCTGTACGGGTAGAAGGAACAACAAACTTGATTCGGGTGCATGTTGTGGGGGATGCGATGTTAAAAGGACAAGGTATAGGTCAGCTGTCGGCAACCGGCCGGGTATGCGTGGCATCAAGTATAGAAAAACTGGAAGCTGAATTTCAGGACGGCGATATTTTAGTAGTACGGGATATGGAGCCGGAATATGCTCCTTTTGCTAAACGTGCTGGAGGACTTGTTTCAGAAGAAGGCGGATTCACATGTACAACGGCAATTATGGGGTTAACCTTAGGAATACCGACATTAGTAGGTGCGGTGAAAGCTGCTGAAATTTGTAAAGACGGAGAAATTGTAACGGTAGATGGCAGCCGCAATCTGGTATACAAAGGCTGCATTGATGCAAAATAAATGTTTATAAGAAAGAAAAAAACATTCCATAATCTATGGAATGTTTTTTTCTTTAAAAGGATATTTTTTATAAGTAAAGGGAGAAATGAGGTATAATAAAGGCAACAGCGTTTTATTATTATAGGAGAGGATAGAGATGAAGGGACTAGAAGTAATAGAGGAACTGGCAAAATATCATGAAACGTTTTATTTATATGATGAGCAAATACTTCTGGAAAATATAGAACGGCTAAAAAAGGCATTTTCCGGTGTTCGCTTTTTATATTCTATGAAATGCAATCCCAATATGCATATTCTCCGATCCGTATTCAGCCAGGGGTTGGGTGCGGATGCGGCAAGTCCTGGTGAAGTGCAGCGGGCGGCTATGGCAGGGCTGCGCCAAGAGGAAATTTATTATTCTGCGCCAGGTAAGACAATAGAGGATATTGAACAAACGATTAATAAAGCAATCCTGATTGCCGATAGTATCAGTGAATTACAGCGGATAGAAACCGTTTGGAAAAAGAAAGAAAAACTTTCCGTAGGTATTCGGATTAATCCGAACTTTTCTTTTGATGGAAATGGCGGCCAACCTTCTAAATTTGGGATTGATGAAGAGGCAGTAGATGTACTTTTAGAAGAAATGCCGTTTCAATCTATTCGTATTGCAGGTATTCATATACATATACAAAGCCAGATTATAGCATGGGAAAAGTTGGCAGCGTATTATAGATATATTTTTTCCTTAGCAGAAAAATTTCATCAGGCAGGATGTTCATTATCGTACATCAATTTAGGTTCTGGGATTGGTATACCGTATGGAAACGAGCAGGAAAGCGTAGACATAGAGCGGTTGGGCAGGGCATTAAGAAACGAGATGGAGCGATTTCTTGCCAAGAGTCCGCATACTCACATATATATAGAAACAGGAAGATACGTGGCAGGGCCGTGCGGCATGTATATAACAAAAGTGGCGGACAAAAAGGTTTCTCGTGGAAAAACCTATCTGATTTTGAAAAATACATTAAATGGATTTATTCGGCCGTCATTGGCCATGTTGGTTGGAAAATATAGCAAAGAAGAGATACCTGCAGGCTGCGAGCCATTATTTACTTGCCGAACCCCAGTAACGATTCAAACGCTTACGTCGGAAAGGCAAAAAGAACGGGTGACGCTGATGGGGAACCTGTGTACATCTGCTGATGTGATAGCAGAAGATATAGAGCTGCCGGTATTAGAGGCTGGGGATTTGCTTCTCTTGTCACATGCGGGAAGTTACGGAGCGGTTTTATCACCGATGCAATTTTCATTTCAGCAAAAGCCAGCGGAAATTTTTCTTACCGCAGAGGGAACTATCCTGTATGATTCCGCGGAATAGGGGATATGTAATAGTTATATTGTAAAGAGGCATTTATTAGTACAGAAATAAAACAGCAAGATACATATTGGAGAAGTTTTTACTAAAATGGCATGACAAAATCAAATTTATGAAAAGTATAGGGTTGAGGGATAGCCAATATGGGAGGCGCAAAAATGGAACATTCAAAAACGGTAGCAGAACAGATACGGGAGATGTATGCAGGGAACTGGTTTATGAATCAATTTGGAATATCAATAGATCTGATAGAATGGGAGCATGTTATCGTAAGTTTGCAGCTGAAAAAAGAAAAACATTTTAATCACAGGAGTGTTTGCCATGGCGGTGTGCTGTCTGCATTGGCTGATTCTGTGACGGGGGTGACCGGTGCTAGCGCCGGAGCCGCTGTGGCGACACTTAATATGAATATGAACTTTATTAAAAGTGTAAAAAAAGAGTGCCGGCTTTTTGTAGAAAGCCGAGTAATGCATCGGGGACATACGACGATGTTGATTTCGGCGGAAATGTATGACGAAGAGGGAACCAGATATGCAACGATGACGGCGTCTATGTTTATTCTTAAACAATTTGAATTCGTACCGGAACAATGGAAGTAGCTAGGAGTATCTAGTGATTTAATAAGCTGGTTTAAAAAGAATAGTTTGAAGCTGCAGCAGAGTTAAAAATATAGTGGGGGGGAGTGTGTATTAGAAATGCGTAAAAAATAGGAATATTACGCAGAAAGTATGATACGATAATATAAAAAGAATGGGGGATATTTTATGTCAAAATTAGTTGTGATCGTACAGTGCGACGCAGTACAGAAACGGTGCGCCGGGTATTTCTGCACAAAGTCATTTTATAATAAGACCGGGGTATTTGGAGAATATCCGGAGGATACGCAGTATATGACATTTACTTGCGGAGGCTGCTGCGGCGTTTCTTTGGCGGCGAAATTAGAATCTTTAACGAAAAAAAGACGGATATGCGGAGAGAAAAAAGAAGATGTAACCGTTCACTTTTCTTCTTGCATTGTTTCAGATAACTATCATACGCCGCCATGTCCTCATGTAGAATATATGAAAGAAATCGTCCGAAAAAAAGGTTATACATTTGCTGCTGGCTCGTATATTTGCAAGCAGACAGAGGCAAAAAGAAAAGCTGGTTTATATGGCTCCTTTACTGATAAAGAAGTTATTTGCGAAGTGTGATTTTGCGTGTAATGACCGGTAAGGGTGATACAGAATAGTGATATATAAAACCGGTTTTGCTGAAGATGGTACGCAAAACCGATGAAGCGAAAGTAAAAACATTGGGGAATGAAGCTTCTTTATAAAGGCAGTGAGGCTGCATATAGGGTAAAATAGGATTTCACATAAAAATCAAGGCAGCACAAATACCTAATGTTAGTCTAGTCGCCACATCTGATGTTCGTTCAGCGATGCTATGAATAAATTCTTGAAAATAAAAGAGGTGCAGAAAAAATTCTGCACCTCTTTTTAATACTAAATTAGAACGCGGGGATAACAGAACCCTGGAAATGATCCAGAATAAACTGTTTTACTGGTTCCGATTGGTAAATAGAAATTACTTTTTTAATGGCCTCGTTATTTTGATCCGCTTCGCGAACTGCAAAGATATTTGCATACGGAGAATCTTTGCTTTCTACAAGGATCGCATCTTTTAATGGATTCAGTCCAGCAGCTATCGCATAGTTTGTATTTACACAAGCGATATCCATATCAGAAATAGAACGAGGAATTTGCGCGGCTTCCAACTCAATGATCTTTAAGTTTTTCGGGTTATTCGTGATATCAGGAACACTGGCGGCAACACCGACGTCTTCTTTCAGGGTGATGAGACCTGCTTGCTGCAGCAGAAGAAGGGCGCGGCCGCCGTTCGTCGGATCGTTAGGAATGGCTGCGCTGGCTCCTTCCGGAAGAGAGGAAAGATCTTTATATTTGTTGGAATAAATAGCCATAGGAAGAAGAATGTTTTTACCGACAGATACGAGCTTTAGTCCGCGGTCTTTCACGATATTATCTAAATATGGCTGATGCTGCATTGCATTCATTGCTAACTCGCCTTGCGCCAAGGCTAAATTTGGCTGTACATAGTCGTTAAATTCGACCACTTTGATTTTTACACCTTGCTTTTCCGCTTCTTTTTGGACGAAGTCCATTACTTCTGCATGCGGGCCTGCAGTTACGCCGACAACGATTTCTGAATTGTTGGAAGATGCCGGTTTGGCCGGTTCACCGGCATCAGAACCGCAGCCTGCTAATAGAGCGGCTGATAATAATGCAGCTGTACATAATACAAAGAATTTTTTCATACGAATGACCCCCTATGTCTGAATGAAATCTATTATTTTTTATTTGTTCTTGAAGATAGATAGTCGCCTAAACTCTGTAAGATTTGGACGATAACAATCAAAATGATGATCGTAGCGATCATTACATCAGCGCGGAACCGCTGATAACCATAGCGGATAGCGATATCCCCCAAGCCGCCTCCGCCAATAGTACCTGCCATAGCAGAATATCCAATGAGGTTGACCACCATGACCGTGATGTTGTCGATAATAGTGGGAAGTGCTTCCGGAAGAAGAACTTTATATATGATTTGCAGTGGAGAAGCTCCCATAGATTGAGCGGCTTCGATCAGGCCGAACGGCACTTCCCGAATAGAAGTTTCTACAAGACGAGCTAAAAATGGAATGGCGGCAATACTTAATGGAACACAAGAAGCGGTAGTTCCGATTGAGGTGCCTGCCAGTGCTCGAGTTAACGGAATGATGGCAACCATGAGAATAATAAAAGGTACCGAGCGGGTTGCATTGACAATCGCTCCCAGCACATGGTTGATGGGCAGATTTTCCAGGATATGATGCTTGCTTGTAGTAACCAATATAATTCCCAGCGGAATGCCGACGATGGCTGCAATGAGAGCGGATACGGCCACCATATAAGCGGTTTCCTGGATGCCTTTCAGCAATAAATTAATGATTTCCGGGCTCAACATAACCTAACACCTCACTTCCAATCGGCAGCGCTTTAATATATTCGAGCGCCTGCTGTTTTTTTTCTGCGGAGCCTTCTAGTAAAACAATGAGGCGTCCAAAAGAAACCTGTTGAATATAATCGATATTGCCATATAAAATACTAACGTCCAGATCAAATTTGCGAATGAGATTGGCTACAACTGGTTCATCGGTTACATCGCCTTGGAAAGAAAGACGGACCAGAATATGTTTGGCCGGATCGGGCTTTTGGGAAAGCGGCATAGATTGCAGGCCTTCAGGTAAATTTTGTGTAATAATCGAATCTACGAATTCTTTTGTCGTAGGATACTGCGGGTTAATAAAGACATCTACTACAGGGCCTTGTTCCAATATTTTTCCGTTTTCAATAACGGCGACTTTATGACAAATATCTTTAATAACCTGCATTTCGTGTGTAATAATGATAATGGTTAAATGCAGCCGCTCGTTGATATCTTTTAACAGTTCAAGAATAGCCTTGGTTGTTTGCGGGTCCAGTGCGGAAGTTGCTTCGTCGCATAACAATACTTTGGGATTGCTGGCTAATGCACGCGCGATGCCGACACGTTGTTTTTGACCGCCGGAAAGCTGGGAAGGGTAATTGTTGCGCCGTTCCGAAAGCCCGACTAAATCCAGCAGCGGCTCTATCCGTTTTTGAATATCTTGTTTGGACATGCCGGCTAACTCAAGAGGAAACGCGATGTTTTCATATACCGTTCGGGATGAAAGAAGATTAAAGTGCTGGAAAATCATTCCGATAGATTTCCGTGCTTCCCGCAGCTGACGTTCATTCATTTGCGTAAGGTCTTTGCCGTCGATAATGACATTGCCCGATGTGGGACGTTCGAGCATGTTTATGCATCGAATCAATGTACTTTTTCCGGCACCGCTTTTTCCGATAATTCCGAAAATCTCTCCTTCTTTGACAGTAAGGTCAATGCCCTTTAGGGCGTGGACTTCGGTTTTACCTTCATAAGACTTAGTAATGCCTGATAAGGTAATCATAAGTAATTCTCACTCCTTTAAAATAAAAATGCTCTTCATACAGAATGAAGAGCATGACTTGCGAAATCTCTTCATCTGTCGGGATATAAAAAAATCCTTCAAGACAGATGAAGGAAGATAATTGCATTCATCTGTCGGGATATCCCGGTGGAATTGGCACCGTTTTCCTTTCGGAATGGTTGCCGCGACGTCATAGGGCCAGTCCCTCAGTCACTCTGGATGAAATTCGAGTATGAAGTTATGTGAAGATGATACCACGTTCGCCGAGGAGTCGTCAATAGAAAAAATAAAAATAAAATAAAAATACATAGTAAAAATTATTTTCAAATTTTAAAGAGGTCAGCAATTCTGGACGATGAATGTATGAATCATATGAATCCGCAGCAAAAAGAAATAAGATGGGGCATAAAAAAGAAAAATTTTTCTTTTTAAAAGAGAATTCTTTCATTTCTATCATTTTTAGTGTATAATAAATTTACTTTAACAGAGTAATAGACGAAAGAGGGAACCCGGGATGAGTGTAAATGAAAAGCTGAAATCACCAATGAACGATCAGTTGTTTTCCTGTATTTTAAAATTGGAAACACTGGAGGAATGCTATGAGTTCTTTGAAGATATTTGTACCGTCCAGGAAATAAAAGCCATTGCAATGCGCCTTGAAGTGGCTCGCATGCTGGAAGAGGGGATCGTATATGATGAAATTGTTCAGCAAACGGGAGCCAGTACGGCGACGATCAGCCGCATAAAACGCTGTTTGGTTTATGGCGCTGGCGGATATAGGAGAATGTTGGCTCGTATGGAGCAAAATAAAGAAAGTAAATGATAGCAAAACAAGCAGATCTGTCTAATAAAGGCGGATCTGCTTGTTTTACATTTTGCAGTTACTATAGTGATTAGTCGTTTTGCCATATTCCTTTTGGAGAATAAACGAAAGTAAAAATAAAGTGTATAATAGTATGCAACTTTTTTTGACTATCAAAGGGGATTTTGCTAAAATAAATTAGATAATTAGCTTATTTTTTAGGTAATATCATCGTTACTATATAGATAGAGGAGTGTTGACGGGTGTTTAATATCATTCAGAAATTATTAGGCGATCCTAATGAAAAAGAGTTAAAGAAACTTCAGAAGATCGTCGAAGAAATAAATGGGTTGGAACCGCAGCTGCAAAATCTAAGCGATGCCTCTTTGACTCATAAGACGGCAGAATTTCGGGAACGGCTGGAGAAGGGCGAAACATTGGATGACCTTCTTCCGGAAGCATTTGCTGTCGTTCGTGAAGCTTCGCGCCGGGTGTTGGGAATGCGGCATTTTGATGTGCAGCTGTTAGGCGGTATTGTTCTTCATAAAGGCAATATCTCTGAGATGAAGACCGGGGAAGGGAAAACCCTGGTTGCCACGCTGCCTGTATATTTAAATGCTTTAACGAAAAAAGGCGTGCATGTTATTACAGTCAATGATTATTTGGCTCGCCGAGATAGTGAACAGATGGGAAAACTTTATCGTTTTCTGGGCATGTCTGTCGGAGTTATTTTGCATGATTTGGATTTTAATCAGCGTAAAATGGCATATGGCGCCGATATTACCTATGGTACGAATAATGAATTCGGGTTCGACTACTTGCGGGATAACATGGTAATTCATTGCGAACAAATGGTGCAGCGGCCGCTTCATTATGCGATCGTCGATGAAGTAGACAGCATTTTGATTGACGAAGCACGGACGCCGCTTATTATTTCTGGTCCGGGAGAACGGTCTACAGACAGTTATTATACCTTGGCAAAAGTGGTGCCAAAACTGCAAAAAGACATCGATTTTACGATGGACGAAAAAGCAAAAACAATCGCGCCAACAGAAGAAGGAATTGCCAAAGTTGAAAAGATGCTTCATGTAGAAAATCTGTACGACGCATCTCATATAGAGCTGAACCATTTGCTGAACCAAGCGCTGCGGGCTAATTTTATGATGGAACGGGACAAAGACTATGTCGTAAAAGATGGGCAAGTCGTTATTGTAGATGAATTTACAGGCCGTTTGATGTTTGGCCGCCGGTATTCCGATGGGCTCCATCAGTCTATTGAAGCAAAAGAAGGCTTGAAAGTAGAAAGAGAAAGCCAGACCTTGGCATCGATTACATTCCAAAATTATTTTAGAATGTATGAAAAGTTAGCTGGCATGACAGGGACTGCAAAAACGGAAGAACAGGAATTTAATAAAATTTACGGATTAGATGTGTTTGTCATTCCGACAAACCGGCCGATTCAGCGTAAAGACCTTCCTGATTTGATTTATAAAACGAAAAAAGCAAAATATAAAGCAGTCGTAAGGGAAATCGTATCCCGCCATAAAACTGGCCAGCCGCTGTTAGTGGGGACAACGTCTATCACACAGTCGGAAGAATTGAGTATGATGCTTAAAAAAGAGGGAATCCCTCACAATGTATTGAATGCAAAATTCCATGAAAAAGAAGCGGAAATTATTTCGCAGGCCGGGCAAAAAGGCATGGTTACTATTGCTACCAATATGGCTGGCCGAGGAACGGATATTGTCCTTGGGGAAGGCGTGCCGGAATTGGGCGGACTTCATATTTTAGGGACAGAACGGCATGAAAGCCGCCGTATCGATAATCAGCTTCGAGGACGTGCAGGCCGTCAGGGTGATCCTGGATCGACACAGTTTTTCCTTTCTTTGGAAGACGATTTGATGCGTATTTTTGGTTCGGAAAACATTTCTAATATCATGGATAAATTAGGAATGGAAGAAGATGAACCGATCGAGCATTCGTTGATTACAAAATCCATCGAAAAAGCACAGAAAAAAGTAGAAAATCATAACTTTAATATCCGTAAATATATTTTGGAATATGACGATGTTATGAATCAGCAGCGTGAAGTTATGTACGAACAGCGCCGCCGTATTTTACGAGGCGAGTCTATGAAAGAGCGCATTATGGAAATGGTGGATACCATCATTGAAGATGCGATGAATCGGTATGCGGACGAAAAACTGTATCCGGAAGATTGGGATTATGAAGGCCTGTTGAAAGAAATGGAACAGTATTTTCTGCCGGCCGGGCTTATGGAAGCTTCTGATTTGGAAGAATTAAGCCGCGTAGAAATTCAGGAACGGATGCATGATATAGCGCATACGATTTATCGGAATAAAGAAGAGCAAGTAGGCGAACATACTATGCGGGAGCTGGAAAAAGCCGTTATGCTCAAAGTAGTAGATGCAAAATGGATGGAACATCTGGACGCTATGGATATGCTCCGTGAAGGGATTGGACTTCGGGCATATGGACAGAAAAATCCATTGGTAGAGTATAAATTTGAAGCGTATGAAATGTTCAATGAAATGATTGCTTCTATTCAGGAAGATATCGTAACTTATATGTATCGTATACAAGTGGTGTATAATACAGAAGCTCCAAGCGCGCCTCAGACGGATGACCACTTGCATGGAGCTAAAGAAAGTCATGGAGAAACCGTGTCTTCGGCAGAACCTGCGAGCGGTGCAGACCAGTAATCTTGTCTTTTGAAAAGAAAGATAAACGGCTGCAGCTGCGGCGGATAAACTGCCGGGAATAGAAAATGAAAGTTGGTGACAGTATGCTGTTGGAAGAAATGAAAAAGCCTATAGAAGAATTGCAAAATCGCGTACAAGAAATCGGGGATTCACTTTGACTTGGCTCATAAAAAAGAGCGGATTATTGATTATGATATTAAGATGAGCGATCCGGCGTTTTGGAATGATCCGGAAAAAGCAAAGACAATATCTCAGGAAGCTACAGCATTAAAAGATGCAGTAGAAAGTCATGAACGACTGACGCAAGAGATAGAAGAACTTGGCATGCTGCTGGAAATGGCTATGGAAGAAGCGGATGAAGAGCTTGGAAAAGACATCGAAAAAAAGTTAAAGGAATTAACTGATGAAGTAGAAAAGCGAGAAGTGCTTCTGCTGTTAAACGGCGAATATGACAAAGAGAATGCCATCGTAACATTCCATGCAGGTGCAGGCGGAACGGAGGCGCAGGACTGGACGCAAATGCTGGTTCGTATGTATTCCCGATGGGCGGAAAAGAACGGATATGCAGTGTCTATATTAGATATGCTTCCGGGAGATGAAGCGGGAATCAAAAGCGCGACATTTATGGTGAAAGGTCCAAATGCGTTTGGTTATCTGCGATCGGAAAAAGGTGTACACCGGCTTGTCCGCATATCGCCTTTTGATGCGGCAGCGCGGCGGCATACCTCTTTTTCGGCGGTAGATGTTATGCCGGAATTGCCGGACGATGTGGAAGTTGATTTGAATATGGATGATGTCCGGGTAGATTACTATCGCGCAAGCGGCGCTGGCGGACAGCATGTCAATAAGACCGATTCTGCTGTACGTATGACGCATATGCCTACTGGGATTGTTGTGCAGTGTCAAAATGAACGTTCTCAGATACAAAACCGGGAACAATGTATGAAGCTTTTGCGGGCTAAATTATACGAACTGGAACAGGAAAAACAAAAAGAACTGAAAGCCTCTATTGGCGGCGCTTATCAGGCAATCGAATGGGGCAGTCAGATTCGTTCCTATGTTTTCCACCCGTATAATATGGTGAAAGATCATCGGACCGGCGTGGAAACTGCAAATGTGCAAGCGGTGATGGACGGTGATTTAAACGCATTTATAGAAGGATATTTGCAGTATGAAAAAGGGAAATCATTTTAAAGGAGCAGGCATTGCTGCCGTGGTTCTCTTATTTGCAGGCGGGGCAAGCTTTGGCTTGCCTAAGTTGCTGGAAACGTCTTGGGAAGCGCGGCTGAGTCAGGTTTCTTCCGCCGAGAAGATGGAAGTAACCGTACAGGCCGTTCCCCCGATGAAGTTGTTGTGGGGGAGTGCGGATAGGCTTTTGGTAAATGGGGAAAACATGCGCTTTGGCAAGATGAATGTGACCGATGCCCATTTGCGATTAACCGGAGTATCGGTGAATGTATGGGAGTCTTTATTGGAAGGAACAGTTTCAGTATCTTCCTTAGAGGAGGGAACCGCAGAGGTTGCTTTGAATGAAGAGAACTTGCAAACGTATTTGGAACAGCAGGTGCCGGAACTTAAAAATCCAACCGTTAAAATCACAAAAGAGGGAATTCGCGTTTCCGGAATGGTTAAACTCTTTGGAACACAGCGGCAGGCTGTGCTGCAGACCGCTGTAGAAACAGGGGCGGATGGATTTATACTGGTGCCGCAGAACGTCGAAATCGGTTCCTTACGTTTGTCCGGTGTTCAGGCTGTATACACTAAGGAGATTCCACTGCTTAGGACTGGGGACTTTCCTTTTCAGCTGATTCCGAAACAGGTAATAATGGAAGAAGGAAAAATAATTTTCTATGCCTCTGTAATGGCATAATGATATAGGTGAAGCAAATGAAATTATGTGCGGCTTGGTATAAAAAAATATGGCTGCTCTGTATTTTTGTCGGCTTATTCAGCTGTTTGTGGCTGAATTATGAACGATATGAAATAGAAGAACGAAGTAATACGATCGATATGGTGATCGATTATGACTCGGTTTTGGCAATGATAAAACGAGATGAACCGAGTGTGGAAAGCGGCATGAAAAAACTGCAGGCAGCAGGCATAACCAGTTTTGCCTTGTATGACACGACGCTGGAAAAGCTTTCTGGCCGCGGTTCCGTTGCTCTTTTAGGAAAGGCTGACGCGGGAATTTATCGGCCGGAACTGCTTCAGGCGTTAAATAAAGCTGATTTTTATGTAGTGATTCCTAAAACAAATCCTTCTTCATTAGCGCAGGAAATAGAGGAAGATCTGGCGATACGTATAGGTCGTGAAAAAATACAGCCTATGGAAAATGCCGGCGATACGGTATTAGGTGTTCAGGGGAATATGGATACTATAAAAGCCATGAACTTGGGGCTCTTATCTTCTGATGCCGCGTATATCAAAGATTTTGGCTTCCAGGTAGTGGTTCGGCCAACAAACTATCGGAATATCCAGCCGGAAGATTTACAGCATTTTTGGAAACGATTGGACAAAATAGAAAATACTTCCGGGATTATGTTTGTAGGAAAAGAAGTTTTAGGCTTTGAATCAGAAGTGCAGGCAGCGGCTGATGAACTGAAAAAACGAAACATCCCTTTTTATATGATTGAAGCGCCGAATCAGCTGCAGTATGACGTACAAAAAGGCATGTTTGATATGATTGAAGATATGGGGTATTATGGGGCTCGGACCTACGCGATGGCTAAGGAAGAGTTATGGAAAATAACTCCGGAAGAAGCAGCTCAGCGCTTTTTTATCAGTGATATTGAGCGGAATGTGCGGGTCAATTTATTTCCCTTATACAAAGATCCGCAGGATGGGATGACGCAGTTTGATACCAATCTTGAGTATATTGCATTGACTGCAGAAAAGTTAGAAGCACGGGGGTATCATTTTGGTACCGCAAGTATCATGCCTGAATATTATCCTAATAAATTTTTAGCCGCATTGGGATTGCTGGGAGCCTTTTCTGCCGTATGGCTGCTGATGGATGCGCTGCTTCCGCTGTCGCTTGCGTGGCGGGCTGTTTTTACAGTCTTAGGCGCGGCAGGTGCAGCTGCGGCAATGCTGCCGTATCATGCGCTGCTGTATCAGACGGCTGGATTGGCCAGTGCGGTAGTATTCCCTGTACTTGGAATCATTGCGGTTCTTGATATCTGGCGCAGAAAAGAAATTTCTGAAGCGGTTGGATTTAAAAAGATTTTTTCTGATGGTGTGAAATATATTGTTTTTGCATTTTTGATTTCACTTGCCGGCGGTATGTATGTTGCGGCTCTGATGGGAAATACCCGCTTTTTCTTGGAGCTCGATATTTATCGTGGGGTAAAACTGACTTTTATAGCGCCTTTATTATTTACAGCATGGGCGTATATACAACGGTTCCCGCTGATGGGCAGTGAACTGCATTCGCTGGAAGATTTTACCGCATTTGGCAAAAAGGTATTAAACATCCCAATTAAATTAGGAACGCTGCTGCTTTTAGGTGTCATTGGCATAGGCGCGATTATTTTCATAGGGCGCAGCGGGCACACCGCAGGAATTCCGGTTCCGGGAGTAGAAATTGCACTGCGCCGTTTTCTGGAAGAAACGCTGTATGCCCGGCCAAGAGGAAAGGAATTTATGATAGGACACCCGGCCTTTTTCCTTGCTGCAGCCGCGTTGTACCGCAAATGGCCGCAAATTCTGCATTTCTTTTTAGTGATGCTGGCTGCTATTGCGCAAGGATCGCTGGTAGAAACTTTTGCACATATCCGGACTCCGTTTTATATGTCGCTTGTTCGCGGTGCAGACGGTTTGCTGCTGGGAATTTTCCTGGGCGGGCTGCTGCTTATCGGAGTGTCGGTACTTAAAGAACTGACAGCTTGGTTGGGAAAGAGAGGCTATGATGTATAATATCGTGATTTCTGGATATTATGGATTTGGCAATGCCGGAGACGAGGCTATGCTGGCGGCCATTTTAGACTCCCTTTCTGATCGTGCTCCAGGGTGCCGAATTACGGTTATTTCTGGAAATCCAGAACGAACGAGAGCCATGCATGGGACTGCTTCGATTCATCGGTTTAATTATTTTGAAATCGTACGGGCGATTCGGCAATGCGATTTGCTGATTAGCGGAGGCGGCAGTTTGCTGCAAGACGTGACCAGTGATCGGAGTTTATATTATTATCTCAGTATCATTGGCATTGCTGTAGCTGCGGGAAAGCCAGTAATGCTGTATGCACAAGGTATTGGTCCAATTCGTAAGAGCAAAGCTCGGCTCTGGGCGGGCCGTCTTTTGAATCAGGTTGACTATATAACGATCCGCGACTTGCATTCCAAAGAAGAACTGGAATCTATGAGGAGATGTGTCTTTTATTCGTCCCAGTTACATCAGTTTATAAAGGAAAATAAGGATGTTTATAAGGCATTTAT
>UREG01000010.1 GCA_900546795.1 uncultured Veillonellaceae bacterium | reverse complement strand
TGTTAGGCGGAATCCGAGTTGCAGAACCAGCGGCAGATTTGGCAATTGCCCTGGCGGTTATTTCATCGAGCCGGGATATTGCTATGGATCCAGATATGGTCGTTATGGGAGAGATCAGCCTTACCGGCGATATTCGGCGTATACCCAAGGCTGCGAGCCGCATCAAAGAAGCGGAGAAGATGGGGTTCAGTAAATTTGTCGTTCCTTATGGAAATAAAGGAGAGCTGATAAAGCTGTTTCCCAATGCCGAAATCCACGGAGCCCGCCATCTTATCGATGTGATTCCGCTGGCATTTAAAGGCAAGAATGGACAGTAGTTCAGTATGGATATTTATAAACAGCTATGATATAGTAATAAGAGCATAGAAAGGGGGTGAATACTATGTTGGATAAAATATTCAGAGTGCTTATCATCATTATATGCGGTATAACCGCGCTGATGGGAACGGATCAAATTGCGCCGCTTTTAGTAGAGCTGCTGGGAGAAAATTTCCCCGGGATCGGATTGTTTCAAACGACGCTGATCACAATTATTATGTTTGTGATAGGCGGTGTCATCGGCGTTTTGATCGGGTATATCCTGGCGCCGATGCTTTCTCGGTGCATTTGGTGCGCAATTCGTTTGATGGAAGGCGCTTTGAGCAAGTTTTCCGGACAAGATTTGCTGTTAGGAACGATAGGCTTGTTTCTTGGACTTATTATTGCGAACCTCATAGGACTTGCGTTCATTCATCTGCCTATCATCGGCGCGTATCTTCCGGTCATCTTCAGTGTCGTATTCGGCTATGTGGGAATGAGCATCGCAGTGCGGAAAAAGCCGGAGATACTCAATATTATCGCCAGTCTGAAATCAAAAGCGGTGAAAGAAAAAGACGGGAGCCGCAAGAAAAAGAGCATTCCCGGAAAATTACTGGATACAAGCGTTATTATCGATGGGCGCATTGCAGAAATCTGTAAAACCGGATTTTTGGAAGGGCCGCTGCTGGTGCCTGTATTTGTACTGGAAGAATTGCAGCATATCGCCGATTCGGCAGACGTGCTGAAACGCAATAAGGGGCGGCGCGGTCTTGATATATTGAACGCGATGCAAAAAGAAGACAAGATGGATATTCGGATCATTCACGATGACTTTGACGACATTACAGAAGTGGATTCGAAATTGATGCGTCTTGGCGCGCAGCAAGGGTATCGGATTGTTACGAATGATTATAATCTGAATAAAGTAGCCGTGCTGCAGGGGATTACCGTGCTGAATATTAATGATTTGGCCAACGCGGTGAAACCGGCGCGGATTCCTGGTGAGGAAATGACCGTGCTTGTTGTAAAAGCCGGAAAAGAAAATAATCAGGGGATTGCTTATTTAGATGACGGAACCATGATTGTCGTAGAAAATGGACAGCGGTATATTGGAACCAGCGTAATGGTAACAGTTACGTCGGTGCTCCAGACTTCGGCAGGACGAATGATATTTGCGCGGCCGAATGAATAACAGGAGAAGGTGAAAGATGGTCAGTCTAATCATTGCGGCAGCTGGCTCCGGACGCCGCTTCGGATATGAAAAAAATAAAGTATTTTACCCGCTGGGCAACAAGCCGATGATATGGCATACGGTGCAGCGGGCGGCAGAATGCAGTCTGGTAGACGAAATCGTCATTGTTGCGGGGAAAAATGATATAGAGGAAATGAAGGCAATATTTGCGGAATTTCCTCTGCCCGTTCCGATAAAGATTACTCAAGGCGGCAAAGAGCGGCAGGATTCGGTATATTCAGCAATGAAAGAAGTATCGCCGGACGCAGATATTCTTTTAGTTCACGATGGGGCGCGCCCCATGGCGGACAAAAATATGTTTTCTGAACTGATCGAGCAAGTGAAGGAAAAAGAGGCCGTCATTTATGCTGTGCCGGTTAAAGATACGATCAAGCAGCAAGATGAGCAGGGGCTGGTGCGGAAAACGCTGTGCCGGGATACGCTGGCGGCGGTGCAGACCCCGCAGGGATTTAAACGAACGGTTTTGGAAGCGGCATACCGATATGGCAAAAAAGAAAACATTTATGCAACGGACGACGCTTCTCTGGCAGAAGCTGCCGGATTTCCCGTCCATATTTTATTGGGCTCCTATGCCAATATCAAAGTAACGACAAAGGAGGACATCAAAATGGCGGAACAAGGTTTGGGAATTGTGCCGATCCCCCGGGTCGGACTTGGATATGACGTACATCGGCTGGGAGAAGGCCGCCGGCTTGTATTGGGCGGCGTCGAGATTCCTTTTGAAAGAGGTCTGGTCGGTCATTCTGATGCAGACGTACTGGTTCATGCTGTCATGGATGCGCTGTTGGGAGCCGCCGGATTGAAAGATATCGGCACCTACTTTCCCGATACAGACGAACGATTTCGAAATATATCGAGCATTTCCCTTTTGGAAAACGTGGGGCGTTTATTGAAAGAAAACGGGTATGCGATCGGGAACATTGATGCGACACTGATGGCGGAGCGCCCTAAAATAGCGCCGTATATCGACAAGATGAAAGAACATATCTGCCAAGCGTTGGAAATTGCTCCATCGCAATTAGCGATTAAAGCAACGACAACGGAGAAATTAGGCTTTGTGGGAAAAGAAGAGGGCATGGCCGCGCAGGCTATTGCGTCTATTATATGAGGAGGAATCAGGATGATGGAAGATACTATGCTTAAAGTTCGGTTTGCACCGAGCCCGACAGGGCCGTTTCATATAGGAGGAGCCCGTTCTGCGCTCTTTAACTGGCTGCTGGCCAAAAAGACGGGCGGTAAGTTTGTGCTTCGTATCGAAGATACGGATTTGAAACGCTCCACGCGTGAATCGGAAGAAAATATCAAAGCGGCTTTGAAATGGCTGGGAATTACTTGGGACGAAGGCATCGATGCCGGCGGAGAAAACGGCCCATACAGACAGAGTGAACGCCTGGATATTTATGAAAAATATACACAGCAGCTTATTGCGGAAGGAAAGGCCTATTACTGCTACTGTACGCCGGAAGAAATCGAAGCGGAACGGCAGGCGCAGATGGAAAAAGGACTGACTCCGGTATATGGAGGGACTTGCTCTCATTTATCGGAAGAACAGATAGAAGCCTACAAAAAAGAAGGGCGTAAACCGGTAGTTCGCCTGCGTGTTCCGAAAGGACGGACCGTAGAATTTACCGATATGGTTCGGGGGCATGTAACGTTCCAGTCTGATGGCATCGGCGATTTTGTTATTGTAAAATCGGACGGCATGCCGGTATATAACTATAGCGTAGTCATCGATGACGCCTTGATGGGAATTACCGATGTTATTCGGGCGGAAGAACATTTGTCCAACACGCCGCGGCAGATCGTTCTGTACGAAGCGCTGGGATTCCCGATTCCGCGGTTTGGTCATATTTCGCTGATTTTGGGAAAAGATTATAAAAAAATGAGCAAACGCCATGGGGCTACGTCTGTAGAACAATATAAAAATCTGGGATACCTGCCGGAAGCAATCGTAAACTTCCTGGCGCTTTTAGGCTGGTCTCCGGAAGAAGAGAAAGAAATCTTTTCTTCGGAAGAACTGATTCAGCAGTTTTCCATGGATCGGGTCGCCAAAAACCCCGCCGTATTTGATATCGATAAGTTGAATTGGATTAACTTCCATTATATGAAGCAGCTGGACGAAACGCAGCTATACGAACTTTGCCTTCCGCATCTGCAGCAGGCCGGATATGTTGGCGAAACGGTGTCGGACGAGGAAGCTGCCTGGCTCAAACAGATGGTATGGACCGTGCGGGACCATTTGAGCTATGGCGCGCAAATAGCAGACAACGTAGATATTTTCTTTAAAGAGCTGGAAGAAGTAACCGACGAAGAAGCTTTGGCTGTTATGGCGGAAGAAACCGTGCCGGCTGTGCTGGGGCTTTTCAAAGAAAAATTAGCGGCGCTTTCCGAGCTCACTGCGGAAACGGTAAATCCGCTGTTTAAAGAAGTGCGGAAAGAATTAAAAGTAGGCGGCAAACAAGTATTCATGCCGATTCGCATTGCCCTGACCGGACAGATGCACGGTCCGGAGCTGCCGCAGATCATTGCGCTTTTAGGCAAAGAAAAAGTAATGAGCCGCTTGGAAAAATAACTTGACAAAAAACAGATGGATTCGATATAATAAATGAAAAATATTATTAAATGAAATGCGATGAGCAAACGAGTACCTATACCCAATGGATCCAGAGAATGCGGATCTGGGCTGGAAGTCCGCATACCGGGAGGATAGGGAAATGCAGTTGTGAGCAGAACAGCTGAACAAGAGTAGGGTGTTCCGGCGGCAGCCGTTATCTGCGTGAAGTGTATACAGCAGCGCTGTATAAAACAGAGTGGAACCACGGGCCACCGTCTCTGTCAGGGGGATGGTGGCTTTTTGTATGCAAATAGTTAATATTTCATTAAAACAGGAGGCGCAATAATGAGAGAAATAAAAGTGTACAACACGCTTACCAGAGAAAAAGAAGTGTTTAAACCCATTGAAGAAGGAAAAGTAAAGATGTACGTTTGCGGTGTTACGCCGTACAATCATCCGCATATAGGCAACGCGCGGCCGTTTATTACCTGGGATGTGATCCGCCGGTATCTGGAACACATCGGCTATCAGGTAACTCTGATCCAGAACTTTACCGACGTAGATGATAAGATCATCAATACGGCCAACGCGGAACATGTGGCATGGGATACGATTGCGAAACGGTATATTGAGGCTTACTTTGAAGTGATGGATAAACTCCATATTAAACGGGCTACTTTGTATCCGCGCGTATCGACGCATATGCCGGAAATCATTAAGATGATTGAAACGCTGATTGAAAAAGGGTATGCATATGTCTTGGACAACGATGTATATTACAGCGTGGAAAAATTTGAATATTACGGCCAGCTGAGCGGACGCTCTTTGGACGATATGATGGCGGGAGCCCGTATTGAAGTAAACGATAAAAAACAGAATCCAATGGATTTTGCCTTGTGGAAAGGCGCTAAACCGGGCGAACCCTCCTGGGAAAGTCCGTGGGGTCCTGGCCGGCCAGGCTGGCATATCGAATGCTCGGCAATGAGCAATAAATATTTAGGCGATAATTTTGATTTCCATGGCGGCGGCAGCGATTTGATCTTCCCGCATCACGAGAATGAATTGGCGCAGTCGGAAGCCTGCACGGGCCATCACCCTATGGTAAATTACTGGCTCCATAACGGGTTCATCACCATTAATCAGGAAAAAATGAGCAAATCGCTGAATAACTTTTTCTTGGTACGGGATATTTTGGACTCTTATGCGCCGGATACGCTGCGGTACTTTATTTTATCGACTCATTACCGCAGTCCGCTGGATTTCAGCGATGAACGCCTGAATGAAGCGGCCCGCAGCCTGGACCGTTTAGGAACGGCAATCGACAATGTCCTCTATTTGCTCAAACAGGAAAACGGAAGCGCTTCGGAACAATCGGCTGCCTTGCTTGCGGAAGTGAAAAAAGCGGAAGAAGAATTTGAAAACGCGATGAGCGATGATTTCAATACGGCCTTGGCGACGAGCGCAATGTTTGCCGTAGCTAAAGAAATCAATATTTACACGGCCGCTGTATCGGCAGGTACGGTTACGGTAGATAAAGAAGCTGTTCAGGAAGTAAAACGAATCTATGCGTTTATGACGGAAATCATCGGTGTATTGCAGGAACGGTGGAGTGAAAAATCTGCAACGGGAAAAGAATACGATGAACTGATGCAGGTAATTTTATCGATCCGCCAGCAGTGCCGGGAACAAAAGAACTGGGCTTTGGCTGATTCGATCCGAGATCAGCTGATGGAAATCGGGATTGTCATCGAAGATTCTCCGCAAGGCGCCCGGTGGAAGAGAAATGAAATTTGATCGGTTTTTATATTTAAAAGGCCGCCTGCTGGAAGAGCTGGAAGCAGGCGGCACTGTTTCTGAAAATATGGAATTGGCGGACTCGCTTTCTCTGGCTTATATCGGAGATGTTTGCTATTCGTTATATTGGCGCAATGAAGTGATCAAAACGGGGATCGAAAAGGTGCGCGTATTACATTCTTTCGTCGCAGAAATCGTATCGGCCAAAGTACAGTCTGTCGTATACAGAGCGGTTAAAGAGCAGCTTTCTGAAACAGAGCAAATGGTGGCAAAACGGGCCAGAAACGCCAATGTCCATGTGCCTAAAAGCGCAACGGTGGCAGAGTATAGAGAAAGTACTGCGCTGGAAGCCGTGATTGGTTATTTGTATATCAGCGGTCAGGAGGAGCGGCTGAACTTTCTGTTGCGGCAGTGCCGAACGGCTGTATTAGATTATATGAAAGCACAGGAAAAATAAATGGATGATATCATTATTGGGAAAAACAGCGTATATGAAGCATTGGAAGGCGGGCGAAGCTTTCAAAAAATATATATGCTGGCCGGACGAAAAAACGGCGGGTTAAAAGAAATATATGATAAAGCCAAGAGAAAAGGCATACCGATACAGGAAGTTTCTGAGCAGGCTCTGCAAAAAATCGCCGGGCCCGGACGGCATCAAGGCGTAGCGGGAGCGGTGGCTCCGATTCGCTTTTGGGAAATGGAAGAAGTGCTGGAGGCTGCTTTTGCAAAGACGGATTCACCGGTATTGGTGCTGCTCGACGGCATTGAAGACGTTCATAACGCCGGCGCGATTATACGGACGGCAGAATGCGCAGGGGCGGACGGGATACTTCTTCCCAAACGCCATGCAGTACCCATGAATCAAACGGTGGCAAAAACTTCTGCAGGCGCGTTGGAACACATGCCGATCGTTCAAATCGGAAATATTGTGCAGGAACTGAAAAAGCTGAAAAAATTAGGCTTTTGGGTGGTAGGCACCGATATGGACGGCGAAATAGAATACTACGATGCCTCGCTTAAAGAACCGACGGTTATTGTTATCGGAAGCGAAGGAAAAGGCATGAGCCGGCTGACGAGAGAAAATTGTGACATGCTGGTAAGGATTCCGATGTTTGGCAGGGTAAATTCGCTGAATGCTTCTGTTGCCGCCGCATTAATATTGTACGAAACAGTTCGTCAGCGGAGACAGAAATGAAAAAGGTATTGATTGTAGACGGGTATAATGTTATTTTTGGCTGGAAAATGCTGACGGAGCTGAGCCGGCAGAGCCTGGAACACAGCCGAATGAAGCTGATTGATATTCTTCTTAGTTATGGAAAGCTGAAAGGATATCAGGTGGTGCTGGTTTTTGACGGCTTGCATGTAAAAGAACCTGCGCATACGGAACAAATCAGTAAAGAGTTTGAAATTATTTATACAGGGTTTGAAGAAACCGCAGATAGTTATATTGAAAAAGAAACCTATCAGTATAAAGAAAAACGGGCGGAAGTCTATGTAGTCACCTCTGATGGGAGCGAACAGAATCAGATACTTGGCGTTGGCGCATACCGCATTCCGGTAAGCGAACTGGAAAAAGCGGTAATGGAAGCCAAGAAAGAAGAACACCAGTACTCACATCGCAATGTATTGGAGTATAAGCGGAATGAAATGGGAGGACTGCTGGATCCGGCTGTGGTAGAAAAACTGGAAAAGCTGCGCAGCAAGAAAGAGAAATAAGTTGGGAAAGCGGCTGCCCTTGATTATGGCGGGGGAATACAGTATAATCGGTATAGTCGGTGTCTTAGCAGACATCAGGGAGGACGATACTGTGGTTGCGGATAAACCGATAGATTTTAAAAGCATGACAGATGAAGAAATCGTCAAAGAAGCGCAGCAGAACCAGAATCGGGAAGCTTCGGCGTTTTTGGTGAATAAATACCGCAATTTCGTGCGGGCAAAGGCGCGGGGGTATTTTTTGATTGGCGCAGACCGGGAAGATATCATTCAAGAAGGAATGATCGGGCTGTACAAGGCGACCCGCGACTTTAAAGATGATAAACAAGCTTCGTTTCGGGCGTTTGCCGAGCTGTGCATTACACGGCAGATCATTACGGCAATAAAGACCGCTACACGGCAGAAGCATATTCCGTTGAATTCCTATATTTCATTAAACCGGCCGGTGTATAACGAAGAGTCCGATCGGACACTGATGGATATTATTGCCGGGAGCCGGGTTTCCGATCCGGAAGAAATGTTTATCAATCGGGAAGAGTTTCAGGATATCGAAGGCAAAATGAACGAGATCCTGAGCGATTTGGAATGGGAAGTACTGCTGGCTTATTTAGATGGAAAGTCCTACTATGAAATGGCTCATGATTTGGGACGGCATGTTAAATCCATTGACAATGCGCTTCAGCGTATTAAAAGAAAACTGGAAAAATATCTTACGGAAAAACGTAAAGAAGAAAATATGATGTAAGAAAGCAGAGGGAGAATATGAGAAGTTTTTTGATGATTGCAGAAGTAATTATTTCGGTGCTGCTGATTTTAGCGGTTGTTTTCCAATCCAGTAAAGCTGCAGGGATGGGCGGTGCAATTTCCGGCGGTGCGGATACGATTTTCGGCGGAAAATCCCGCGGAGCCGATGCGCTGCTGGCAAAATGCACGGTCATATTGGCTGCGCTGTTTGGTGTGCTTAGCCTGGTATTAGGCAAGATGCTGAATTCATTTTAACAAAGAAAAGAGAAACGCCTGTGACAGGATTCACAGGCGTTTTTTTATGGCAAAGAGGAGTTATACAAATGATGAAGAATGTATTAAAAGAAGATGTATTGGAGCTCTGGAAAGGGATATATCCGGAATCGATTACAGAAGAAGAGGGCGCGGAACGGCTTCGGCTGAAGGGAAATATATTGACGGAGTATTTCGCTGTGTTCCGAGAATTAGTCAGGGAGGGAAAACTGATGAAACATAAAGATGATACGTACAGCGCCAGGCCGGAAAGTACAATGATAGAAGGAATATATAAAGCGTATTCTCCCACGTTTGGATTTGTGCTGTCCATAACAGATATGCCGGATATTTATATCGGCGAACAAAATCGGGGCAGCGCGATGAATAACGATAAGGTGCGGGCGGAAATCCTGCATACGCATCAAGGCCGTTATGAAGGGCGGATTTTAGAAGTCACAGAGCGGGCGAATAAACGGATCGTCGGTACGTTTGATCTGCAAAAAGGATTGGGGTTTGTGACGCCGGACGAAGAACGGCTGACAGAAGATATCGTCATACCGCTGTCTGAAACGAAAGGTGCAAGAAGCAGCGCGCGCGTATTGGTAGAGATTACGAAATGGCCGACTGCAGTAAAAAAGGCCGAAGGACGAGTCGTTGAGATTTTAGGTTATACCGGCGATAAGGATTTAGATATTCGGGTAATCATGGCAAAACATCAGATTCCATTTGCCTTTCCGAAAGAAGTCGAAGAAGAATGCCGCCAGATTGATGAGACGATAGCCGCTGCAAAAGAAAGAAAAGATTTCAGAGGGATAGATCTTATTACGATAGACGGCGAAGATGCAAAGGATTTGGACGATGCGGTAGAAGTGACGGTGCTTCCAAACGGCAGGTATCGTTTGGGCGTGCATATTGCAGATGTCAGCCATTATGTGCGGCCGAATACCGCGCTGGATAAAGAGGCATATAAACGGGGGACGAGCACGTATTTGATAGACCGCGTCATTCCCATGCTGCCGAAAGTATTGTCGAATGGAATATGCAGTTTGAATGCCGGCGAAGATCGGTATGCCATGTCCTGTATTATGGAAATCAATGAAGAAGGACAGGTTGTTTCTTATGAAATCACACCGAGTATCATACGGGTGAAACGGCGCTGTAATTATCAGGAAATCCGCAAAGCGCTGGAAGAAAATATTCTGCCTGACGATTTGATCCCGTTCATGCCGATGGTTAAAGACCTTAAGCAGCTGGCGCTTATATTAAAACGCATGCGGATTCGCCGGGGAGCCGTAGATTTTGATTTCCCGGAATATAAAATTCTGCTCGATGAAGAAGGAAAGCCGCTTCGGATTGTAAAAAAAGAGCGGTCTATTGCAGAACAGATCATTGAAGAATGTATGCTGATTGCCAATGAAACCGTAGCGTCTCATTTAGAAAAGACCGGCAATCCTTCGATATACCGCGTGCATGAAAAGCCTAGCGTAGAAAAAATAACGGTGCTGCAGCAAGTGCTGAATGCATTTGATAAACAGCTGGATATTGAAGAAGAAGTCCGGCCGATAGAATTCCAGAGGCTTGTCCGGGAAGTAAAAGGAACGGATCTGGAAGCCGTTGTGCAGATCATGGTGCTTCGTTCTATGCAGCAGGCGCAGTACGGTACGGAAAATCAAGGGCATTTTGGGCTGGCTTCGGCTTGCTATACGCATTTTACTTCTCCGATTCGAAGATATCCGGATCTATTGGTTCATCGTCTGCTGAAAAAATACGCGTTAAAAGAAGAATTTAATGTCAGCCGGATGAGCGCCTATCTTCAGAAAGCGGCTGCGCAAAGCAGTGAGCGGGAACGGCTGTCGGCAGAAGCGGAACGAGATACAGAAAATATGAAACGGGCCGAATATATGAAACCGCATGAAGGAGAAGTCTTTGAAGGTCAGATCAGCAGCATCATGGGGTTTGGCATGTTCGTGTCTTTGGAAAACGGCGTGGAAGGATTGGTACACATCAGTACCATGACCGACGACGAATATTTTTATGATGAAATTGCTTGCCGGCTCATAGGCGCGCGGAGCGGAAAAATATATCGTTTGGGCGATCGGGTAACCGTAACGCTGGCGCAGGTGAATTTAGAGCGCTATGAAATTGATTTTGTGTTGGGCCGGATAGAAAATCTATCAGATCTGCAGGCGATGATGGAAAAGCGGCGGCTGCAGCGGCAGAAAAAGGAAGCCCGCCATGGCCGGAATAAAAAACATGAGGCCAATAAGAAAAAAACGGCAGGTACAAAAAAAGGCGAGAAAAAACGAGGCGGAAAGAAAGCCGGAAAGGCAAGCCGTAAAACTCGGAAGAAAAAAGGGAAGAAACGGAAAGGATAAAATATGGCAAAAGGTGAAAAAATTATTGCGGAAAACAGGAAGGCGCGTCATGACTATTTCATTCACGACGTATATGAAGCGGGAATCGTATTGACAGGAACCGAAGTAAAGTCGGTACGGCAGGGGAAGGTAAATATGAAAGATGCATACTCGCAGATCCGCAATGGCGAAGTATTTTTATATAACATGCATATCAGTCCGTACGAGCAGGGAAATCGATTTAACCATGAACCGCTTCGAGATAGGAAGCTGCTCATGCATAAAGCGGAGATTCATCGCTTGATCGGCGCAGTGAAAGAAAAGGGATATACGCTGGTTCCGCTTAATTTATACTTTAAGTCAGGGCGAGTGAAGGTATCGCTTGCACTGGCGACAGGAAAAAAACTTCATGACAAGCGGCAGGCTTTAGCGGAAAAAGAAGCGAAAAGAGAAATGGATCGGCATTTAAAAGCCCGTTCCCGAGAATATTGATTGACAAATCAAAGTGAATACGATTATAATGAAGAGTAAGCCAATGGCTTATTTTGATCAGGGGGTGTACTGGTTTCGACAGGAGCAGGTGTATCATAAATAGCGAGCCGGGGTTCCATTTGCCCGTAATACGGTGGATCTTAAACACAAACGCAAAAGAAAATTTTGCTTTAGCTGCATAGCTAACGTCTGACATTGCTTTTCCTGCAGGCAGTGTTAAGGCGTCAAATCGCAGGATACTTTGGCAGTATGGTTCGGTGCTGTCAGGGGAATGCTACGGACTGGAACGGTCTAGTTTGTTTATGTACGAAACCCGTTTGAGATAATAAAACATAAACTGCGCTCGGAGAAGTTTATGGGGCAATGCTTTTGGACAGGAGTTCGATTCTCCTCACCTCCACCAGATGCTGTAAAGGCGAACTCTCAATCTTTTTTATTAGGAATGTGATGTTCGGCATATCGATAGACAATGTAATGACCTAGGCCGCCATTTGAGGCGGTCTTTTTCTATCAGCAGGGGAGCGGAAATCGATATGAGGCACCCGGGATTTTATAAAACCGCGGGGCTTTATAATGAATTTTACATAGGGAATTAATGAAAAGATAGGGCAGATGTGGTATGATTAAAATAAAAACAGTTATACTTGCTTTTCCTATAACTGCAAAGGGGTATGGAATATGTATGCAGGAAATATTTTTCAAATAGAAAAAGAGTTGGTATCCTTGCCGGAATTGCTGCGGCCTTGGTTAAAAAAGTTAAGTGAAATGGATATTGAAAGTCTGGTTCCGGGACGCTATGAGTTGGAGAACGGCTGTTATATGAACGTGGATCAGGCAGCTACAGAACCGGAAGAAAATCGAAAGTGGGAAGCCCATGAAGAGTATATCGACATACAATTCGTCATATCAGGCAATGAACGAATTGAGTATTTAGCGCTGAATGAAATGGAAGAGAAGACAGAATCCTATCCGGAGCGGGACTTATATTTTTATAGGGCTAAAAAGGGAACTCAGCCTTGTTCGGTTTCTATGAGTAAAGGGCGGTATGCGGTGTTTTATCCGGCAGATGCGCATCGGCCGCTGTGTATGGCGGATAAACCGGAAGCGGTGAAAAAAATCGTAATGAAAATACGACTGTAAAAACGGGCTGTGCAGAAATCCTGCACAGCTTTTTTGGAGGAATGGATATGGAAATCAAGCAGTTGATTGGAAGCGGGCTGTATCGCATCAAAAGTGAACAGCCTCTGATCCATCAAATAACAAATCAAGTCAGTATGAATGACTGCGCCAATGCGACGATTGCGGTGGGCGCATCGCCGATAATGACAAGCCATCCCTGGGAAGTTGCCGATATTGCAGGGAAGGCGCAGGCCTTGGTACTAAACTTGGGAACGCTGCAGGAAAGCTCTGTCGATGCGATGTTAAGAGCGGGAAAAGCGGCGGCGGAACGCGGCGCTCCCATTGTGTTTGATCCGGTCGGCGCCGGCGGCTCCGGATTTCGGAGTGAAGCGGCTATGGCTGTATTAGCAAAGGTTCCCGTTTCCGTTATTCGTGGGAATGTGAGCGAACTGCGGTATTTAGTTTATGGTGAACATACAGGACGCGGCGTGGATTCCGGAGCGGAAAAACCCATGTCGTGCGAGGAGATTGGGGAATTGGCACGCCGAATGGAAGCGGTTGTGGCTGTGACCGGTGAGGTGGATTATATTTCAGACGGGCAGGAAACCTATATGATTCATAATGGAACTCCGTTTTTGCGGCTGATTACAGGAAGCGGCTGTATGACTACTGCGCTGACAGGCGCTTTTGCCGCGGTAATGCCGCCGCTGGAAGCGGCTGCTGCGGGAGCGCTGATGATGGGCTTGGCCGGAGAGTTAAGCGCCGCACAGACGCAGGAGGAAAATGGGGGCCCCGGAACCTTTCGCGTCCATCTGCATGATTGGTTGTATAAAATAGATAAGACTATCATTATGGAAAAAGGAAGAATAGAGTATCATGAAAAGTAAGGCGTTTTCTTTGCAAAAACTGGTGATTGCAGCTGTGTTTACCGCTATGGGCGTGCTGCTTTCGCCGCTTTTGTACGTACCGGTTGGGCCGGTTAAAGCATTTCCCGTTCAGCATATGATCAATGTGCTGCTGGCCGTTTTGCTGGGATGGCGGTATGGTATAGGCACGGCATTTAGTATTTCTACCATTCGGATCGTAATGAGCAGCGGATCGATTTTAGCGTATCCGGGAAGCATGATCGGAGCGGCTTTGGCAGGTTATGTATATAAGAAAACCGGCAATGTGTTGGCTGCCGCTGCCGGGGAAGTCATCGGGACCGGCATTATTGGAGCGCTTGCGGCCTATCCGCTGGCCTCTGTTTTTTTGGGAACGCAGGCAGGCGCCTTCTTTTTGGTGCTTCCGTTTGCAGCCAGCTCCGCAGTAGGCGCTCTTTGCGCCTGGCTCCTCTGTCAGGTTTTGCCCATGCCGCGTCTTCGTGAAATTGCAGAGCGGGAAAGAGGATAAAGTTGATAAATTTATTGCTTTTTCCATTTGACAATGAATTGAAGGTATATTAAGATAAATATACGTGGTACTGAAAAATCAAAATGAGTTTTGAGGGTGGAAGATGAGAGAAAGAATTTTAAAGGCCGCCTCGGAAGAAATAAAAAATAAAGGAACCGCCTTTCGAATGGACGATTTGGCGCATGAGCTCAATATCAGCAAACGAACGCTGTATGAGCATTTTTCTTCAAAGCGGGAAATTGTAGAAGTAATCATCAATGCGAAAATTGAGGATACGTATGAACAGCATCGGCAGCTGCTGGAAGATCCGGACTTATCAGCGGAAGAAAAGCTGGCGAAGTATTTTTTGATTCGGTCGCGCATTTATCCGCTGCTGACCGAGTATACGCTGAATGAGTTTTTTTATAAAATGCCGGATTTGATTGACCACGTTCGCGAGTCTTGCCAAAAAGACTGGGATCTTTTGCAGACCTTCATGGAAGAAGCAAAACAGGATGGATTTATAAAAGAATATGATACCAAAATCCTGCTTACCATGCTGCAGGGGACCTTGCTGGAACTTTTCAGTAAAAAAGAAGATTTTAAAGAATACGGTACATTCAATGACGTCATGAAAATCGTAGTGGACGTATTATTGAATGGAATAAAAAAAGATGGGGGTAGAACGATTCATGAATAAGAAAAAATGGGCGCAGGCCAGTATAGCCGCTATGCTGACAGCAGCGGTGCTGACGGGATGCGGAACGCAGAAGCAGGTACAGCAGGCGCCGGTAAAGGTAAATGTTTTTAAGGCAGTAGCAGAAAATACTCCTATCACGGCAGAATACAGCGGTACGGTCAGCGCACTGAATCAGGTAGCCGTACAGGCTCGTGTATCGGGAAGAATTGTAGAAAAGTTTGTAGAAGGCGGGCAATATGTAGAAGCGGGACAGCCGCTGTACCGTATCGACAGCCGTCCGTATACAACGGCGCTGGCAAACGCACAGGCCACGCAGGCCAAGTCGGCTGCAGATTTAGCAAATCAGCAGCTGCAGCTGGAAAGATATCGTATTCTGGCAAGTGAAGACGCGATTGCCAAACAGACATTGGATACACAAGAATCGGCAGCCCGGCAGAGTGAAGCCGTTGTGGCTGCAAACGCTGCATTAGTACAGGCAGCACAGGATGATTTAGACGATACGATCGTACGGGCGCCATTTTCGGGAAAACTGTCCGTAGATGATCTGCCGATCGGTACGTATGTAACGGCAGGGCAGACTGCACTGGTGACGATGTCTTCTGAAAACCCGGTATATGTAGAATTCAGCTTAACAGAAGCGGAATATTTGCAGCTTGTAAAGAGCAAAGCCGGCGGAGAATGGGGCGATCATTTAAAACTGCGTCTGAGCGACGGATCTATTTATGAACAAGAAGGTCATGTAGTGCAGATCAACCAGCAAATGGTGGGATCGACCGGCTCGCTGATTATCAAAGCGCAGTTCCCGAATCCGAACCGAATTCTGA
Source organism: uncultured Veillonellaceae bacterium (assembly GCA_900546795.1). Lineage (GTDB taxonomy): Bacteria > Bacillota > Negativicutes > Veillonellales > Megasphaeraceae > UMGS915. Next base: position 19,482 of record UREG01000010.1, on the reverse strand, counting down.
TTCCAGGCTTATATGCAACGGTAATTTCGGATACGCAGATACAGCCGAATGCTATTTTAGTGCCGCAGCGCGCAGTACAGCAGACGCTGGGAAGATATTTCATTTCAGTTATTGATGCGGATGGAAAAGCAGTGCAGCGTCCGGTTACTCCGGGAGCGATTGTCGGCAATTACTGGGTCATTACTTCCGGTATTAACGCAGGAGATACGGTTATTGTAGACGGCTATCAGAAAGCAAATAATGCGGCAGCTTTGGAAACGACAGAACTGACGAAAGCAGATATCGATAAGAAAGAATAGGAGGAACTACTGTGTCTAAGTTTTTTATTAATCGGCCTATTTTTGCGATCGTTATCTCATTGATGATCAGTATATTAGGCCTCCTGGCGATGGCTACGCTGCCGATAGCAAAATATCCGCAGATCGCTCCGCCGCAGATCAGTGTTCAGGCCACCTATAACGGGGCTAACGCGGAAGTTATCAGCCAGACGGTAGCAGAAGTTATCGAAAAGCAGATGGTCGGCGTAGAACACTTTGTAAATATGACGAGTACCAGTAATGACAACGGTGTGTATTCTCTGACGGTTCAATATGAATTGGGCTCTGACGAAGACATGGATACGGTCAATACACAGAACCGTGTCAGCCAGGTAACGTCTGCTTTGCCCCAGGAAGTTATTGACGTAGGGGTTACGGTAAAAAAATCATCTCCGGATATGGCGCTGGTATTTAGCTTGAACTCGCCGAACGGTACATATGATGAAACCTTTTTGAAAAACTATGCGTCCCAGTATTTCATGGATGCAATAAAATCTGTTCCGGGTGTCGGCAACGTGCAGGAATTCGGCTCAGATTACGCGATGCGTATCTGGATGGATCCTATGAAAATGAAAACGCTGAATGTAACGCCGACTGATGTAACGAGCGCGATTCAAACGCAGAATATACAGGCTCCGGTAGGTACGTTGGGAGCCGCGCCGGTATCCAGTGGAGATCAGCAGTATCAGTATACGCTGCGGGCGGACGGCCGTTTGCAGACTGCTGAGCAGTTTGCAAAAATCATCGTTCGCAAAAATGCGGACGGAACGCTGGTGCATTTGGGCGATATTGCAGAAATTAACTTGGGTTCGAAAGACTATAGTATTTCTGCCCGACAGAGCGGTGCAAACTCTGCAGGCTTCATGGTCAACTTAACGTCATCGGCGAATGCGGTGCAGACCATCAGCGGGATTAAAGAAGTATTGGCAAATGCGGAAAAAGATTTCCCGTCTGATATGACGTGCACCATCATGGTTGACAGTACGGACTTTGTATACGCGTCGATCGAAGAAGTAGCGCACACATTTTTTGAAGCGCTTGTTTTGGTAGCGCTGATTGTATTCTTATTCCTGCAGAACTGGAGAGCGACGCTGATACCGATGATCGCCGTACCGGTATCTCTGCTGGGAACGTTTGCTACCTTTGAAGTGTTAGGATTTACGATCAATACACTGACTTTGTTTGCGATGGTTCTCGCCATCGGGCTGCTGGTTGACGATGCGATCGTTGTTATTGAAGCGGTAGAATATGAAATCAAATACAACGGCAAGAGCGCAAAAGAAGGTACGGAAATTGCGATGCAGAATGTACAGGGACCGGTTGTCGGTATTGCCTGCGTACTTTCGGCCGTATTTATCCCGGTAGCTTTCTTGAGCGGGATGATCGGCGTATTGTATCGGCAGTTTGCTCTGACGATTGCCGTATCGGTTATGATTTCCGCGTTTGTTGCCCTGACTCTGACTCCTGCGCTGTGCGCGTCGATGCTGAAAGTACATAAAGCGACGGAAAGCAGCAAAGGGCTGGATAAATTCTTTGACCGGTTTAATGAATGGTTTGACCGCGTCATCAATTGGTATGGCGTGAAACTGGCCTATCTGCACAGCCGGCTGAAACTCTCCATTCTTTTCTTGGTAGTGCTTTCGGCGGCGACGGGACTGTTGTTCCGTGCGATTCCGACCAGCTTTGTTCCGGCAGAAGACAATGGTTATTTTATGACTTCTCTTAGTTTGCCGGAAGCAACGGCTATCGGCAAAACGGAAAAAGCCATGCTGGCATTGGGCAGTACGATAGAAAAATTCCCTGGCGTAGAACGGGTATTGACGGTTTCTGGTTTTAACATGCTGGCAGGCAGCCAGAAAACAAACAGCGGTATCGCGTTTGTTAAAATGAAACCTTGGTCGGAACGTACGACCGATGATCTGAGCATCAACACTAAAATCATGCAGGTATTTGGCTATGGCAACAATGTGCCGGAAGCTACGATACTGGCATTTAACCCGCCTCCGATTCCAGGTCTTGGCAACAGCAGCGGCTTTACGATTATGATAGAAAGCAAAGGCGACGGTACGCTGACTGACTTGAATGATATCGCCAATAAATTTATGGCGGAAGCAAGAAAAGATCCGGCAATCGGCAGTATCTATACGACGTTCAGTAATGATACTCCGAGCTATAAGTTTAATATAGACCGGGAAAAAATTGAAAAAAGCGGCGTAGCGGTAAGCGACGTATTCACGACGCTGCAGGCGTATTATGGAAGCTTGCAGGTCAATGACTTCACGATTTTCGGCAAGAACTTTAAAGTTGTTGTACAGGCTAAACCGGAATACCGGATGTCGGTAGACGATAACAAATATCTGTATGTACGCAGCGAAAGCGGAGAAATGATTCCGGTGCAAAACTTTGTTACTCCGGAAGCATTAGGCGCTCCGCCTATTATCACCCGGTTCAATAACTATCCGGCGATTAAAGTAAACGGTGCTCCGGCGGCAGGATATAGCTCCGGGGAAGCCATTGCGGCGCTGGAACGGGCTGCAGAGGCGACATTGCCGGAAGGCTATGGATATGACTGGGCAGAACAAAGCCGGGAAGAAGTAGAAGCAGGCAGCCAGACGCTGATCATTTTCGCACTGGCAATGCTGTTTGTATTCCTCGTACTGGCGGCGCTTTATGAAAGCTGGAAAGTTCCGTTTGCCGTATTGTTCAGTGTTCCGACCGGTTTGTTTGGAGCTACGTTGATTATTTACCTCTTGAACGAAACGAATAACATTTATTTCCAGGTAGGGATATTGACGGTTATCGGGTTGGCTGCGAAGAATGCGATCCTGATTATTGAATACGCAAAAATCCGTGTGGATGAACGCGGTATGGATCCGGTGTCGGCGGCCATCGAAGCGGCTAAGATCCGTCTTCGCCCAATTATCATGACAAGTTTGGCCTTCGTTGTAGGGTGTATTCCTTTGGCTCTGGCAACAGGAGCCGGCGCGGCGTCTCGTGTCACGATGGGGCTTACGGTAGTCGGCGGTACGACCATGGCTACGATTTTAGGGATTTTCCTCATTCCTATGCTGTTTATTATCATTGAACAGTTCCATGGCATTAAATTAAAAGGAAAAACAAGTAAATAAAAAGATTCACCGCTAGTGATGGAACGAGAGCAGTGAACGCTGTAACTCCGACAGCTCTTTTATGAAAGCCCTTAAGGACTTTCTAAAAGCGGCTGTCGGAGTTTTTACAAAAGAAAGTGCTGGTATTGTCTGTATGCGGCGGCATGAAGCAATCTGCTGAATGATGCTGCACAGAAAATATATTCTGTGCACGGGGCTTTTGGATATGAAAAGAGATACGCTGTACAAAATATTACAGTAAAATTCGATATACAAGCAGGAATTTTATGAAAAATAGCTAATTCTAATAGTATGGAAATAAAAAGGAGGCTGAGGTATGGAATTTAAAGATATTCTTTCGAATTCGGGGAACACCCGCTTAGAAGTATTTTTTGATTATATTTGCCCGTATTGCTATAAAGGCCATTCGATGGTAGAAGAGATTGTGAAAGGGCATCCGGAAATAAAGATTCTTTGGCGGCCGTGCGAAGTTGATCCGCAAGGAAAGCGGAGCCGTGCTGCAATAAAAGGATTATACTATTTACTGCATCATGAGCTGCCGGCAGAGGACTATCATCACGCGATGTTTGCGGCTTATTTTGAAGAACGGAAAAATTTGAATGATGTGTAGACCGTTATAGACATCGCAGCGACTGTGGGAATTACCGATCCGGCGTTTAAAGCTGCAGTAGAAAGTGATCAGTATAAGCCATGGATTGAGCTGGGCAATGAATATGGCTGGGAAATGGAAAAATTTGAAGCGATTCCCAGTTATAAATTAGGGAACAAATCGATTGGTTCAGGCAGTGGAAAATTGGTAAGCAAAGAAGCACTAGAAGCGTTTATACAAGAATAAAAAAACAGGCTCTTCTTTAAAGAAGAGCCTGTTTTTTTATAGCTCGGCGTTTGTACCGGGAGCAATGATGCGGACGCTGACCTGGTATTTTTCTTCAGCCAGCTGTTTGAAATCTTCCGGATCTTTATCGATAACCGGCCAAGTCCCATAGTGAATAGGAATCGTGGTTTTGGCCTGGATATAGGAAGCTGCCAGGGCAGCATCTTCGATGCCCATGGTAAAATTGTCGCCGATCGGCAAAAGCGCATAGTCAATCGGTTCGAAACGATTGTGCAGCTTCATGTCGCTGCAAAAAGAAGTATCGCCGGCAAAATATATCACCGTACCATAAAAGTTTACGATACAGCCGGCAGCATGTCCTCCGGGAACTCCGGAACCATGAAAGGCTGGGACAAGACGTACATAGCCGAAAGGAAAATCATATTTTCCGCCTAAATGGAGGGCATGGGCTTTGCAGCCGCCTTCTTCTGCTTTGTGAGCCACCTCTGCCGTAGAAATGATCAAGGCATCGTTAGCTTTGGCAATGGCTTCTGCATCACCGTAATGATCGCCGTGAGCGTGTGAGATGAAAATATATTGGCAGGTAATGTCTTCCGGTTTGGCTTTTTCCCAAGTATTGCCTGTAAAAAAAGGATCAAAAAGAAGAACGGTACCTTCGTGTTCCAGCTGGAAAGCGGCATGTCCAAAATAAGTTAACCGAACCATATTGTTCACACTCCTTAAATAATAGTATATAAATATTATACCAGCTGAAAAATTGGTTGTCAGTACGGTGGGGTGGAAACGATTGACAGAAAGGGAAGCCTCATTCTATGATAATAAAGAAAATATACTAGAAATGAGCAGGAACTATGAAAGACATTTGGAGCAGAGCCATAGAATATGCCCGCTTTTCTGTAACAGGGGGCTGTAATTTTCATTGCCGCTATTGTGAACGGGGCAGCAGGATAAAAACAATGGATCTGGAAGAACAGAAAGAAATGCTGGAATTGCTGCATGACTGCGGTATTCGCTATGTTCGCTTTACCGGAGGTGAGCCGACCGTATATACGGGATTGCTTCCGTTAGCTGCCTATGCAAAAAAGCAGCGGTGGTTTGAAGAAATGACGCTTACTACAAATGGCAGCCGGATGCAGCTGCTGGCTGAACCGCTGCAAAAAGCGGGAATAGACCGAGTCAATATCAGTTTAGATACGGTGGATAAACGGCGATTTGCTGAAATGACCGGCGGAGGAAATCTGGAAGAGGTGCTGGATGGGATCGCCGCGTCCTGCAGCGCCGGTTATAAGGCGGTGAAGATAAATACGGTTCTTTGGAAACATACGACAGAAGCAGACCTGGACGGTGTATTGGCATATGGCAAAGCCATGGGGTGTATCGTTCGTTTTATTGAATATATGCCTTTTGCAGGCAAGGCGTATGGAGGAATGAATTTTTCTCAGTGGAGCGAATGGATCCAGGAGAAAAAAGGGCGGTATGAAGAAATTGAAATGGCCGGCGGCCATGGCCCCGCGCGTTATGTCCGATTTTCTGATGGAATGATCTGCGGATATATTTTTCCGGTTAGCCATCAATATTGCCAAGACTGCAACCGTATTCGGATTACCGCGGATGGAAAGCTGCGCCTTTGTCTGCTGCAGGACGGAGAAATCGATATCCGTCGTGTACTGAGACTGAAAAAAGAGGAGCGTGCAAACGCGCTGCAGGCGTTATTGCTGAAAAAGCCGAAAGAATACAGTCATATAGGCCCGATGAAACAGGGCATGAATACGATAGGAGGATAAGATGGGATTTACTCATTTTGATGAAAATGGCAGACCGCGTATGGTAGATGTGGGAGAAAAACCAGATACGAAGAGGGAAGCAGCGGCTCGCGGACGGGTTTATGTCAGCGAACCGATCATGGAGCGCATAACAAAAGGAATGATAAAAAAAGGAGACGTACCGACGATTGCAGAATTGGCAGGAATCATGGGGGCGAAAAAAACAAGCGACTGGATTCCGCTTTGTCACCCGCTGCCGCTTACTAAAGTAGAGGTGAAGGTATATCCGCTTCCTGAAAAAGGGTATTTGGAAATTTTGGCGCAGGTTGCTTGTACGGGGAAAACCGGCGTAGAGATGGAAGCGCTTACCGCGGTATCGGCAGCGGCGCTGACGGTTTACGATATGTGCAAAGCGATAGATAAATCTATGGTAATCGGCGATATCTGCCTGCTGAAAAAGAGCGGAGGAAAAAGCGGCTGTTATGAACGAGATATGGAATGTATTGAAAAGTGATAAATGGAAAGAAAGAATTCCTCGCATCCTGGAGGCGAATACGGCATTTCAGGCTGCCGTTTTGGTGCCTCTCCTGATAAGAGACGGGCGTTTGGAAGTGCTGTTTGAAGTGAGGAGTCCTCATCTTCGCAGACAACCGAATGAAATCTGTTTTCCCGGCGGCAAAGTAGAGGCTGACGACCGGTTTCCTGTACAGACTGCCTTGCGTGAAATTGAAGAGGAATTATATGTGCCGCGGGAAAGCATCGATATCCTGGGCGCTTTGGATATCGTGAAAACACCGATCGGCGCTATGGTGTATCCGTATGTGGGGAAGCTAAAAGAAGAGAGACTGCCTTCCTTTTCCACGCAAGAAGTGGCAGAAGTATTTACCGTGCCGTTTTCCTGGTTTTTGGAACATGAACCGTATGAAGCGCCTATGCAGGCGGGAACGCAGGCCAAAGAAGGATTTCCTTATGAGAAAATTCCTTATTATTCGAAAGGATGGAAGGTACGGTATTCTTATTCTGTTTGGATATATGAATATGAAAATCGGGTAATATGGGGATTGACAGCAGGGATCGTCAAAAATTTTGTGGAAATTTATCGGGATATCTTCTATAATAATGATAAAGAATATTAAATAGAGGAGGCGTACTGATGAAGACAGAAGTGCTTCGGGTAGATGGCATGATGTGCGATCACTGCAAAAATTCTGTGGAAACGACAGTAGCTGCGCTTGCAGGAGTACAGTCGGTAAAAGCCGATGTAAAAGCCGGCTTGGTGACAGTGGAATATGAGGAAGGCTCGGCGGAAAGAGCTGTTATTGTACAGGCGATCGACGAGCTTGGATTTGACGTAATCGGATAATGAAAAAGAGATGGCGGCGTGTGGTAACCGTCATCTCTTTTTTTATAGAAACTATCAGTAGCCTTTTGCAGGATCAATGCGATTGATAAGTGTTTTCTGCTGATGATATTTTTGCATGTTTTGGACTAATAGCTGGAGAGAACGAAGCAGGAAAGAGGAGCTGAATGCCGCGATATGAGGCGTTAGTATCAGATTAGGCAGTTCCCAGAATGGATGCGATGATGGAAGCGGTTCAGTTTCCATCACATCCAGCGCTGCGCCGGCAATGATGTTATTTTGCAGGGCATGCAGCAGTGCAGTTTCATCGACGAGAGAGCCGCGGGCAATATTGATGAAATAACTCGACGCTTTCATGGCAGCAAAGAAGTCTTTATTGCAGATATGCTGCGTCTGCGGTGTAGCAGGAAGTGCCGTTACGACATAATCAGCCTTGCCAATATGGGTAAGGAGACCGGAAGACGGATAAAGCTCATCGACGTGCGCTTCCTTTGTCATGTGTTGTTTAAAAGCAATAACATGAAGTCCCAATCCTTTGGCTTTTTTGGCCAGGACAGAGCCGATGCTTCCCAAGCCGACAACTGCCAGCGTCTGCTCTTCTAAAATTGCGTTGGGATGGCGTTTCCAGACGGCGCGGCGCTGCTGAGATAAGTAATCCGGCAGATGATGAGCAAAGCCAAGGATCATCGATAACGCATGATCGGCGATAATGGTATCGTTTACTCCTTTGGAATTGGTCAAAGCAATGCCGCGGGCCCACAGTTCCGGAATTGCCAGCCGTTCGACGCCGGCACTGAGGGAGTGCACCCATTTTAGCCGGGGCATATGGGGAAGAACAGAAGATAAGTCCTGAAATCCCCACATCGCGATAACTTCTGTATCCTGCAGATACGGTTCGGCGTCCGCTAACGTGGGAGCCCAATGAAAGTCCGTATTCGGCAGCTGTTTATTTAAAAAGTCCAGATGTGAGGGAGATAACTTATTAATGATCAATAATTGGGTATACATGAAAAGACCTCCTTTATCCATACTGCAGTAAGATGGTTAGTTCTAGTATAATATAAAACAGGGAGATTTCCTATTGATGGGACGAAAAGAATAAATATGGTATAATGAAGAAAAATATGGGTAGAGGAGTTTCTGATGGAAAGAAAACGAAACAGCAAAACGACGAGGCGAAGCAGCAAAAGAAAAAAAGGCAGCATTTCTTTTGGCAAACTGATCTTCGTTATTTTTTTACTGGTCCTGGCTGGGGTTGGGCTTTATAGTACGGGACTTTTTTCCAATATCGGATCTTCGTCCGATGATGGAGTTAAAAAAACGGTTCCTAAAGGCGTGATAGCGGAAAAGGATGCGGATTTTACGACGACGTCTAAGGCGATACAAGATATGCTGCAAGTATCGCTGAAAAAAGAAACCGAGCGGCTCGAGACAGGGGAGATAGAGAAACGCAGCACGAGCCGGGAACATACGGGCGGCGAAATTATATGGACGACAGGGAATTATTTTTTTCAGCCGATGTCGATCTTTAAAGAAGATATGCTGAAAGATATACTATCAAAGCTGGATAAGGACGCGTCTATTTATAAAGTGGAAGCGGATTCCTGGAAGAAAGAAAAGACGCTCCGATATGATATTGCAATAAAAGAGCAGCTGGACGGGCAAGAGGTTTATTTAGTGGTTGCCAGGATTTATGTCGGTCAGGCCATATTGAAAGCGTCTGTTCCGTCTAAAGAAACGGGCACGGCGCCTGTGCAGCAAAAAGTACGGAATGGGAAAAGCGCTAAGATGGCGATTATTTTAGATGATTTTGGATATGGAGACGGGCAGCTGGCGGTGTTCAACAGCATGACTATTCCGCTGACTTACGCCGTGCTGCCGAATAAAGGCTACAGCGCGGAAGCTGCGGCAAGCGGATATCAGCATGGCAAGCAGATTATTCTTCATTTGCCTATGCAGCCGCTGAATACAGAATCTTCAGAGCCCGTACATATCCGAACCGATATGTCGGAAAAAGAGATTATTGCTGCGACGGAAGAGCTGACGTCAGCAGTGCCGCACATTATCGGCGTAAACAACCATCAAGGGTCGCGGGCTACCTCCGACCGCAAGACGATGTATCCGGTATTGCAGGTGTTGAAGAAAAAAGGGCTGTTTTTTGTGGACAGCCGCACGACCAGCGCTTCTATAGCCGGACAGACTGCTCGGACACTGGGCGTAGCGACGGCCAGCAACGAACTGTTTATCGATAATGACAGCAATGTGGACGCAATAAAATCTCGGCTGCAGGAAGGGGCGGATATTGCGTTTCGGGATGGATACTCGATCGTTATCGGCCACGACCGGGCGAACACTGCGAGTGCATTGAAAGCGATGATTCCTGTGCTGGAAGCGCAGGGAATAGAGTTTGTATTTGTATCACAAGTTTTGCAATAGGAGAGAAGGATAGCTGTGGATATGATAAATTTTTCGTGGGATATGGTGCTGCTTTTGCTGGCAGCAGGCTTTGCTTCCGGATTTATAGACGCTTTAGTTGGAGGCGGAGGGCTGATTTCCCTTCCTGCATTTTTGATTGTAGGGCTTTCTCCGGGGCTGGCGTTGGGGACGAATAAATTTTCCGCTACCTGCGGGATTATTATGAGCTCTTTTACGTTTTACCGCTCCGGAAAAGTGGATAAAGAGTTGCTCAAACGGATCATGCCGGCGTCGTTTGCGGCTTCTGCATTCGGTGCGTATGTAGTAATGCAGATACCGCCTTTGTATTTAAAGCCGATTATTGTGGTGCTTCTCGCCGCCGTATTGCTGTTTGTGGTGTTTAAAAAGGATTGGGGAAGTGTGGAGGCTCCCAGAGAGCGGACATTCAAGCAGTTGGTTCTGGCTTTTTTATTTGCTGCGGCTATGGGCTTATATGATGGATTCATCGGCCCGGGGACGGGAACGTTTTTGATTTTCGGCTTGATTTTTATGGGGTTTAATTTTGTAAATGCGGCAGGGAATGCAAAATGCATGAATATGGCCAGCAATATAGGCGGGCTTCTCATATTTATGTTATATGGAAATGTAGATTATATTTACGGCGGACTCATGGCAGTCAGTACGTTTATAGGGGCATATTTTGGTGCGAAATTAGCGATATTAAAAGGCTCTCAATTTGTCCGCTGGGTATTTATTGTGATGACCTCCGTAATGATCGGCAAACTGATTTGGGATTATTTGCAGACATGGTGAAAGGAGGAGCTATGCAACCATCTGTTTGTATCAGCGGCGGCACGTCTGGGATTGGTTTGGCCTGTGCAAAGCTGCTTTTAGAAGAAGGGGCCGCCGTATCTATCTGCGGGAGAGATGAGGCGCGGGGGGCGGCGGCGCTGGCTGCCCTGCAGAAAATTTCCGATTCCGTTCTCTTTGTCCCGGCTGATGTGAGCCGGCCGGATGAGTGCCGGAAGTTTATCGCCGCTGCAAAAGAGCGGTGGGGCGGCGTAACCGGACTGGTAGCCAATGCGGGTATATATGAAGAAGAATGGCTGGCAGATGTTACAGAAGAATCGTATGCGCGCATCATGGACTGCAATGTGAAGGGGACGATTTTTCTTTGTCAGGCAGCAGAGCAGGAATTGAAGCGGCAGCGGGGAGCGGCTGTAACGGTAGCCAGCGATGCGGGGCTGCAGGGAAATATCGGCTGCGCACTGTACTGCGCTTCTAAAAGTGCGGTCGTTGGGTTTACCCGTGCCTGGGCGTTGGAGATGGCCGTGCATGGCGTACGGGTCAATTGTGTATGTCCGGGAGATATCGATACGCCGATGGTAGAGCGGCAGATACAAAAAGATCCTTCTCTGACGAAAGAGCAAATGGGAAGTTATTATCCGCTGGGCCGCATAGGAAAAAGCGAAGAAGCTGCCCAAGTCATTATGTTTCTTCTCAGTCCCAAAGCTTCTTTTGTTACCGGCGCGGCATGGACTGTGGACGGCGGACTGACAAGCTGGTAAATGAAGAAGAAAATCATACATAATAAAGGATTTTTGGAATGGACAGCGAATATATTAGATATTGGACTTTATAAAAAGAGGTGATTGTGGATGCATGAAGATAAAATAAGAATGCTTCAGGAAGAAATGAAAAAAATACAGGAACAAATAGAAGCGCTGCAAAAAGAAGAACAGAAAGAGGATGGGGCAGAAGAGGTGCTGACGGCAGAAACGGAAGCGCTGCCGGAAGAAGATGAAATGCAGTACCTGACGATTCCTGCGGATCGGGCGACGGTAGAAGTTCTGGAATCTATTGAAACGTCTACGGACGATAATGACATCAAAGTAGAAACGCTTTGCCGGTGGGCGGCTGCCCGGGCGGGGGTTATCGTAGTCGCACCGCTTTTGGGAACGGTAGCGTTAATGGCCAATGAAGTATACTTGGTCAGCCGGATTGCCAAGGTATATAATGTGAAACTTTCTGAACGGGCGCTGGCCGCTTTTTTAGGCGCCGTTGGAGGGCATGTGGCAGGGAATTTGCTGGCTACGCTTATTCCGATCAGCGTTGTACAGATTCCGATTGCCGTAGGCGTTACCTACAGTGTGGGGAAAGTGGCGCAGCGTTGGATGAAAGACGGCATGCCGAGCGATATGCAGCCGTATTTGGAAATGCTCGGCGAATGGCGTGAAAAAGCAAAAGAACAAGTGGACAAGTTAAAAGACAATCCGCTGAAAGATATCCCGTTGGGAGATGAAACCAAAGACGTGCTTCGCAATGTCAGTGAAAAGATGAAAGTGGCATTTGAAGATGCAAAAACAAAAAGCAAAGATGTATTGGAAACCGTAAAGCAGAAACGGACGTCTGTAGAGGCGCAGGTTGAAGAAGAACTGGCGGAAGCAAAAGCACAGTGTACGGTCAGTAGTGACGAGGCCGAAACAAACGAAGGCGGCGCGGCGGCAGCGGAAACGGCGGAAGAAATTTGTGAAGCGGAATCAGCGCCTGCGCCAGAAGCGGTGGAATCGGAAGCGGCAGATAAAGTAAAGCAGGCAATTACGGACGCAGAGGAAGCCGTGAAAGAAGAAAAAGAGCAGCAAGAGAAATAGCAGGTGGTGCAGATGGTAAAGTTTTTGACATGGTTTGCTAAATTTTATAAACCTGTCCGGTTTTTCGGGCTGATTCGGCGGATCGGAGTAAAGTTTCTTTTTGCCAGAAAAGCGCTTACCCTGTTTTACTGTTTGCAGGACCGGGAGACACCGCTGGTTGTAAAAGCAGTCGTGATGGGAGCGCTGGGATATTTTATCCTTCCGATAGACGCTGTTCCGGATGTACTGGCTGGATTAGGCTGGATCGATGATGCGGCGGTTATTGCATTTGCCATGCGGTTTGCTGATTCGTATATCAAAGCAGAGCATATAGAGCGTGCACGAAAATATTTGCCTTTTGGACATTAAAATGATATGCTCCTTGACAGGAATAGTGTTTAACTATACTGTATAAGGAGCATATTTTTATAGTACGATAAGAAAGAGGTACGAGGATGATTGTAGTTCGGGAAAAAGTACGGTTTGTGGAAACGGATATGATGGGCGTGGCGCATCATTCCAATCATTTGCGGTGGTTTGAAATGGGACGGGTTGAATATCTGCGCAAAGGCGGAGTCAATCTGTGGGATTTAATGGATAAGGGAATCGTATTTCCTATTACAGAAGTAGAATGTAGATATAAGAACTCGATTTTATTCGATGACTATATTTTAATAGAAACAAAACTGGCCTTGCTTACGCGGGCGCAAATGGTATTTACCTATCGGGTTATTCGGGAAAAAGACGGCTTGCTTATGGCGACAGGGAGAACGCAGAATGTATTTACCCATAAAAAATCAGGGAGTATCGTACGGCTGGATAAAGAATACCTAGATACCTTGTTTACGATGTATGAAGGAGATAAAGAAGCGTAAGGGGGAAAGTCTATGGAGATGAATAGATGCCCGATTGGGGTAATCGATTCCGGAGTAGGCGGGCTGACCGTGGTGAATCGGATACGTCGCACGACGCCTAATGAGGATATTATATATATAGGAGATATCAAGCATAGCCCGTATAATGACCGGACAGAAAAAGAGATCATGCAGTATACGCGGCAAATGATTCATTTTTTGGCGAAAAAGTCGGTAAAAGCGATTGTTTTGGCTTCTCATATCATCAGTAATTTAGCTCTCGATGAATTAAGAAAAGAGATCTCGATTCCGGTTATCGGCATGGCAAGCGGACTAAAAACCGGGGCAGAAATCAGTCCGCGGAGAAAAATCGGCGTTCTTACAAGCGCAAGAGTGATCCTGCATGGTTCTTATCAGGAAGAAGCAAGCCGTCTATATCCGGGATTGACTGTTGTAGAACAGGCATGCCCATTGTTAGCCAAAACGATAGAGGCCGGCAATTTAAACGGAGAGTATATCAAAGATCTGGTAGAAGAATATACGATGCCTCTTATAGAAGCGGGAGTGGATACTGTCGTTTATGGGTCTACGCACTTTCCGTTTTTGAAACGTGCTTTTGAAGCGGTTGCGGGAGAGCGGATCATTTTTGTCGATCCCGGGCATGAAACCGCTTGGGAAGTGAAAACCGTATTGGAAAAGTATGCACTGGAAAACGAACATCGCCATCAGGGACGCATTGCGTTATGCTTTACGAAAGACAGCCGCAGAGGCAGTCAATTTGCAAGTATGGTGATGAATCCTGAAGCGTATCAGGCGGCAGAAATTTCTCTGTAGGCAAAAAGTTGAAAAAACAGTTGAATTTTGATGCACATGCCCTTACAATAGCATAGAGGTGTTTTGCATATGAATAATAAGAAACTGCCCATAGGTGTGTTCGACTCCGGGATCGGAGGACTAAGTGTGGTTAAGCGCCTTCAGGAACAGTTGCCGCATGAAGACATTCTCTATCTGGGCGATACAAAACGCAATCCTTATGGGAACCGCAGCCGAAAAGAAATCATCCAGTTTTCGATGGAGATGGCGAAATATTTGGAAGCGGCGGCAGTAAAAGCAGGGGTGATCGCATGCAATACGATAACCTGCACTGCTTTTGATGAAATTGAAAAGGAAATGTCGTATCCGTTGGTTGGTATGAGCCGGGGACTGCAGGCAGCTTCTGCATGCAGCCGAAATAAACGGATTGCCGTATTGGCGACGCCGGCAACGATAGGCAGTCATAGCCATAAAATCTTGTGCGCGGATATGTTTCCGCAAGTGCAGATCATAGAAGTGAGTTGTCCGTCTTTGGCGGGTCTTATAGAAGAAGGTCATGCGGATGCTGCCCTGGAAGAGGCTGTTAGAGAAGGGATTGGGCAGGCGGTCGGTCAAGAGGCTGACACCGCAATTTTGGGATGCACCCATTATCCGTTTGTATTAGACGTAATGAAAAAGACTGCGCCGGCGCTGGCATTTGTGGATCCGGGAACAGAAACAGCAGGACAGGCAGCTGCTGTATTGGAAAGCGGTCATTTACTGACGGATAAACAAACGGCGGGAACTGTGCGCATTCTTCTTACAGACGGCATAGCGCGGGGAGAAAACGCCGCTAAGCAGATGCTGCGGCCTGGAACGTATACAATAGAAGAGGTGCGATTGTAAATAAACGGTAAGGGAGACGACGTCGTGTATATGTATTGGTTGATCAATATATTGGTAGGAATTGTTGGCTTTATAGCCTTTGTATATCTTGTGGTACGGATCCATGCAGTAATGCAGGGAGATGCAAAATTTCGGTTTGGCGTAAAAAAAAGAACTCCGGCAGTATTAGAAAATTTGGAACGGGCCAAAGCTGTATTTTATACGGATATTCCCTATAAAAATGTGGGAAAACAGCTGGGAACAATTATGGATTGTTTTCCGCGGGTGCAGCTGCCGTGCGAACTTTATGACGCTTGCCGGGCCAGCGCCTGGCTGACAAATATGAACCGGGAAAGAAACGACGGGTATTGGGAAGCCTATATCGTAGACGTGGGAGCTAAGGGATATATTCGGCTCCGCCTGGAATTTACGACCGATAGAGGCAATATTGCTGATGCGTTGGAAACCTTTCCGGATATGCCGGTGGATATCATTTATCAGGGCGTTTCCCGCAGCGATTGGTATTTGTCCAAGGTACGGACTGTTATAACCGGCAAAGAACTTCGCCGGGCATTACAAGAGTGGTAAAGGAGACAGATACATGAGTGGATTATCGTTAGTTCCTATAAAAACACGGATCCTTACAGACAAAGATAACATCGTAGATGTGATAGAACAATACGGCGCGGACAGTATTGGACCTGATGACATTGTCTGCGTTGCCGAAAGCGTGGTAGCGATTACGCAGGGACGGATTGTCCGTCCGGAAGAATTGACGCCGTCCTGGCAGGCTCGGCTGATGAATCGGTTTGTTCCTTCTGCTGGGAGCATGTCCAGTCTTTATGGCATGCAGGCTGCAATGGAATTAGAAGGCGAATGGAAAATGCTCTTTGCATTTATAGCCGGAATGTTTGCGAAAGCGGTTGGCAAAAACGGCGTGTTTTACGCATTGGCCAGAGAAGCTTCGCTCACCGATGACGTGACGGGCACTATGCCTCCGTTTGATAAGCATATTGTATACGGACCTGCCAATCCTCATGGGGTGGCGGAAAAAATAAAACAGCGGTTAGGCTGTTTTGGGGCTTGCGTTGCAGACGTTAACGATTTGAAGCGTTCGGCTGTTTTGGGCGTTTCTAAAGGGCTTCATGCAGGCAAACTGGCGAAAATATTGATAGATAATCCTTTTGGAAACGATTCGCAGATGACGCCTATTGTAGTGATAAAAGGATATAAGCAGGCATTGAAAGCCCGCGAACAATAAGATAAATTGGATCTCATACATGGCGGTGAGATCCCTTTTTTCGTAAAGGAGTGATGGCATGAATAAGGAAATTGTATTAGCGACGCGCAATAAGGGGAAGATACGTGAGTGTAAGGAAGTACTTGAACCGCTGGGGTATGCGGTGTATGCGGTCAGTGATATGATTATGTGCGAAGAACCAGTGGAAGATGGGAAGACGTTTGAAGAAAATGCACTGATCAAAGCGCGGTATTATATGGAAAAATGTCATAAGCCCTGTTTAGCCGATGATTCCGGACTGGAAGTGGATATACTTGACGGAGCCCCGGGGATTTATTCGGCCCGTTATGCAGGCGGGCATGGTGATGATGAAGCAAATAATCAAAAATTGATTGCAGAAGTAAAGGAGTTTCCGCTTAAACAGCGGACTGCCCGATATGTATGCGCGCTGGCCTTGGTTATGCCGGACGGTAAAACGATCCTGGTAAAAGACTGCTGCGCCGGATTGATCCAGGATACGTATGCGGGAGACGGCGGTTTTGGATATGATCCACTGTTTTATGTGCCGGAATTTAAAAAGACGATGGCAGAGCTTAGTTTGGCAGAGAAGAATCAGATCAGCCACCGAGGAAAAGCCATACGCCGGTTGGCGGAGCTCCTGAAATGAAACGGATTGGCATCGTAAGCGACAGCCACGGCAATATAGCGGCATTGGAAAAAATGGTCAGACAGGCGGGCAAGATCGACCTTTGGCTTCATGCGGGAGACTGCGGAGAAGATAAGCGTTTGCTGGAAGAATTTTCCGGCGTTCCTGTAGAGATCGTGCGGGGAAATAATGATTATACGCCGCCGTTTTATCCGTATGAAAAGACGATAACCATTGAAAAAGTAAAGATATATCTTTGTCATGGACATCAGTGGAACAGCGCGATGCGGCTGCCTTCCCTTTTTTATAAGGCGCAGGAAAGCGGCGCTGCATTGGCTGTTTTTGGGCATACTCATGTACAGGAAGCTCATAAAGAAACTGGCATATGGCTGTTTAATCCGGGAAGCATAGCGCGGCCGAGAGATGCCTATGATGGGAGTTATGGCACTGCGGTAATACAAGGCGGCTGTATACAAAGTTTAAAAGTATATCGCCTTAACGGGTCTTGTAAAGATATAGAATGATTTGCTATACTGTGGTAGAAATAAAAAGAGAGGGTTGAAATATGGCAGCAGTAAAGAAAACGGGTAGTAAATTAAAGTTGTACGGCTTCAACAATTTAACGAAAACATTGAGTTTTAACATTTATGACGTGTGTTACACCAATACTGAAGAGGCGCGGCAGGAGTATATCCGGTATATTGATGAAGAATACAGTGCAGAGCGGCTTACCGGTATACTGCAGAATGTGGCTAAGATTATAGGCGCCAATATTTTAAATATTGCCAGCCAGGATTATGAGCCGCAGGGCGCAAGTGTAACGATACTGATTTCCGAAGAGCCGGTAGAGCAGCATGATGCAGATGTAGTCTGTCATTTGGATAAAAGCCATTTGACGGTGCACACATATCCGGAAAGTCATCCTCATCAGGGGATCAGCACGTTTCGGGCGGATATCGACGTATCGACCTGTGGGAAAATTTCCCCGCTCAATGCGTTGAATTATCTCCTGGACAGCTTTGATTCGGATATTGTGAGCCTGGATTACAGAGTAAGAGGGTTTACCCGCGAACTATCCGGAAAGAAAATTTATATTGACCATCGGATCAATTCGATTCAAAACTATATTTCTTCCAAAACCAGAAATCAATACGATATGATTGATGTGAACGTGTATCAGGAAAATATTTTTCATACGAAAATGATTTTGAAGGACTTTGACCTGGATAACTATTTATTCAATGTACAGGAAAAAGATTTGCAGCCGGCGGAAAAGAAACGTATTCGCCAATTGCTTCGGCAGGAAATGCTGGAAATTTTCTATGGCCGCAATATGCCTAGTATAAAATATTAATCAGGATTACCCTATAATAAGAAAAAGCAGCTAATATTTAGCTGCTTTTTCTTATTATACAATAGGTTATTTGCTTTCCAGTGAATGAGCCCGGTCTAAAAAGCCGCGGATAATGGAACAAGAAACGTGGAAGTTTTCGGCTTCTTCGGGAGAAAGCGGAAGGTCGCAGATTTCTTCGATCCCATGTCTGCCAATAATACACGGTACGCCGGCTGCTACATTGGCTTCGCCGTATTCACCGTTTAAAACGGTAGAACAAGGCCAGAATAATTTTTGATCATGGAAAATAGCCTGGATCAGCATGCAGGCAACATTGGCAATACCGAATTCTGTGCAGCCTTTTCCGTCTACTTCCCAGTCGCCGGATTCTTTTACTTCTTTTTGTACGGCAGCCCGATCTAATGGCGGCAATTCCGGATGACGGCGGTAATACTCTTCAATAGGATATCCTGCGATGCGAATATGGGACCAGACGATGACGCTGGAGTTTCCGTGTTCGCCCATGCAAAATGCCTGGATAGAACGGCGGCTTACTCCGGTGAGCCGGGACAGAACGCGGAGCAGGCGGTATGTCTCTAGGCTGGTGCCGGTGCAGAAGCATCGATTGGCTGGCCAGGACATTTTCTGACGGACATATTCACAAATGATGTCTGCCGGATTGGAAATACTGATAAGAATGCCGGAGAAGTTCTGCTCCTTTAAATGCCGGATTACATCATTTGCCATACGGATAGAATCGTCAAACATATCGAGCCGTGTTTCGCCGGGACGGCGGCTGCGGCCAAAAGCAAGGACTAAAATATCGGCATCGGATATGTCGGCATAATCACCGGCATAGATGCGGGTATCACGGCCGCAGAGAGCGCCGCTTACCGCGTCTCCCAGATCAAGAGCCTGGCCGAATGCTTTATCTTTATCAATGTCGAGCAATACAATTTCATCGGCGGTGCCGGACTGAAGCAGGGACAAAGCGACATGCGACCCTACATGTCCGGCGCCAACGATGGCGACTTTACGAAGTTTCATAATAATATCCTCCTTTGTATCGAAACTGAATTCAGTATACCCCCGGGAGGTTAAAACTACAATAGAAAGCTTGGAAAAAGGCCGTATATATCAGTTTAGATAGGGCGGGAAAAGAAAATAGAAATAAAATAAAAAAATTAAAATAAAGCATTGACATATGAACGAATGCAGGATATAATACTTATTGTGTTACGGGGCATAGCGCAGTTTGGTAGCGCACCTGGCTTGGGACCAGGG
>UREG01000009.1 GCA_900546795.1 uncultured Veillonellaceae bacterium | reverse complement strand
GACGATCTTCGCCGTGACAGGGCGACATGTTAGACCGCTACACCACGGGGCCGTGCTCATTTATCTGAGTCCCTCAGACAAGTAGAAATTATACCAGAAGTTTTTTCCTTTGACAAGTCTTTTTTCTTACTTTTTTAAAATTTTTTCTAATTTTTCATACTGCTGTATTCCAAACGCAATACTTACGCCCAGCAGCCGGTTCTTTGCCGTCATTCTGCGGCTCCATTCCGCCAAAAGCATGCCGCCCGCCAGATCCGACGGATAATGCACGCCCACAGCAATCCGGCTGAGCCCTACCAGGATACTCCACACCGTCAGCATCGCGCTTCCACTAATCTGATTTGCCGCCATCGTCCTAGCTATAATCCAGCTGTTCATCATATGATTGCTGGGAAAAGAAGCATTGGCTTTATGAGCAATTAAATCCTGTATCTGTTCCGGATATCTCTGGAACGGGCGCATGCGTTTCCACACTTTGCCGACAGCAAACGAGGCTGCCGATCCCAATAAAACGGAGCACAGTGTCTGCAGCGCTGCAAACCGCCGTTTTTTCTGCTGTATTCCGCCTTTTCCGGCAAACCACAGTACGACTCCATATATAACATATATAAAATACCCATATTTAGCGAGCAGCACCGCTGTCCGCCGCCATAGATACCGATGACGCATATACAGGTTTGCCGCTCCTACAATCAAATATTCCAAGGATACAAAAAAATTACGAATCACACGCAGCTGCTGTTTCATTTTATTTTCTCCCAGAAATCCTGATAATAAAAAAAGGAACAGCATAGCTGTTCCTTACATGGTGGGCGATGACAGGATCGAACTGCCGACATCCTGCTTGTAAGGCAGGCGCTCTCCCAGCTGAGCTAATCGCCCATGTGGTGACCCGTGGGGGAATCGAACCCCCGTTATCGCCGTGAAAGGGCGGTGTCTTAACCGCTTGACCAACGGGCCACATTGGCTCCCCGAGTAGGACTCGAACCTACGACCGATCGGTTAACAGCCGATTGCTCTACCGACTGAGCTATCGAGGAATATGTCTCTACTTACGAGAAAAAAATGGAGCGGAAGACGAGATTCGAACTCGCGACCCTCGCCTTGGCAAGGCGATGCTCTACCACTGAGCTACTTCCGCGTATCCAACGTACCGTTTCGTTTTGCGTCGTTGCCGCAACTGCTTGGTACGTTGGATATTATATCAACCTGACAAAGAGATGTCAACACTTTTTTTAAAGTTTTTTTATTTTATTACTATTCTTTGTCAAATTACGTTAAATTCCGGTCTGCCGTTCTTTTCCCGGGCCATCTTCCGCTACGGCTACCGCCGCTTCGCCAAACGTCTTCATATCATTGAGCATATGAACCGCCGCATCGAGCAAAGACAGGCCAAGCGCCGATCCCAATCCTTCCTCTGCGTCCATGTCATAATACAAATATGGTTTCAGCCCCATACGATTCATTTGCATCTGATGAACCGGCTCATTGTACGCTACCGACGGGTATACATACGAATCGATACGGTGGCACAGCGTACGGGCAATCAGTACAGCCGCTCCCGTTACGGCGTTATCAAAAACGATCACCATCCGGTGCGCGGCAGCACCTAAAACAAATCCGGTCATAGCGGCAATATCCGGCGCTCCGGCAATCTGCAGCAATCCCAGCGGATCTTTGCGGTTCCAACTGCGGGAAGCAAACAGTTTCGCCAGCTGCTCTATTTTTTCTTTTCCTTCTATCTGTGCCGGCATCTCCTGCAATTTATCCCGAAAAAATGCAGCAGTAATCGCCAGCGCCGATAAAATCGCCCGTTCGCCCACATTTCCCAAGCCAACGGCCTGATAGCCTTCCTCCGCCAATTGCTGAGCTAACCGCGCGCCAAAAAGAATGGAGTCCATCGTCTCCCGGCTGTTCATCGCGTCTTCTTTTCCAAAGAAACGGCTCCCTTTCATCACTTTATGAGAAATCACGCCGGTGGTTTCTTCCAGCGGCTGCTGCAGGCCCATATCTACCAAGAGTACGCCGGCCTTTACCTGGTGCGCCGCGGCATTAACCGGAGCCTTGCCCGCTGCGATCCGCTTCGCTTTTTCCAGACTTTCTTTGCCCTGCGTATAATTTTCTCCGCCGTTTACCGCATGATCCGCCGCAAAAATAACGACGGCTTTTTTCAATTCTCCCGGTTTTTCATTTCCCTGTATCCCTGCCAGCCGCTCTGCCATAAATTCAAGCATATGCAGACTCCCCAAAGGTTTCGTCAAGTTATCGATCCGAGTCCGGCACGCCGCCATCGCCGTCGTATCCAAAACGGCTACGCGATCGATCAGTGTCTGTAATGTTTCATTTATCATTCTCCGTTCCTCCCACTGGATGTGTATCCTGATATATTTGTATTGCGCAGTCCAGCATTTTCATCTGGATAGAAGCGCCGGAAGCCTCGCCCAATCGAAATCCTAAATCGATATACGAATGAAGCCCCAATTCTTTGAGTGCCCGCTGATGTGCCTTTTCTGCCGATAAATGGCTGGCCATAATATAGCCGGTCACATCTTTGCACAGCGCCCGCGCGCCCAGCGCCGCCGCCGTTGCGTTAAATCCATCGATAATAACCAGGCTATGATTTGCCGCAGCGCCCAGCATCACGCCGGTCAGCGCTGCCAGCTCAAATCCGCCCAGCGCAGCGATCACCGCCAAGCCGTCTTCTTTATCCGGCTGATGGAGCGCCACTGCTTTTCGTACGATATCGACCTTTTTTATCAGCCGCTGATCGGAAATATTAGTGCCTCGACCCGTAGCCTCTTCCGCTGATAATCCGCAGAATACACAGACCATCGCCGCGGCGGATGTAGTATTTCCAATCCCCATTTCTCCTACGCTAAAGACGCGGTATCCCTTTTTTATCTGCTCTTCAACGATCTCGATCCCCGTTTCAATCGCCTGCACGGCCTGCTCTTTCGTCATCGCCGGCTCAACCGTAAAATCTTTGGTTCCCCATGCGATTTTGCGGTCAATCAGACCGGGCGTACCAGACATATCGGCGGCAATGCCCACATCGACAACGACCATATCCGCATGGCAGTAATTTGCCAGCGCATTGGCGCCGGCCCCTTTCGGGATCAGATAGTTTTTCGTCATGTGAATCGTCGTTTCAATCGGATAGGCGCTGACCCCCTGCCGGGCAACTCCATGATCGGCTGCCGCCAGAATCATGCATTTTTTCCGAATATCCGGGACAGTCTTTCCGGATATCCCCGCCGCCTGAACGACCAGTTCAGCCAATTCCCCTAACTGCCCCGCCTGTATGCTGTTCCAATGCGCTCTGGCATAATCCATCGCCCGTTCGTCAAGTCCGGGAATTGCTGCCAGTGTCTTCTGCAATATTTCCATGTATGTACCTCCCTTGATTCTGTATTATCTCTAACTTCTTTGTATTATAGCATACATTTTTTATAGGGAATAAATAAAATTATTATATATCTTTTCTTTTTTCTTATCCTTCTCTCTGGAAAACCGGACGCTATCTATTATAATAATAGTAGTAACCGCGTTTTTATAAAAGAAAGGATCTCCTATGACAATATTATTTGACCTGCACACGCATACTGCTGCCAGCGGCCACGCATTCAGCACGCTGAAAGAAAATATAGAAGCCGCCCGCGACCGCGGCCTGACGGCGCTGGGCACTTCCGACCATCCGTATACGCTGCCGGCCGGCGCACCGCATACCCTCTTTCGGAACTACGGCATTGTCCGCAGCGAAATCTTCGGCATCCGCATCCTCAAAGGATTGGAAGCCGACATTTTAAACACCTCCGGCAAACTAGATATCCCGGATCGGCTGTATCCTAATCTGGACTATGTTATTGCCAGCATGCATACGGTCTGCCACACGCCGGGAACAACCGAAGAAAATACGATGGCCCTCATCAACGCCATGAAAAATCCGCACGTCAAGATCATCGGCCATCCGGACGACGAACGCTATGCATATGACTACGAACGGCTCGTCCTTGCTTCCAAAGAATATCATACGGCTCTTGAAATCAATAATTCGTCTCTGCGCCCTACCGCCAGCCGCCAAGGCGCAAAAAAGACGCTGCCCATCCTGCTTTCTTTCTGCAAACGCTATCAAGTGCCCGTCGTTCTGGGAAGCGACGCCCATATCTGGTACGACGTCGGCGATCTGTCGCACGCCCAAGCGCTGCTGAATTCTCTGGACTTCCCGGAACACCTCGTATTAAACAGCCGGACAAACGGGCTGGACGCAATTTTACAAAAATCCATTATATAGTATATGAAAGGCCTCTTCTTACAGAAGGGGCCTTTCTTTATAGATCCGCTTCGCCCGGCGCTCTTTGCGCAGTTCATATCGCTGCCGTCCTTCTTCATACCGCTGCCACTCTGCCTCCGTCTGCAAAAGCAGCTCCGGCACTTCAGACGGCCGTCCATCTTCCAGCGCTACCATGGTAAAATAGCCGCGTATCGCCACTTCCGCCGCTTTGCCTTCCCGGATTTTTTCCTGCCACCCTTCTACCAGCACCTCGATAGACGTTCTTCCTACAAACGTAACTTCTCCAATACAAGTAAATATCGCGCCCAATTCCACAGGCGATAGTATCTCGATATCATCCATGCGGGCGGTAACTACTTTTTTTCCGCAAAACCGCACCGCCGCAATCCCGGCTGCATTGTCCATATATTTTACCAATTCTCCGCCATGCGCATGTCCCTGAGAATTCAATTTATCCGGCATAATCAAATTTGACACGCACGACTCACAGCCTTTCGCTGCCTTTTTCATTCGTTCCATACCACTCATCTGTATCTCTTCTCCTCATTATTTATCGGTCATTCTTCTCTATTATACCTTTTTTACTTTACTATACTGATTTTTTGCCTTATGATTTTTTCGCACACCAATTTTCCACATGCATTACCTAAACGCATCGCTAGTTTGCAAAATTATTTCTATCTAACTAGATGTATACTGCATTCTTAATAGAGTATGCTAATCCCTTTTTTTATTGTATGCTTTTAATGCATAAAAATTTTCAATCCATCTGCCCAGACTTTTTTATTCTTTTACAAAATTTTAATCTTTTTTTAACTTTACTCTACTATGCTAACAGCATATCCAATATAAAGGGGGTTTTTATTATGATGAATGGCGTTTATTTGGTTATCATTGGCGCCTTATTCCTCACCTTGGCATACCGGTTTTACGGTGCGTTCATCGCCGCTAAAGTATTGACACTCAATCAATACAAAGTAACACCGGCATTCCGCTTTGAAGACGGCCATGACTATGTTCCTACGAACAAATGGGTCGTTTTCGGACATCATTTTGCCGCTATTGCAGGGGCAGGTCCTCTGGTAGGTCCTGTTATCGCGGCACAGTTCGGTTATTTACCGGGCACCTTATGGCTGCTTCTCGGTTCTGTACTTGCCGGCGCAGTCCATGATATGGTCATCCTGTTTGCTTCCGTCCGCTTTGACGGCAAATCCATTGCAGAAATCGCGAAGCATCACATGGGGACCGGCATCGGCCTTGCCACCACCTTCGGGGTATTATTCTTAAACATTCTTGCTATGGCAGGTATGGCCGTTGTTATTGTCAATGCGCTGCACAACAGCCCGTGGGGCACGTACACCATTGCCGCAACGATTCCTATCGCTGTATTCGTCGGTCTGTATCTTCGTTATCTGCGGCCTGGAAAAATCCAGGAAGCCAGCGTTATCGGCGTTCTTCTGGTTTTGGCTGCTGTATTTACCGGTCCGATGGTAGAACAATCTTCCTTCGCTTCCTGGTTCGATTATGGCCCGGACGGCATCGCATACGCTTTGATTATTTACGGTTTCTTCGCGGCAGCTCTGCCAGTATGGCTGCTCCTGGCTCCGCGTGATTATTTGTCCACATATATGAAAATCGGTACGATCGGCGCACTTGCCATCGGTATCGTCGTCGTAGCTCCGGATATCCACATGCCGGCTATGACGCAGTTTGTAAACGGAGGCGGCCCGGTTATCACCGGTCACGTTCTCCCATATTTGTTCATCACGATCGCCTGCGGCGCTATCTCTGGGTTCCATGCTATGATCGGTACTGGTACGACGCCGAAAATGGTCATGAATGAACGGGAAATCCTGCCGATCGGCTACGGCGCTATGCTGACCGAATCGTTTGTTGGCTTGATGGCACTTATCGCTGCTACCAGCTTGCTTCCGGAAGACTATTTTGCCATCAACTCTACAGAAAAAGCCTTTGCTGCTCTTGGCATGCAGGTAACGGAACTTCCGATGCTGTCCCAGATGGTAGGCGAAGATGTCGCACATCGTCCTGGCGGCGCGGTTTCTCTGGCAGTCGGCATGGCTCATATCTTCTCCAAGATCCCTGGCATGGATCACCTCATGAACTACTGGTACCATTTCTGCATCATGTTTGAAGCGCTCTTTATCATGACGATCATTGACGCAGGTACTCGTGTAGGCCGTTACATGCTCCAGGAACTCTTTGGTCATTTCATTCCTAAATTCAATGATCAGAACTGGCTCCCTGGTTCTATCCTATGTTCCGCTTTGATTTGCGGCGCTTGGGGCTATATCGTTCTCCAGGGCAACCTTTCTACGATCTGGCCGATCTTCGGTGTATCCAATCAGCTGCTGGCTATCATCACGCTGGCTATCTCCACGGTAGTCATCTACAGCATGGGCCGCGGCCGGTATGCATGGGTAACGATCGTACCATGGGTATTCCTCATGATCGTTATTTTCTGGGCAGATTATCTCAACATGTTCAATCTCTATCTGCCGCATCAGGAATATACCTTGTTTACGCTGAGCGCTATCATGCTGGCAATCGTACTTCTTATCACGGTTGCTTCTATTAAAACCTGTATGAAGCTCTCTAAAGAAGTTCCGCAGAACTACAAAACACAGGCGGAAGAAGAAGAGGAAGAACTTCGCCGTCTCCAGGCTGCTAAAGCCGCTCAAAACGCATAATCGCTTAGATAAGCATCAAAATCCCGGGCATACAATCTGTCCGGGATTTTGAGTATACTGCATTGTCTATTCTCTTTAAGAAAAGTAAAGGAAATGTTCTTATGACACCTGCTGAATTTTGTACCTGTACGGATCATGCCTGTCCCTGTAATCCGGTCAATCATAACAAAGGCTGTGATTTATGCATCATAAAATGTCTTCATGCCAATGAAATTCCATCCTGCTTCTTTAAAAAGATTTCTCACGACCGGCCTCTTGATGAAGATTATTCATTTCACGGATTTGCTCGTTTCGTACAACTGCATATCAACGAAGAAAAATAGAACGAATACATGAGCCCCGCTTTTTATTATAGAAAGCGGGGCTCATGTATTTACAATTGATTCAGTCAAATTATTCCGAACTATCCGTATGTATGCCAGACAGCCAGATTCCAATCGCCAGGACATTGATAAACTGCCCCAGAAATGCCTCCAGCAAGACCAGCATTTTCATCAGCGGAGAAATAGGAACGATATCCCCATATCCAATCGTCAGCAAGGTAACGCCGCTGAAGTACAGGCAGTTAATATAGCCTTCTCCCCGATTTGTCGGCTGCAGAGATAATTCTTCCTGCAAGCTCTCCAGCTGCCATAAATCAGGAAAGTTTTTCACACTATCCGGCCGAAGCGCCTGTACGGCCACCGCCCCGCTTTTTTGCTGCATCTGTTCATACGCCTGCAAATAGCTCTCGGTATTATTGAAGAAATAATATAAATTTCCAAAAGCAAACCATATCATCAAATAGGACATCAAAATAAGCGCCAGCTTTTTGCTGCCGCCCACCTGGCTTTTAAAAGAAGCCCATAGACAGGCGCTGAGAAAAATCAGCATGACCAATAACAATAGCAGCACAATTACCAGTAAAATAAACGGCTCAAACGCCTTATCTTTCCATACCAAACCATCAAATGCCGCACTGGCAAGAAGAGGCATGCACGCCAAAGCAAACATGGCCGCTAAAAAATACTGTAAGTTTTTCATTAACAATCGGGCATAGAAATGCCGAAGCGATTCTACTCGTTTCATATTCACACTCATTTCTTTCGTTTTCATCAGCGTACCCCAAGATATCGAAAAAGTCAATCACCGGCTTCAAGACAACCGGCATTTCCCACTGGGCAGACGAACCAAGCCCATATGTCCGCTGCTCCATTCAGTTTATATCCAGCGTCTTATTCTAAAACTGCTCCTGCTGCCAAACGCAGCTGTCTGTGTCAAACTATCGCCTCTTGATGCTGTTTTTCCCGCCCCGCACCGCCGGAAGCTGGTTCCTTAGTTCGAAACTTTTTTCTTTTATATATTTATTTCCCTTTTATATTTCCCCAAAATATGATATACTTAACTCAGATGGAATACTTGGTTCTGGGAGTTTGTTCCCATCTCAAATTTTGGTCTCGCATCAACGTTTGAGCCGGCATCAAATCTCCAGCTAGTATCTTCGTCCGACTATAGTCACAGAAGACCGTTGTGCTGCTCCCATTTTTGTGCACATCTTTTATAGAGGACAGCCGCTGCGTCCAATGTAACAAAAAAATCACCTTCCTTTTTTGTATGCTTCCGTGTCCTCAGTATATATTCTAGGTCGGTGTTTTTTTGTTTTCTATCGGTATTTGCACCTGTACAGCAGGTGCTTTTTTGTTGCTTATTTCCCGAAACATTTACCGAAAAATTGCGCAAAAAAAAGCGCCTCGCAGGCAAAACCCGCGAAGCGCTTAGGAGGGAGGGCGTTATTCTTCTGTGCCGTCCTGATGAGCGGCGATAATCGGTTCAGCTATTTTTTTCGGTACTTCTTCATATGCGTAAAATTCCATATTAAACGTGCCTCTGCCCTGCGTCATCGACCGGAGCTGCGTCACATAGCCATCCATTTCAGCCAATGGAACCTGGGCATGAATGATGATCAGCCCTTCTCGTTCGCTGCCGTGATCCATGCCGAGGATCCGGCCCCGTTTGCCGCTGAAATCACCCATGATATCACCCATGAATTCTTCCGGCACAATGACGTTGACCGTATATACCGGTTCCAGCAGAATCGGCTGCGCATACGGTACCCCTTTCTTGAGCGCTTGTGCCGCCGCTACTTTAAACGCCAGTTCCGAAGAGTCTACGGAATGATAAGAACCGTCCTGGAGCGTTACTTTGACGTTAATCATCGGATACCCTGCCAGCAATCCTTTTTCCAACGTTTCCCGCACGCCTTTTTCTACTGCCGGGATATACTGCCGCGGTACGGCGCCGCCGAAAATAGCGTCTACAAATTCAAATTCCCGGCCGTCCTGCAGCGGTTCAATCTGCAGCCAAACATGCCCGTACTGGCCGTGTCCGCCGCTTTGTTTTTTATGCTTGCCTTCCGCTTTTGCCATACTGCGGATCGTTTCACGATAAGGAATATACGGTTTTTCCAGTTTTCCTTTTACCCCGTATTTTCGTTCCATTTTCGCTAAAATATGTTCCAGATGGACATCGCCCATGCAATGGAGCAGGAGCTGCCGTCCTTCTATGCTTTTTTCTACAACGCAAGTCGGATCTTCTTCATGGATCTTCATCAGCGCGCTGGTCAGCTTTTCTTCTTCGCCTTTCTTTTCCGGCACCAGCGCTACCGTATGGAGCGGCTGCGGGAATCGGATCTGCCGGTACTGGATCGGGAACGCCGGATCAGCAAAAGTATCGCCAGTCTGCGCGTAAGTCAGTTTGGGAATTACGATGATATCCCCGGCAATCGCTTTGGTTATAGGAATCTGCTGCTTGCCGATCAGCGTAAACATCTTGCCCATTTTTTCTTCTGTTTCTTTCGTCGTATTATACAGCTTATCCCCTTCGCTTAGTTCACCGGAGAAAATCCGCACATAACTCAATTTTCCTGCATACGGATCGACCATTGTCTTAAATACAAATGCCGAGAACGGCCGGTTATAATGAACGATTTCCGTTTCACCGGTCTGCGTGTTTTCCGCTGTCATGACCCGCTTCGTCGCATCAGGCATATACCGGATAATACGGTCCAGCACTTTATCCAGTCCGATCTGCTGCCGCGCGCTGCCGCACATGACCGGGCAAACTTTGCCGCTGACCATGCCCTGCCGCAATCCGCGCCGGATCTCTTCGATATCCAATTCTTCACCGTCCAGATATTTCAGAAGCAGTTCGTCATCGCCTTCGGCAGCCGCTTCCACGCAAAGCTCCCGAATCTCCAGCGCCCGTTCCTTATATTCTTCCGGGACGGGAATATCCTGACACACGCCGTCTTTCCATTCATAGGCGCACATCTTGGCGACATCGATGATACCGCGGAACTCTGCCCCTTCTCCGATTGGGATCTGCAGCGGCATGATTGCTTTGCCGAACAGACGGCGCATCGTTTCCAGCGTACCAAAGAAATCTGCGTTTTCCATATCCATCTTGTTAATAAATACCATACGGGGCATTTGCAGCTCTACAGCATAATCCCACGACCGGATCGTATCCATTTCTACGCCGGACTCAGCCGATACAACCAGCAGCATGCCGTCGCTGGCCCGCAATGCGGAACGTACTTCACCGCAAAATTCCGAATAGCCGGGTGTATCCAGGAAGTTTAATTTATATCCGTTCCATTCGCACGGCGCGATCCCGAGCTGAATCGTAACATTGCGTTTGATTTCTTCCGGCTCAAAATCCAGGATATGCTTATTATTCTGTCCGATCCCTACGGCGTCTACGGCTCCGCAGGCCAGGAGCAGCCCTTCTACTACGGCGGTTTTCCCGGCTCCGTCATGAGACAGGACCGCCACGTTTCGTATCTTATCGCTTGCATATTCTTTCATAAAAATCCCCTCCCTTATCGGTATATTGCCTGCTATATACATTCTACTTTCTTTTTGATTATTCCTTTTTATTCTATTCATTATTTTTTTATTGCAATCATCTTCTTTATCGATGACAAAAAAATACCGCCGCGAGGATTTCCTCACAGCGGCTTGCAGCCAATCAGTCTTTATTTTTCTTCTGCTGCGCGGCAAAATGCGGCGAATCGCCCCACCGGCCAAACCCAACCGTATCGCCGGCCCGCTCTACGTCGGCGACCAGCAAATCTTTGATTTCCGTTTCCGTCGCTTCCATAGCGGGCTTATTTTGATACAGCAAATATTTTTTCTTATGTTCCGGCACCGTCAATATGGGCATCAAAATATTGCCTCCGGCCAAAAGCCCCCATTCCCGCCCTTTGGGATGAAGCGCCTGCAGCGACGTCGTCACCGCAATATTTACATCTTTTAGATACAATCTCGTGACCGCAATCATATTCAGCCCCAGCCGCAAGCGTTTCATGCGGGCTTCTTCCGTATCCAGCCCCGCCTGGATCACCTGCTGCCCCAGCGGCGTATCGCCATGTACAACATACGGCCCCATACCGATCATATCAATATTCATTTCTTTGAAAAATTCCACATCTTTGGCCAGGTGCAGCGGCGTTTGTCCCGGAAGACCGCTCATGATCCCCGTACCAACCTGAAATCCAGCCCGTCGAAGCCGATGCAGGCAGTCTACCCGCGTATGCCATGAATGCAGCGCATCCTTGGGATGGATCGTATGGTACAGCTGCGGATCGCTGGATTCTATCCGCAATAAATAGCGATGCGCCCCGGCCTCAAAAAAACGGCGGTACGTTTCTTCCGTCTGTTCTCCTACGCAAAGCGTAATGCCCAGACTCCCGTCGCCAATCTTTTTGATATCTTTCAGCACGCTTTCTACAAAAGAAATGAACGCTTCGTCCGACCGTTCCCCAGACTGGAGCGTTACCGATCCATATTTATGTTCATATGCCCAGGCTGCCATTCGCAGGATATCTTCCCGGCTCATGCAAAACCGATCCGCTTTTTCATTATCCCGCCGAATCCCGCAGTACAGGCAGTTCTTGATACATTGATTCGAAAATTCAATCAGACCGCGGAAATACGCAAACCGGCCGATATATTTTTCTTTTACTTTATACGCCGCTTCATAAAGAGCCTGGCAGTCCGCTTCCTCTTCCAAGCCGATCAGGTACGCCAGCTCCTCCGTCGTCCACGAATCCTTTGCCAATATCTGTTTTATGTCCATATTACCGTCCTTTCTCCTCTATATCGTATCCTATCTATATTATAATATACCTGTCAACTAAAAAACTCCGCCTCTTTCGAAGCGGAGTCTTGGCGTATATATCAGCTTTTTTGCGCTTCCTGCGCACTTCCCTGGTAATGCTCGCGCATAAAATCAATAAATGCGTTCACTGCCGGCAAGTTCATGGCTTCTTTCCGGTAAAACAGCTCTGTCTTGCGGACAAACGGCGTGCCGTCTTCATGATACAGCGGTTTGACATAGAAGGAATCCTTCATCTCTTCCAGTCCCATCTCCGGCAAAATTGCCCAGCCCAACTTATTCTTTACAAACTGCCGGCACGTTTCAATACTGTCCAGGAACATCGCCGGCGGCGGGATCATGCCAAACTGCTCTTTGAGCCACAGATCCGTATCCCGCGTAAGCGGCGTATCCGTAATAAAAGACAAGCGCGGATGCACGGTCAATTCTTCCAGCGAAAGCGATTTATGATACACCAGGCAAATGGGTTCTTCCAACAGCTGCATGCGTTCTTCCCGCCAGGGATAGTCCCCGCGAAGCACGCCGACCGCAATCTCTTCCCGCTCCAGCATGCGCAGCACTTCATCGCTCAGCGCCGTCCGCACATGCACCTTCACTTCAGGATACTTATCTACAAAATGATGCAGAGACGGCGCCAGTTCATAGTACGCAAACGTACAGGAACATCCGACATGCAGCGGCCCCTGCGTAGTTGCCCCGATACTTTTGATATGATCCTTCATGCGCTCCACATCGCGGCACAATTTATCGATATGATCTAAAAACACTTCCCCCTGCGGCGTCAGCAAAATACCATTCGTCGTTCGCAAAAGAAGGCGGGCTCCGATCTCCGCTTCCAAATTCTTCAGCCGATAGCTCAGTGCCGGCTGAGACACGAATAGTTTTTCTGCCGCCTGCGTGATACTCTTCTCTTCTGCAACGATCTTAAACATAGTCCAATCTTTTTCGTCCATAACCTTGCAGGCCTCCTTATTAATCTTTTTTATATGCATTATACAATTATTTTCATTTCTATAAAGAATTGTAACATGGTGATACGATTTTTTCAATTAGATAACTTTGTCTTTCTTATTTCGTTATATTATAATTTCTTATCTTTCTTTATATTCTATATAATATATTATATATTTTCATCAATTTTTTCTATATACCCTTTGTTTTTTTCGCTTCCCTCGGTTTTCCCTGTGCTTTTATTTCCCATCTAAATATTCTTTTTATTGCTCGGCTCTCACTTCCATGTTATCATACTCTTGTTCATTATATATATTTATATTGTATTTGAGGTGCAACATGACTGAATTTCGTTTTGCGTTCCGCCAATCTTTGCCGGTTCTTATCACATATAGCTGCATCGGCCTTGCCTTCGGCATGCTGATGGCTAATGCCGGCTATTCTCCGCTGGCGGCTTTTTGTTCGTCTGTATTCATTTATGCCGGAGCCATGCAGATCCTGCTGGTCTCTCTTTTAGTCGATCACCTGCCGCTGTATCTCATGGCAGCCATGACTTTTTTCATCAACGCGCGGCACATGTTTTACGGCATTGCCTTTCTAAATATTTTCCGGTCCATGGGCTGGCGCTATCCTTATATGGTCGCGTCCATGACCGATGAAGTATATTCTATTTTCTGCGGCATAACCGTGCCGGAGGGGCTAGACCGCAGTCAAGTCCGCTTTTATATCGCCCTTCTCTGCCACAGCGCCTGGTCCATAGCCGGCCTCATCGGCGCCTGGACGGGCTCGATCCTGTCCGTTGACCTGGCCGGCATCGATTTTGCCGCTACCTCGCTCTTTCTTACCGCAGCCGTCAATCAATGGAAGCAATATACCAATCATATCCCGGTATACATCGGCGTCGGCGCTTCGCTCTTATCCCTTGCTCTGATCGGTTCAGAGCACTTTCTTCTGCCGGCTCTTTGCCTTGCGCTCGGTTCTTTGATTTTCCTTCGCGAAAAAGTTTCTGTACAAGGAGATGCGTTCCATGAATGAATCCTACGTTTACCTTACCATTTTCATTGTCGCTTTCGTCACGCTTTTAACGCGGGCTCTGCCGTTTCTCATCTTCCGGCAGCAATCGCTCCCCTCGGTCGTGCAATACCTGGGAGATATGCTGCCGCCGGCAATCATGGTCACCCTCGTCGTCTATTGTTTCCGTCATACGCCCATCACCACCGCGCCCTATGGCATACCGGAGCTTCTGGCTGCCGTTACGGTCGTCGGCCTGCAGCTTTATAAAGGCAACTCCCTGCTGTCCATTTTCCTGGGCACAGCCTTGTATATGTTTCTGATTCGTCAATTCTAAAGGAGCGCGCCATGAAAGAAGCTGTCTTTGCCTTTAAAAAAGCGCTGCCGGTTCTCTGCCCCTATGCGGCCGTAGGGTTTGCCTTTGGCATTTTGATGGAACGAAGCGGCTTTTCTTTGGGTGCAGCGCTGTTTTCCGCATTTGCAGTCTATGCCGGTGCCGTTCAAATACTGCTGATTTCACTTTTCCAAAGCCAGGCGCCGCTCTATGTATATGTGCTGATGACGCTGTTTATTAACGGCCGGCACGTCTTTTACGGATTAGGACTATTACAGGAATTCCGTTCCTTTGGCAAACGAAAATACTATATGATCGCCACCCTGACCGATGAAGTCTATTCAGTATTATGCAGCCTATCTCTGCCGCCGGGACTTTCCAAAGAAAAGACAGAATTTCTGATTTTTCTCTTTTGCCATACTGCCGCTATCATCGGCCCGACTGTCGGCTATCTGTGCAGCGGCATGCTGACGGTTTCTCTCGCCGGCATTGAATTTGCTGCCGCGGCTCTCTTTCTTTCCGTCGCCGCCCAGCAGTGGAAACGCCCCGATTGCCGCCCCTCTGCCGGAATCGGACTTTTTTCTTCCCTGCTTCTCCTGCCGCTGTTAGGCGCTGACTATTTTCTTCTTCCCGCGCTTTTTCTCAGCTTGCTGCTGCTCCTATTGCTTCGTGTCTTTCCTCATTAAGCTTTTGTCGTCTGGCAAAAGCTTTTTTTATGCATAACATTCTAAATTCCTATCGTTCTTATTTATATATTTTTTGATATACCCTTGCATTCTTTTGCGCATAGCCTTACAATAGTGTATAAAATTTTTATTGTTTTCAAGCAATAAAGCTCTTTGGGGGAGGAGTTCATATGAGTTACGTGATTCGTAAAAACATTTCACGATGCCAAGAGGTGGTGGCTCGTGACAAACAGGTCATAGCAGCCTGTCAGCATTTATCGTATTATCCGTTCGTAGTAGCCAGCGGCAAAAACGCTGTTTTAAAGGATATTGACGGCAACGAATATATTGACTTTCTTGCCAGCGCTTCATCGCTCAATCTGGGGAGCAGTCATCCGGCTGTTACAGAAGCGATCCGTAAACAGCTGGACAACTGCACACAATATGCTATGGCCTATACCTATAATGATCCGGCCGTTACCTATGCGGAAAAACTGGTATCCGTATATCCGGGCGGCGTAAAAGCCAAAGTCTGTTATGGGAACTGCGGCAGCGACGCCAATGATGCGGCGATAAAATTTGCCCGCGCCTATACCGGCCGCAGCAAGATCATTACGTTCATCAACGCCTACCACGGCAATACGTACGGTTCCTGCTCGCTTACGGCAGTTACTACGCGCATGCGCTCCAAAGTCGGCCCATTCCTGCCGGAAGTATATCATTTCCCATTCTATGGCACAGACGTTTCGGACGAAGTCTGCGAAGCCGAATGCATTAAAGATATGGAATCGGCGTTTGAACGCTGGCTTCCGCCGGAAGAAGTCGCGGCGGTCATCATTGAACCGGTACAGGGCGACGCAGGAATTTTGCCGGCGCACCCGATCTTCATGAAGAAATTGTACGAACTTTGCCGCCGGCATGGAGTTCTCTTTTTTGCCGAAGAAGTACAGCAGGCATTCTTCCGTTCCGGTCATTGGTTTTCCATTGAAAACTATCCGGATATCATTCCAGACGGCATCATCATGGGAAAATCGATCGGCGGCGGTCTGACGCTCGGCGCGTTCATGGCCCGAGAAGATATCATCGATTCGCTTCCCGCTCCGGCACATCTCTTTACATTAAGCGGCAACGCGATCGCCTGCACGGCAGGCAGCGCCGCCTTTGACGTATACCAGTCAAAAGAATTCCAAACGCATTTAAAAACAGTATCCGCTAAAATGAAAGAACGGCTCGACCAGCTTCAAGCCCGTTATCCAAAGACTATCGGCGCCTATCGCGGCTATACGATGTCCTATGGAATTCCTATCATCACCACGGCTGCTTCGGGGGAAACGGCCAGTGATGCAGACGGAGCGTTCAAAATCGTTTTCCGGGCTTATGAAAAAGGTCTCATCGTCATTACATTGAACGGAAATATTCTTCGGATCCAGCCGCCGCTCACCATCGAGCCGGAAACGCTGGACAAGGCTTTCGATATCTTGGAAGAAGCTGTCCAAGAATATCAGGAGGGACAGATACCCGACGACGTATTCCAGTACCGTCAGGGCTGGTAATATACTATTACAACTGCAGAGAGGGGGATTTCTTATGAAATCATTTTTTGAAGGGGGATTTGGCAAGTACGTTTTGCCTGGAATTATCTTACAATCCGTCTTAATTGGCGGCGGCTATGCTACAGGCCGTGAAATCGTGGAATACGGAGCCAAATTCGGCGCTTGGGGGTGGCTGTCCGGATTAGCGACATTTTTAGGATTTGCTGTCGTCAGCGTCCTGTCTTTTGAGCTCATTCGCCTGAGCAAAGTATACGACTACAAAAACTTTATCCGTCAGATCGCAGGGCCGTTATGCCATGTATTTGACGCAGTATACTGCCTTTTCATGGTGCTGATTATCGCCGTTATGTCCGCTGCCACCGGTTCTATCGTAGAAACGGTGCTGGGACTCAACTATTGGTACGGCGTTGTGGGCATTACCGCTATTGTCGGCATTCTTCACTTTTATGGTGAGCACCTGATCGAACGCTTTGAAACGCTGGGTACGGTTGCGCTCTATGCCGGCTATCTGCTGTTTTCTATCCTTGTTATCTCGCAGCGTTCCGACAATATCGCCCTGGTTTTTGCTTCGCAAGACACCAGCTTTGTACCGGACGCTACCGTTATGGACGCTCTTTGGGCCGGCGTATTATATATGGCCTACAATTTGGTCGTGCTGCCCGCGTCTTTCTTCACGCTCAAACGGCAGGAAACGCGCCGTCAGTCTGTGATCAGCGGAATCATCGCCGGACTGCTGATGACGATTCCCTGGTTCCTGACCTATTTCTCCGTCCTCGGCTTCTATCCGGACAGCTCCGTTGTCGGCGCCGCCGTTCCTTGGATGGTAATGATGCAGGCTTGCTCTGCCAGCCCGTGGATGCTTGTCGTTTTTGGCGTAGTTATGGGCTGGACGCTCATTGAAACCTCGACCGGCATCATTCATGCGCTCCTCGATCGGGTCAATACCGGACTGCAGGAAGCCAACCGCAGCGTCCTCACTCGTGCACAGCGCGGCTATATCACCATCGGTGTTCTCGTAACGTCCATGATCATGTCCCGCGTTGGCATTATCGATTTGATTGCAAAAGGCTACAACGCATTGTCCTATGCCTTTATCCTTATTTTCCTGATCCCGCTTCTGACCGTAGGCGTATATAAAATCCGTCAGAAACGGAAACTGGAATTGGCCGCCGTACCGGTTTATGCGGAAACGCAGACCAATCCGGCCGCTATTGATTTCTAATAGGTTACACCCATACCGCCATGCAAACCGAACATGGCGGTATTTTTTTGCGCTGCAGCGGTATCTGCGCATTCTCGTTCCTTCCCGCTTGAAAAACCGCCGTATCCAGCCAGACAAATGCACAGTTTTCCAGCAATTCTCCCTTGCCACTGCCGCCTGCCGTACCAAAGAGGTCATCTGCACCGGCATTCCGCTAAGAACGGGAACACCTACTGCCAAATTCACCGGACTTCCTTTTTAGATGCCGGCTCCCACAACCGAATACCGCCCCGCCAACTTTCGCGGCAGCCGCAATCGATCGGCTGCGCTTATGAAAAAGGCTTCGGAGAATAGTGTACTCCGAAGCCTTTTATTTTATTCTATCTTAACCGCCATGCTGATACCGGCTCTGCACATAGTGCCGAAACCGTTCGAGCAGGGCCCCTTTTTCCTCGCTGTCATGATAATACAGTACCGTTTCTCTTGTGACCGGCCGTCCCTTTTCATCTAATACCGGCAGCGTTTTTACTCCCTTTCCCCGAATATGGATACGGGGCACCAGGCTCCACCCGAGCCCGCAGGCAATCATTTGCAGACACGCATCGATCGAATCCACCATCATTACCCGATACGGCTGCCGGTCAAAATGGCGATTCCACCAATAAATCTGCCGTTTAATCTCCTTTGTAAAAATCAGCGATTCATACTGTACCCAGGAAAGACTCGGCAGATCCTTCAAGTCCATATGCGGCGGAACCGCCAATACCCATGGCTCTTTCTCCAAATACAGCCGATGTTCCCCTTCCATGCCGTCGCCGCGGCATATAACCGCGTCCAGCTTTCGTTCCGCAAATAGCTTGGGCAGATACAGCGTACTCGATCCTACCTCGATCTGCAGATGAATCTCCGGATACGCCGCTTTCCAGCCTTTGAGCAGCCCGCCCAGCCGGTACTTTGCCACTACGGACGACACCCCAACGCGCAGTGTGCCGGAAAGCGGCGTTCTCAGCGCCCGCAGCTCGCTGCGGACCTGTTTCCATTCTGCCTGCATCTTCCGGGCATATTGAACAAGCCGTTCTCCGGCCAGCGTAAACGATACCCCCTTTGCATGCCGCACCAACAGCGGCATACCGATTTCCTTTTCCAAATTTGCCAGCCGGTAACTGAGCGTAGACTGCGCAATAAACAGCCGCTCTGCGGCACGGCTCAAACTTTTTTCCTCTTCTACGGCAATCAATATTTCCCAATCCCGATATTCCATAGCACCCTCTCCTATCGAATATTTCGATACCTATTATATCAAAAATCAGTAATTTTTTTCTACTGAAAATCCGAGTATACTTACGGTAATCAAGAGCCCAGCCGGCTTTTTAGCGGAATGATTTAGGGGGAGGGAAACATATGACAACAGACACGCGCCGCCGATTTTGGCAAACACACTGCGGCGATTTAGAGGATCTTACCCGCTTTCTTTTTACCCATCCGGAACCGGGATTTAAAGAAACGCAGGCCGCAGCCGCCATCACGGCATTATTGGAACAAGACGGATTTACCGTAACCCGGGGATACGGCGGATTGGACACCGCCTTTGCCGCTTCCAAACAATACGGAACCGGCGGTCCGCATATCGGCCTTCTCTGCGAATACGATGCCCTGCCAAACTTTGGCCACGGCTGCGCGCACCATTTACAGCCAGCCTGTATGATAGGCGCGGCGCGCATCTTGGAACACTTAGCTCCCAAAAACGGTTATACCTTGTCCATCATCGGCACACCGGCCGAAGAATCTGCCGAAGGCGGCAAACATATCATGATCCGAAACGGCGCATTTCGCGAACTGGACGTCGCCCTCATGATGCATGGCTCCGACTGCACGACAACCGATGTCCGCTCCCTGGCCTGCATCGAAATGGACGTTACCTTCCATGGTACCGCCTCCCATGCTGCGATTGCGCCGGAACTAGGGAGAAGCGCATTAGAAGCTGCAATTCTTACTACCAATGGGCTGGCCTTTCTGCGCGGCCACGTAAAAGACGATGTCCGCATTCACTACATGATAAAAAACGGCGGTTCCGCCGTCAATATCGTAGCCGATACAGCCGTACTCACCGTAGAACTGAGAGCAGGCACCAGCGCCTATCTCCATGAACTGCTGGAATGGTTCTATCGAATTCTGGACGGCGCCTGCCTCATGACCGGCACGACGCACACCCTTTGCGCCAACAGCGAATTCTTGAATAAGATTCCCGTCCTTTCCCTCAACGACCTGCTCATGAAACACGCCCACACCCTGCAGGCTCCGGCTATCACGCCGCCTAGAGAAAAGACCGGCTCTACCGATTTTGCCGCCGTCATGCACTTGGTGCCCGGCTCTTCTATCCGCGTCGCATTTATTCAAAAAGGCATTACGGCCCATACCCAGGAATGGCTGGATCAGGGGCTGTCCGACGCTGCGCTGGACGCCAGCCGCATCGGAGCGGAAATCCTCGCCTATTCCTGCCGGGACTTGATAGACGATCCCGCTCTGCTGTCTCGTATTCAGGCGGACTATGCACAAGAAAAAGCAGCTATGCTGCAAAAATAAGGAGGTATTCTCATGACAAACGACACGCAAAAACCAACCACAGCCAAACCCAAACTGCCTTTGTTAGGCGCAATATTTCTCCTATTCTCGCTGCTCTTTTTCTCCGGCCTCTTTGCCAATACGAAAGATTGGACGCAAGCCCTGGACTACACAGCGATCTTGGGGAATTTTGGTACGATGAAAGCGCCTACCGCTACCTTTAGAGGCATCGGCGGCACCGGCGTATCCGCCGGCTTTCTGCTTGCCCTCGGCCTGATCCCCGGCACCATGCTCGCTGTCGGCGTCGTCAATATCGTTGAAAAAACCGGCGGCCTGGACATTGCACACCGCTTCCTTACGCCGATTCTTAAACCGCTGATGGGCATTCCCGGCATCTGCACCCTGGCGCTGATCTCCAGCCTGCAGAGCACAGACGCCGGCGCCGGCATGACCAAAGCCTTGTACGACGACGGGAAAATCACAGATAAAGAACGTACCATCTTCGTCATGTTCCAATTTTCCGGCGCAGCCCTGATCGGGAATTTCATGGCGATCGGCGCAGCCGTATTCGGCATTATCGAAGTACCCGTGCTCGTACCGCTTACCCTGCTGTTTTTACTCAAACTATTCGGCGCCAACCTGATCCGGCTCCTGCTCAGCCGCACAGAATCCGCGTCTAAGGAGGCATAACCCATGAAAGAAAGCAAACCGACCCGCAATATCATCACCCTTTTTGTAGAAGGCGCCCGCGACGGCTGGAAAATCGGCATCAACAACATCATGCCCAACGTCATCTTTGCTTTCGCTATTATCAAAATCCTGCAAGTTACCGGCTTTATGGATATCATCAGCGCCGTATTCACCCCGATCATGACGGTCTGGGGCCTGCCGGGCGAAGCCATCATGGTAACGGTTGCCGCGCTCATGTCCATGGGCGGCGCTACCGGAGTAATGGTAGGTCTGTTAAACGACGGCCTCTTGACGCCGCGGGACGTTACCATCCTGCTTCCGGCCATTTTTATCTGCGGCGGACAGCTGCAAAACCTTGGCCGTTTGCTTGGCACGTCCGATGTCAACCCGAAATACTATCTCCCCCTCTTTCTTACCACGATCATCAACGGCCTTCTGGCATTGACCATCATGGCATTCATTTTATCCGTTTTCTATTGATCCCTATCTAAGGAGGCATTTTTATGAAACATACCGATCTATATACCCGCTGCGAAGCAGCCCTTCCGGAATTCATCGACTTTTGGCGAACGATTGTAAATATCGACACCGGCTCGCGATACGGTGAAGGCATCAACCAGATGGCGCAGATCGTTGCGGCAGCGTTTGAAGAACTCGGCGCGGCGGTTACCAAAATCCCATGCCAAAATCCCCAGGACGGCACCCATGTCCTCGTGCAGTTTAAAGGCTCCGGCAAAGGGAAACTCCTTGCCATGGCGCATATGGATACCGTTTTTACTCCCGGCACGGCAGCCGAACGGCCATTTACCATCGATGGCGAATGGGTTCGCGGCCCCGGCGTATCCGACTGCAAAGGCAGCGTCGCCCTGGCGCTGTTTACCATGAAACAGCTCTGCGCCATGGATTTTCATGATTACGACACCCTTACCTTCTTTTTCAACTGCGACGAAGAAATCGGCTCGCCCGATTCCCATGACCTGCTGCAGACACTGGCAAAAGAACACCATGCTGCCCTCTGCATGGAGCCGGGACAAGTAGGCGACGGCGTCGTCATGTGGCGAAAAGGCTCGGCCAATCTGATCGTTGAAGTGACCGGCGTAGAATCCCATGCCGGAAGCAATCCGGAAAATGGCCGCAACGCCCTTGTCGAACTGACCTATCAAATCCAAAAACTCATGACGCTGGAAAACCCGGACAAACAAACCACCGTCAACTTTACCGTCTGCTCCAGCGGCTGCAAAACCAATGTCATTCCCAACTATGCCAAAGCGATTGCCGATGTCCGCGTCATGTACAGCGAAGAACTCGATCGCCTCGAAGCGGAAGCGCAAACACTCGCTGCAACCACCACGGTTCCGGACACGACGGTCCGCGTTACCCTAAAACGGGATAACCCGCCGTTCGGCAAAAACGAAGGGACGGACAAACTCATTGCCATCCTGCAAACACTGTATAAAGAACTGGATAAAGATCTGATTGCAATCGGCGCCGGCGACGCCTCTGATGCCAACTGGGTGCCTGCAGCCGCATCACTGCCGTAGACGGTCTGGGCCCCGTAAAAGGCGGAAAAAAACATACGGCCCAAGAATGCACCCGCTTAGACAGCGTCGTTCCCCGCATGTATCTTATGGCTCGAACCCTGATGACACTCGGCCACAACCCAAATCTATAACTCTTCTCCGCTCATTCCATAAGAGAGAATTTCACTGCAAGAACGCGTTAGATTTTAGGGAGAGTACATGCTGGTGCAATCTACCAAATAGACCGATTACGTTATATACTCTTTATCTTTTGGAAACACATTGGCACATACCGCTTCAGCCAACTCCACCAATCAGCGACACAACAAAAAACGACTTTGGCTTTCCATTACCAAAGTCGTTTTTCATTTTCTCTATTTCAAAATTTCATGACTTACCATCATGCGCTCAATCGCTTTTTCATCAACGGCATACTCTACGCCATTCGTTTCATCAGGCACCACGATCGTACACCGCGGCGTAATATCCACATAAGGAATGGTAATATCTTCATTGAAATATCGGCTGCTGGCCGCAATATCATGTGCCAATTCCGTAAAGCCCGGCAAGCTGGCAAAAGAAATATTCTGTACCCGGCCAATTCCCAGCTCCGTCATACCGCCGCACCATACCGGAATTCCATGTTCCACACACAAATCGTGGATTCGTTTGGCTTCATACAGCCCGCCGCAGCGGCTCGATTTGATATTAATGACTTTGCAGCTTCCCAACTTAATTGCCGCCTTGGCGCTCTCATAACTAACGATGCTTTCGTCCAGACATATCGGCGTCTGAATCTCCTTCTGCAATACCGCATGATCTACAATATCATCTTCCCCCAGCGGCTGCTCGATATACTGCAAATTAAACTCGTCCATCGCTTTGAACGTATCGATATCATCTAAGGTATACGCCGAATTCGCGTCTACAGTCATCGTAATATCCGGAAAATGCTTCCGCACTTCCCTCAGCATTTCCAAATCATGGCCCGGTTTGATTTTCAATTTTGTCCGATGATAGCCAAGGCCTAAATAGTATTCAATTCGATGCAGCAGATCGGTTACCGACTTTTCCATACCCAAGCTAACGCCAACTTTTACCTCGTCCTGCGTGCCGCCCAGCAAGGTTTTCAGCGATTTGTTTTCCCGCTGCCGCAAAATTTCCCACAGCGCGTTTTCCACCGCCGCCTTCGCCAGACGATTGCCGATAATAAACGACATGCTCTTCATAAATGCTTCCGGACTCTCGATATCCTGATGCAAAATACGCGGCGCAATCATATTCTTGATCACATGGAAACATGTGCCATTATCTTCCGGATTATAAAACGGTCCGTAAAACGCCTTGCACTCCCCATACCCAATCAGGCCTTCGGAATACACCTTGACCAACAACGCATCCCTGGTCTCAAACCGGGTAAAACTCGTTTCAAAAGGATGTGCAAACG
Organism: uncultured Veillonellaceae bacterium; assembly: GCA_900546795.1. GTDB lineage: Bacteria > Bacillota > Negativicutes > Veillonellales > Megasphaeraceae > UMGS915. Next base: position 11,715 of record UREG01000009.1, on the reverse strand, counting down.
GATTCTGCACCCGAATAATATCAATTCGATCAATTCTCATACCCAACCCCTCCTAACAAATACTACCCTAATTATACCGCACAGCCTCTGTCCTGAATATGACTTTATTATAAAAAAATTAAAAAGAGCAGACAAATTACATTTGTCTGCTCTTTCCCCTTAATGCTCGTTTACTTTATTCTATTTTTTACATTTAATAAGCAATCCAGTAAATCTCATATTGTTGACACTATAAAAATTGACATTAGAAGAAGAGACAGATACTGGTTCCCAGATTTCATTCCCACTTTCATCATAAGGGTTATTGGAGTCAATTACCTCTATCCCATTCTCCGCTGCACGAGCCACCATATAATGCAGGCTAGAAAGTTTATCCATTATATATTGGGTATCCCCTTCTATTGGTTTAAAACCTTCTCGAACCTTATTTTTCATTAGGTCCACTAACTTTTTATCCTCAAACAGCCCTGTTGGATACCATAAAGTAATCGCATAATCATCAATTAACTGTTCCAGAGATTCTGTATATTTCTGATAATTTTCTCCGCGCTTGATAAGAAAAAGATCTACTAAATTTTTCATATTATCATCTAGCTTTTCAGGAATATAAATTTCAGCGTCTTTTAAATTTTCCTTTAAGTACTTCTTTATCTCTATCGGATCAGATCCCGTTCCCCCAGAAAACTGTACTTTATTAAATATTTCATTGATTTTTTCAACTATAGGTACCTGTACCTCTTTTCCTTTTTCTTTTTCTATAAAGTACGTATAGTACGCCGTAGCATAAGCTCCGCACGTTGGTCCTTTCTGCTTTGGCAGCCTCGCCATATTTCCAACTCCTTTCTTGACTTACATTATTTCACCGTCAATTCCATCATTTTTAAATACTGCTCATACTGCTTTCTATAGAACTCCTCTAAAAAACGGATAAAGAAATCGCTGATGATTTCAACTGTTTTATCCTTCATCCGGCTTTGCATCATCATCATCATTTCTTTATCTGCAGTAAACTCATAGGTTCGATAATGTGTATCCAAATGTGTTTCTACCGTTCCCCCACAAAGCGATTTTACCTCTGTATTTTGCATCTTCATTACAAACTCAACGATACGCATTGAAATCGTCTTTTCCTGATATGCAGTAAGTACGCCAAAATAGGTAAAATCTCTATTGGTTTTGCTGTATGAAAGCAGGTTTCCATTCGTTCCGCCCTCTTTTAACGCAGCAATAACCGCATTCTTTAAATCAGGAACCCCTTTAATATTTACAATACTCTCCACAACATCTGCATTAGCTTGAAGTGTAAATTTATCATTTTTATAATCCTGTTCCTGCATCTGTTCAAAGTTAAAGAAGGGGAATGGAAACTTCACGAAACCGTTAACCCAAGCATCGCAATTCTTTAAAGCATCTACTGCAGAAATATTATTCTTCGCTGCCGCATCGGTAATGCTTTTTTGAATCATATTTTTGCATACAGAGACAATTAATGAGCAGCCTTTGTACTCTTCATCAGACATAGTATCTTTAACACTAACATTTAGAAGCTCAGGAATAGACATTTCACTTTTTGACACGTCCCCATTCGCAGCCAGCATCATACGACTCATACCGGTCGACTTCTTTTCTAATGCGTTGCAAAATACACCCATTTCTTCGTTTGTATAGATATCATATAAGTTCATCTGCTCAACAACCTCCGTATATAATTTTTTTCAGGATCCCTTAATTCCCATTATATGCTTTCCCCGATTTTAATCAATAGCAAAATCTATATTTATGCAATTCTTTTTAAATAATATAGATTATATTCACTATCTTTATAACAAATATATTTCATTATCTTTCTATATAGAAACTTAACAACTATTTCATGAATTTTAATCTTTTATTTTCTCTATATATTCATCTCATATATCAGCAGACACTTATGCAGCATTCTTAGTAGCTCTTATTCTATAACTAATTCCACTCATATAAAAAAGACAGCGGAACTAAATTTCTGCTGTCTTTTTTATATGAGTCTATTTTTCTACGCAAACATTCCTATAGGAACCATCTAAAATATGCTGCCACCAATCGGTATTTTCTCCATACCACCGTATCGTTTTGGCGATCCCTTCATCAAAAGATATCTTAGGCAGCCATATTTAATCCATCAACAATTTTCTATCCAAATTTTCTTACCAAAAATTCTTTTATTTTCTTTGGCCAATTAACCTTTTCTAAAGACACTACCGGCACTTCAATATACTTTAATTGCTGCTGTTCCAGCCATACATTAAAAAGCCGTTCACTTAAAAACCCAAAAACTCTCGCCTGATATACATCATATTTCGAAATATCAATACGTTCCTCTAGCTTGAATAAAATCGAAAACAACCAAGAACAATACGCATGAAACTGTTCCTGTTTCATCACAAACATATTAAAAATATAGAGACTTCGCCGGTTCATCACACTCCTAAAAGCATATATATACTCTGGAAATCTTTCCCCTATAATTTTTTCCACTTCATCCAAGTCTCGTTTATAATGTGCATGCTCATATTGACTTCGCACGGTTTCTATGTAATATCGCCGTCTCCTTGGCAATATTACGTCATATTTTTCCAGCAGCAGCTCATAATCCGCCTTCTGAAATATTTTTCTCGCTCGTTCTTCTGGCAAATCTCCCCCACAAGGAATCCCAAAATACCGTCTATAATGGCACAGACCAATGTATTCCGTTTCCAAATTTTTCCACGCCCAATATAAGCCAGTCAATTCACAAAAATTTTTATTCTTTTCAGAAATCGAATCTCCCTCATCATCACCGAAATACCCTAAAGACAACTTTCCAGCTTTTCCTACGTGCAGCGGCATATATATGGGGTCCTGCGGCATCCAGTAGGGCTTATGCGTCGCCACTAAAATTTTAATTTTCACGCTAATTCCTTTCTTACCACCGCTAATGCCTGCGCTACTGTTTTATCCATGTCATTGTATTGATACGATCCCAGCCGTCCTCCAAAAATAATATTCCTCTTTTCTTTTGCCAATTCTGCATACTCTTGATATAACTCCTGATTCTTTTCGTCGTTGACTGGATAATACGCGTCCTCACCAGGATGCCATTCTTGCGGATATTCCCTGCTAATCCAAGTGATCGGCTGCAATCCAAACGTAAAGTGCTTATGCTCAATGATCCGAGTATACGGAATTTCTCGTTCCGTATAGTTTACAACCGCTGCGCCCTGATAATTTTCCATTTCCAACCGCTCGGTTTCAAACCGCAGTCCTCTATATTCTAAAGTCCCCTTACAATACCCAAAATACTCATCAATCGGTCCAGTATAAATAATTTTTTCCGCCATCGCTTCATATGTTTCTCGTTCTTTTAAAAAATCCGTACAAAGCCGCACTTCAATACCCGACAACAAGGTTTCAACCAGTTTTGTGTATCCATCTACCGGAATTCCCTGATACCGATCGTTAAAATAATTATTATCATACGTATACCGAACCGGAAGCCGCTTAATAATGAATGCCGGCAAATCCCGGCAGCTTCTCCCCCATTGCTTTTCCGTATATCCTTTAATCAACTTTTCATAAATATCTACTCCAACGAGGGAAATCGCTTGTTCTTCTAAATTACGAGGTGCGCCTTTCACTACGTTACGCTGTTCTTCAATCTTTCTCTGTGCTTCTTCCGGCGAAAATATGCCCCACATCCTACTGAATGTATTCATATTAAATGGCAAATTATATACTTCTTCTTTATACCTGGCAATCGGCGCATTAATGTAATGGTTAAACCTCGCAAACCGCTGCACATACTGCCAAACATCTTCATTACTCGTATGAAAGATATGCGCACCATACCGATGGATCTGTATACCGTCCCGTTCCTCACTGTATACATTTCCACCAATATGATCCCTCCGTTCTATAACCAAGCAGGAACACCCCGCATCAGTAAGCTCTCGTGCAGCAGTACTGCCAAATAGTCCGCTCCCAACAATAATATAATCATACTGCTTCATTCCGTTTTACCTCCATCCATTTTTCAATGCCTTTCATCGGTTGAAATAGCCAGCGCAGACCGCCTAACTTCAAGCAAATCCGATAAACCATTATCGGAATGATTACACCCATTGTCATACCCAGAAAAATATATAACCAAAGTTCATAATTATGCAAATATCGTAATATTACCCTTGTTCCTGCCGTAAAATAGCAGTGCAGCACATACACAGGCAAACAATATTTTCCTATCCATACACACAGCGGATTCGTCATCACATTCCCCCAACATCCCATCGCAAAACAAACTAACGAAATTGTCGTAGCTAAACATATTTTCTGTACCGCAGCCCAGGGAATAACGCTGCATAAAATACCTCCTCCAAGAATACAGCCCCACATATACCACTTCGGCATCCGCGAAACATACAGAAAACCACCAAGTAAAAAGAAGAAGAAATACTGCGCGGCTCTAGATATTTCCATCCAATATATCGAAGTGGAAAATCCCAGGATGGATACTAAAAACGCAATTCCCACTTTCCATTTAAACGCAATATCATTTACCAGATAAGAAATACCATAACAAATAGCTAATACATATAAATACCAATAAGGGGGCACCGTCAACGCTGGCAACATCCATATATTTTCTACCGACATTTGTTGGTTGACATATCCCTTTAGTCCAATTTGCACACAAATTTGCAATATAGAAAAGATAAAGTACAGAGCGCCTATATTCATCATCTTTCTTCGAACTTTTTTCGCAGAAGCTCCCTGATAAGATACTTGAAATACATATCCGCTCAACATAAAAAACAACGGCATATGAAATGAATAGATACCTTCAAAAACAAGCAGCATTTCATTTCGATACGCTGGAAACAACCGTGCATCCAAGTACCCGCCTAAACAATGCCCCAATATAACCAATAACATGGCAAACCCTTTTAACCCATCTATCCAGCGTATAGTCTTCTGCTCCTGACCTTCCATTTAAACGCCCTCTCTTTTCATCTTCTTTCCACAATTTTTTATATTCTATCCGATACATACTCAAAGTATATATTCATTTGTATTATTTTTTATTCACATATAAGTATTATAGCATATTAAAATTTACATGCTATAACCAGCTAAAGTACAATAAGTTTCTCAAAAACAAAAAAGACATGAATTGCAGATCTCTGGCACCATGAAGTATGCGCGCAAGGAGCAGTGCCAAGGCTACCGCAACGGGCACTACAGCCGCAAACTCACTACTACTTCTGGGAAGGTCACCTAAAAAGTACCCAAACTTAAAGGAACCTCCTTTGAAATAGCCATCATTGAGCTGTACCATCGCCGTAGAAGCAGCGTGAAAGAAGCAGTCATTAAAATGTATCTGGCAGGAGTATCTGTCCCGCATATGGAAAGCGCCCCGCGAGAAAGTCAGGGCAGTGGTAGAAGAACTACGCTCTATGAAGCTGAGCGAAGCCGCTAAGAAGGTAGAGGAGAGCATCGAAGAAACGCTGACTTACTGCGACTTTCCCAGCGAACACTGGACTCGTATCCGCACCAACAATGTCATTGAACGGCTGAACCGGGAAATCCGCCGCCGCACCCATGTGGTAGGGAGTTTTCCGGATGGTAATTCCGCCCTCATGCTGGTCTGTGCCCGGCTGCGCCATGTGGCCGGTACCCAGTGGGGCAACAAGAAGTACATGAACATGAAGCATTTGGCGGCGGTCCTTGAGGAGACCTCCATTGCGGGCTAATTTCATTTACACCCAAGCGCTGCAAACCAATTTGCGAAAAAAACTTGACACTACCACAAAAAGTAATTATACAATAAAATCCCCCCATTGTTTAGCCAGTATGATATATTGGCTAAACAATGGGGGGGATTTTAGAAACAAACTTCATTAATATAATTCTGAATAGATTTAGTCGTTGCGTCCATTTCAATAAAAACCTTCTGTAAGTCCTTATGAATATATTCTTCCTTCTTGATTACTTTTAAAAAGTGATCCGCACTCTTTCCATCTCCAAAATAAGTTGACTTAATCCTATATCCATCTATATTTTCTATACAAGCTAAAATCTGAGATGTAACTTCTTTTGTATGCTGTATATTTTTCAATACATTTGGCAAATATCGTTTATTCTGCCTGGATCCTATATCTATTGCGGGAATTCCATAAACACAAGCCTCTCTAATTCCTGCACTAGAATTACCAATAATAAACTGGCTATTCTTTAATAATGTCAGAAAGTCTTCAAAAGGAAAGGATTTGCAGAGGAAAAAACGCTTTCTATCTTTTAAATTCTCAATTTCTCTTTGAATAATCTCTGTTCCATGATCATTATTTGGATAAATTACGACATAGTTTTTATCTGATTGAGATATTGCAGCTATCACCTGTTCAACAGCCCCCCGCAAATTATTTGAAGTCGTTACCGGATGATAAATTAGTATTCCATATTCTCGAAAGGGAATATTATAACGCTTTAAAACATAATCTATAGTTGGCAACTTTTCTGAAAGCATAATATCAATATCAGGTGAGCCAATAATATGAATACTATCTGCTCTTTCTCCAAGTTGAATTAAACGAAATTTTGCCTCTTCATTCGCTACAAAATGTAAACTGCTTAACTTAGATACTGAGTGTCGAATAAATTCATCTACAGTACCGGTTACCTCACCTCCTTCTATATGTATCACTCTAATATTATTAAGAATTCCAACAATTGCAGCTGCCAAAGGTTCAATTCTATCTCCATGCACAACAATAAAATCAGGGGTAGTTTCTTTTATAAATCGCGAAAAGTTCAATATTGTATAAGCAATATTCTCATCCATTTTATCCGAAAAAATCGGCATATACGGCGTATGAATATGCTTGTATCCATCTTCCACAATATCCTGATAGGTGAACCCATATTCTGGCAATAGATGCATTCCAGTTACATAAACATGCATGTCAATATCATCATCTTTATCACATATTTGCATCAAAGATTTTAATTTCCCATAATCTGCCCTAGTTCCACTTACAAAAACCAGTTTTATTTTTTCCATTTATAATCATCTACCATATCTTTTTTTATATGCGTATCTCTAGGTATATCAACTGTTGCTCTTTTACCTAACAATTCCTGATAATGCTCCGCTAAAATTTCTCCAGTACCTGGTCTCTTCACCCAAATATTCTTCGGTGTAAACTTTTCACCTTGCTTTATATCTGCAATCGATACTACTGTTGCAAAAGCAAAGTCAATTGTTACTTGTTCTTCCGGTAAAGGATTTTTGCTTCCTCCGCGCATAAGGAATATTTCACGCGTCCCTTGTATCAACTCTTTAAGCTCCGGTCCATCCATTGAACAAATAATATCATTTCCCACACGACTCTTTTTATCAGTAAAATGTCTTTCCACGATAGTTGCTCCTAAAGCAACAGCTGCCAATCCTGCATTATTGTTTAATGTATGATCTGATAATCCAACCGGAACATTAGGAAAACGTTTCATAATTTCTTCCATAGCCCCCAACCGTACTTGATGAGGAGCTGTCGGATATAAATTAGTTGTATGCAGTAATGCATAAGGAACAGCTTTACGCTCTAATATATTGACAGCTTTTTCTATAGATTCTATGGAGTTCATACCAGTTGATACTATCATCGGCTTACCAAACTCAGCTATATGCTCCAATAAAGGATAATTATTCATTTCTCCCGAACCAATTTTATATGCAGCTACCCCGAATTTTTCCAATCTATTTGCAGCTGCTCTAGAAAACGGAGTACTGATGAACACTAACCCTAGACTTTCCGTATACCGCATCAATTCTAACTCATCTTTTTCTGATAATGCACATTGAGCCATTACATCATATATTGAAACATTGGAATTGCCAGGAATAACATTTTTTGCTGCTCCACTCATTTCATCATCAATCACATGTGTTTGATGCTTTATAATTTTAGCCCCATAAAAAGCTGCACAATCCACCATTAACTTAGCAATCTCAAGAGATCCACCATGGTTTATCCCTATTTCAGGAATTATCAAAGGTTCGCAATCAAATCCAACCGAAATGTCCCCAATTTTAAACATTTTTGTTCTTTCCCTTTCTGATAAAGTTTTCAAACTGACACAATTTATATTCTTCATCTGTTAAAAATGGATACAAATTATCTATTGGTAACGAGAGCATTGTTCCATCATCTAGTTTTTTACTTGACATCTTAGGCCTAATTGGATCAATCTCACTCTGTACTAACTCCAACAATGCAGGACCTTTTTCATCAATCAACCACTTTAAAGCCTTATTAACTTCATTGCTTTGAGAAGCTTTAGCAAAAGGAATACCATAAGCATAAGCTATTTTTTCAAAAGAAGGAAAACTAATTCCGGAATCAATTGTACATCCTGTAAAAATACCATTAAAAAAATTTGTTTGAGACTGCACAATTGCCTGATAAGAATTGTTATTGAAAACAACAATTTTTATAGGCAAATTATGATGCACTATGGTTTGTAGCTCTTGAATATTCATTTGAAAACTTCCATCACCGGTCATACAGTACACTATATTCTGTGAAGCAATACTTGCACCAATAGCTGCCGGAATATCGTATCCCATAGGCCCACAATTAACATTTCCATATACGCGTTGATTCCGTAATCGAACCCCTCTTTGTAAAAACGCAATTGCTGCACAATTATTTCCAACTACAGTAATAGAATTTTCTGGCGAATCTTGATAAAATGCATCTGCAACCTGATATGCACTAATTGCTTTTCCGTCATATTTGAATTCATCACAAAATTTTTCTTTTAAGAATCTACAATAATCAAGCCATTCTTCTTTTATATCCATATTAACCTCTAAGTCTCTTGCAACTAGACATTCTATTATATCTTTAACGTCTCCACATATAGGGAAGTCAATATGAATTGTCGGCTTCTTCAATTCTTCTTCATCTATATCAATTACAATTTTTTTCGACTTTGTAGAAAATCTTTCAAAATTAAAGCCAATCTGTTTAAATGAAAAACGACATCCAAAGGATACTATCAAGTCAGCATTCTGAATAATAAAGTTTCCCACTCGTCCACCAAAACTGCCAAACATTCCAAAATAATATTCTTCATCTACAGCCATAATATCAGAAATGCTCGTTGGACAAATTACTGGTATCTTCCATTTTTCAACAAGTTGATAAAACGGTTCTAATATCCCAGCTGTTCTCATCGCGGAACCCGCAATCAAGACAGGTCTTTTCGCTTTTTTAATTTCTTCTGCAATACTTTCTATTTTATCACTCCGAATTTTCTCCACTTTAGGTGGTACAAATTCTCTCAATTCATCTGTTTCAATTATTTTCCCTTGAATATCAAGAGGTATATCTATCCAGCATGGACCTTTACGCCCATTTTTAGCTAAATATATCGCTTTTCCCAAATGATATTTTATAGAGTTAGCATCCGTGATCATTACTGCATACTTTGTCATAGGAGCAATCGCCTTTACAATTTGAAACTCTTGTTCTCCAAATTGTCTCAAATTCAAACCAGTGCTACTAACAGTTATATCACTTCTTACCTGCCCTGAAATTACAAGCATCGGTAAATTATCCAGATAAGCACATAAAACACCTGTAACTGCATTTGTACCACCAGGTCCGCTAGTTACACATACTGCAGCCATATTATTATTTATACGGCTATAACTTTCTGCTGCAATCGCACACGCTTGTTCATGATGGTTATATACTACATTCAAATTTTCATTAGTTCCAAAAGCATTATTTAAATGCATTGCCATTCCACCAACAACCGAAAAAATTTGTGTAATTCCATTTTCAGCTAAATAATCTGCAATAAAATCTGCAACTCGTTGTTTCAACTCTGCTCATCCTTTCACAATTTAATTACAACTAAGTATCTTTTACTAAACTTGCACTGTGCTTCTATTGAGCATTTTAAAATTTCATATTTCTTTTGCAAAGAGTCTAGTATTAAAAGATCCTTGGTTTCAAGAAAAACAAATCTTTTAGCATAATCGGTCATACGTTTTATACTATCCACATTCTCATCTGTAAAGTCTACTAAGTCAATATTTATAATAAAATCAAATTTTTTATCATTTGGAGCTGCACTTAACATTTCCATGCTCGAATCTTCAATGCAATTTATTTTAGTAATATGCTCTCTATCAGATTCAGTCACTAGTGATATAACAGAGAAGCCGGCTCTATAAAAATTTCTACCAAACCATCCACTGTTATATCCCATATCAAGTACATCTCCCTCATATATATCTTGTTCAACTAAAAATTGAAATATTGTATCAAGCCTCGTTTTATACATATTTTCTGTAATAGAAGGTTTTAAATAATATAAAGGATGTAAAATAGGAGTAATAAAAGTCTCTTTATTATCAAAAAAAACTTTACCTTTATTGATCCATTCCTTATATTGCTCAACAGGCATAGAACAAGGTATAAATCGAAAGCCATGAGAATATAAAAATAACGTTCTATGCATACCATCCTTAATCAAAAAGATTCCATTTTTCTTAATTACTGTTACAGGATGCCGCACAAAAAAATCTGGATCCATTGCCAAAGCCTGCGTCATATAACGATAAATTTTTAATCGGCCATCAAGAATGCGTATTTTTTCTTTTTCCATTTCTTTTTTTGGCAACGTCGCCTGAGTTTTACACGCATATTGCCAAAATAACTCTAAATTTCCATCAAGTCTACCTCGGAAGCATTCAAACATTGATAATACTTGCTGCTGCATTATTACAGGCTTTTCATCAGCATACAATAATTCTATAGGTATATAAGCAGTAATATAATCATTATCATAACTGATAAAACCATTATCTTGAAAAATGGCTGTTTCATCTTCCCATACTTCGAATTCTGCCCCCAAAATCATTTGCGCATTAAAATCGTCATTGAAAGAAGCTATTATATCATACAAATTATTGACTTTATATTTATTCTCATCTTTTAATATATTGCGTTTACAAATAATTCTTGAAAAACCTGCACTTAATAAAGCATTTTTAACCTCACTGTGGTCAAAAGGATTAATAAGTGAAATAATAACAATAGCCTCTTTGTCTGCATCAGTAAAATTTAAAGCTTTTTTAAATGGGATAATTTCTACATTACGATAATATGGAACAGAAAATTCACTATTATCAAAAAAGCCTTGGACAGTAAATCCCGAATCTATCAATCTATCACAAATATGTCTTCCTACAAGACCCGCACCGAATATAAAAAATTTATCATCCTTTTTTACTTTATGAAACTTCATCTATATCCTCTTTCAACTATATCCTATCATTTAAATATATTGTGCTAAAAATGATCTATAATCAGGTTTAATCGTAAATGATTCAATATTAATATTATGCATTTCACATTCAATTTTTTTCAAAAGCATTCCAATGTATTCATTAAGTGCTTTATCATTATTCACTACAGAATAAGAATTTTTATCCCCATATTCTTGATGATATTTTAAAATACTCAACATCTTTATTCTTTCTTTTCCAAAATGAAATTTCTCTATCATTTTCTTTAAACTTAAGTAAGGGTATGTATGATTTTCTAAAATCCATAACATACTATTTAAATTATGGCTCTATCACAACAAATGGTTGATTTTGACGAGAAATAGCGTATAATAATAGTA
>UREG01000008.1 GCA_900546795.1 uncultured Veillonellaceae bacterium | reverse complement strand
GCCGGCTGGGCAGACGGGTACGGCAATCTGGTAGAAGTGGATCATGGAAACGGAATCAAAACACGGTACGGTCATAACTCCGTGCTGACGGTAACGGAAGGGCAGACGGTAAAGACGGGCGATATCGTCGCATTGGCAGGAAGTACGGGGCGCAGCACCGGCTCGCACTGCCATTATGAAGTGCGCGTAGAAGGAAGCAGCGTAAATCCCCGCCTGTTTCTCCCGACAGAATAAACAGCAGGAAAAAAGCAAACCATTGGGTTTGCTTTTTTTATTTGGAAAATAAGAAGCATAAGAAAACATGATAGAGAAAAAAGAGAAGCTATAAGAGAAAATATAAACTGATTTTAGCAATGCCGGGAAGAATGATTTATACCTCATGCTAGTTTTGCATATAGATAAGCTAAACTAATAGTATTATGAAGAAAACGTAATCGTGTATACAATATACGCGGCAGGAAAATAGGGTATTCCCGGGGATAAGAAATAAATAAAAGTCTATGAACGGTTGGGAGAGCGGTGGAGAAGCAGGGGCGATAAAGCTAGTAAATTAGCGGTATATTAGGAGATTGTATCGTGAAATAGCAAAATGTTATGGACTGATATAATAGAAAAACATTATGCGATATAGGGTATGCAAATTAATGACCATCTAAAAAAATTATGAAACAACCACAGTGATTTATATTACCAGCAAAAAAATTCCCTATGCTATGATGATGGCAGAGAATAAAGGGTTTGCGGTTTGCATATGATTCCGAACGTGATTCTCACGCATATGCAGCAGACGATTATTCATAAAAAGGAGGAAAAATTATGTTAGCTACAGCTGGTTTTATTATGATCATCGTGTTTATGGCATTGATCATGACCAAGAAAATGTCTCCGCTTTTGGCTTTGATGCTGATTCCGATTCTTTTTGCATTGGGCTTGGGCTTTGACGTGACGGCTATCGGTAAGATGGCAATGGCAGGTGTTAAACAGGTTTCCGGTACAGGCGTTATGTTGTTCTTCGCTATTATTTATTTCAGCTTGTTATTGGAATCCGGTACGTTGGACGGTTTGATCCGTACGATTCTGTATTGGGTAAAAGGCGACCCGGTAAAAATTTGCGTAGGTACGGCTGTTTTGGCAACTTGCATTTCTTTTGACGGCGACGGTTCTACGACGTATCTGATCTGTACTTCCGCGCTGCTGCTGGCTCACCGCAAAGTTGGCATCCGTCCGGTAATCCTTCCGGCGATCGTTTTGATTCAGAACTCGGTTATGAACATCATTCCTTGGGGCGGCCCGACAGCTCGTGTATTGGCTTCCTTGAACCTCGATCTCGTGGACGTATTCAACCCGATGATTCCGGGCATGGTAGTGGCTACTCTCTATGTATGGGGATTGGCTTACTACTGGGGTAAAAAAGAACGCGCTCGTCTCGGTACGGTACAGATGACGAAAGAAGAAGTAGAAGCTACGCTGGCAAGCTTGGACAGCGAAGAAGCTCTCGAACACAAACGTCCGAAATGGGTGGCTTTCAACATCATTCTGACGATCCTCATGTTCGTAGCTCTCCTGACGGAACTGCTTCCGTCCGCTATTATCTTCATGCTCGGCACCGGCCTCGTATTGATGCTCAACTACCCGAATATGAAAAAACAGGCAGAACGTATTTCTACGACCGGCGCCAATGCGGTACCGGTAGTAGCCATGGTATTTGGCGCTGGTATCCTGACGGGTATCATGAGCGGTACGAAAATGATCGACGAAATGTCCGTGATGATCGTAAACGCAATTCCGGCTGCATTAGGGCCTCACATGGCTGTGCTTTCTTCCTTCCTGAGCCTTCCGGGCGTATTCTTCCTGACGAACGATGCATACTACTTCGGCGTATTGCCTGTTATTAACCAGGCTGCTTCTGTATACGGCGTGCCGGCTGCTCAGATGGGTATCGCTGCATTGATCGGTCAGGGCGCTCACTTGCTCAGCCCGCTTGTTCCTTCCACGTACCTGTTGGTAGGTTTGAACAAGATCGAGTTTGCCGATCTCCAGAAATTCGCATTGCTTCCGGCAATCGGCGTATCGGTTATCTGGCTGATCGTAGCGATTCTGTTGGGTGCTATTCACTTCACCTACTAATATCGTAAACTCATATATCGGTTCCCATTCGGAGGGAACCGATTTTTTTATGTCCTTCTTTCTTGTCGAACGGAACGCTTCTTAGTATAATGATAATAATTCGTATTATATAAACATAAAGGAGAGTTGCATGCGGCAGGGAATAAAAGGATTTTGGTTATTGCTGGGAGTAGTTTGTCTGGTGCTGGGAGCGGCGGGTGCCGTGCTTCCCGTACTGCCGACGACTCCGTTTTTATTAGCGGCTTCGTATTGTCTGGCAAAGGGGTCGGACCGCTTTCACCGCTGGTTTTTATCGACTGGGCTATACCGGCGGTATCTAAAAGATTTTGCGGAAAAAAGAGCGATGACTGCGAAAGCGAAATGGACAATCTTGCTACCGGCGTCAGCGATGCTTTGTCTGGCGCTGTATTTTTCGCCGGTATGGTGGGCCCGAGCATTGATCGTGTGTGTGCTCATCGGCAAATACGCGTATTTCTTTACCCAGATCAAAACGATACGGGCATAAAAAAAGCCCCCGAACGGGGGCGGATAGTCAGCGGCGGTTCATGAACCAAATGCCGGCGAGGATACAAACGATTCCCGCACCTTTGGACAGCGTCAGTGATTCGCCGTAGATGCCAAACCCGATCAGGCTGGCTACGATGGGCTCGACAGTGGCTAAGATAGCGGCTTTTCCTGTATCGAGACAAGACAACCCTTTCGTGTAGAGCAGATAGGGAAGAACGGTGCAGAACAGGGCGATTCCGGCGGCAGCGGCAAGGGCGGCCGGCGACTGGAGCAGCGCCGCTGTTTTAGGCAGAGAAATGACGGGAAGCAGGCTCAGCGCCGAGAATAAAAACGTATAAAAGGTGATGGTCAGGCTGTCATAGCGGGCTAAGGCATACCGGCTGAAAATGGAATACAGCCCGTAGCCGATCCCGGAACTGATGCCGATGAGAAACAGCGGCATCGTAATGGCCGGCTGGCTGTAGAATATGCCGCTCATGAAACAGGCTCCCAAAAAGGTGAGGCCCAGGGCGGCGCTTTTTTCTTTTGTGATCGGTTCATGAAAAAGGAAATAGGAAAAAAGCAGGATCCAGATCGGCGAAGTATAGAGTAAGATAACGGCGATAGACGCTTCGCTGTGCTGAATTACGGTAAAATACGCCCAATTAAAAAAGGTTAAGCTGAAAATGCCGGTGCCGATGAACATCCATGCGTCTTTTACTCGGATCGCCGGCAGGGATTTTGTTTTCAGCAGCAGAAACAGTCCCAGAAAAACAAGGGCAAATACAGAGCGGACGGCGACGATTTCCATCGTGTCCAGGCCGGCTTCGTTCAGAATGCGGACGAACAGGCTGATGCAGCCCCATAACGCACCGCCGGCTAATACATATAACATGGCAATACCTCCCAAAAGCAAGTAAAATAATAGATAGGTATTATTATAAAATAAAAAACAAGGGTGTCATAGTATGAATGAAAAAGAACGGATACTGCCGTATAAAACGGTAGAAAAAGCGCGGTTTTTAAAACGGCCCAACCGCTTTATTGCCGAAGCGGAGCTAAAAGGCGAAGTGATTCGGGCGCATATGCCCAATCCGGGGCGGATGTGGGAGCTGTTGTTTCCGGGGACGACGCTGTATGTGGCGCCTTCAACAGGCGGAGAACGAAAGACGGCTTGGAGCGTAGTTGGCATCGAGCGGGACGGCGTGCCTATTCTTCTCGATACGAACCGATGCAATGATGCGGCGGAATATTTGCTGCGGACAAAACAGATTCCCGGCTGGGAAAGCTGGACGGTAGAGCGGCGGGAATATACGGTAGGAAAGAGCCGCTTTGATTTCCTCTTATCCCGGGGAGAGGAACGGTTTTTGCTGGAAGTAAAATCCTGCACCTTATTTGGCCGGGAAGGGGCAATGTTTCCCGACGCGGTTACGGAACGGGGAAGAAAGCATGTCGAGCATCTGGTGCATGTGCAGAAAGACGGCTGGCATACGGGCATTTTATTTCTCGTCCAATGGGACCGCGCCCGGTGGTTTCTGCCGGATTATCATACCGATCTGGCATTTGCCCAGACTTTTTTGCAAAGCGCGCCCTATTTGGACTGGAAAGCGGCTGCCATTGCCTGGGATCCGTCGTTTTCTCAGCCGAAGGTGAGCCATCTTTTAGCATATCCGGAAAGAATATTGGCAGAGGAAGGCAAAGACGAAGGCGATTATATTGTTGTGCTTTATTTGGAAGAGGACAAAGATATCGTGATTGGCTCGAAGGGGACGGTGCATTTTCCGAAGGGCTACTATCTGTATACCGGGTCGGCAAGGAAAAATCTGGCGAAGCGGATTGAACGGCACCGGCGTATCCGAAAAAAGATGCACTGGCATTTGGATTATTTGCGCAAAGAAGCGGAATGGATTGCCGCGGTGCCCATACGGTGCAGCGAGGATTTGGAACATGAGCTGGCCGCGGCGGTTCGGAAAATCAGCGGCTGGAGTATTCCGGGATTCGGCTGCAGCGACTGCGATTGTGAAAGTCATTTGTTTGGCATGCAGGAAAATCCGGTGCATTCCCGGGCATTTATGATCGATGTAGTAGAACGGTTCCGTATGAATCGGCTGGATAAGAAATGGAGGCATACTGATGATTGATTTACGAAGCGATACACTAAGCCTGCCGACGGCAGAGATGCTGCAGGCAATATTGCAGGCGCCGCTGGGCGATGACGGACGGGTAACAAAAAACGGCCGGGGTGAAGATCCGACCGTAAGAGAACTGGAAGATACAATGGCGGCGCTGACCGGAAAAGAGGGCGCGCTGTTCTGCAATTCCGGAACAATGGGCAATACCGCGGCGCTCCTTACCTGGTGCCGGCCGCACGATACGGTGCTGGCCGACTCGCTCCAGCATTTATATAAAAGTGAAAAAGCGGCGTTTTCCAGCCGGTTTGGACAGCTGGAAGCGGTGCATTATGATTCCGATGAAGCGGGGCTTCCTGATCGGAGCCAGATAAAAAAGGCGCTGGACACCCAAAATATTTCCCTGCTCTGCGTGGAAAATACGCATAACTTTAAAGGCGGAAAATGCATACCGCCGGCGGTGCTGCAGGAAATCTACGATATGGCGAAGGCAAAGAACGTACCGGTGCACATGGACGGCGCGCGGCTGTGGAACGCGATGGAATATTTGGGCGTATCTGCCAAAGATTTGTGCCAATATGCGGATACGGTCATGATTTGTTTGTCAAAAGGCTTGGGCGCGCCGATCGGTTCGGTGCTGTGCGGACCGAAAGAATTTATTGAAGAAGCGAGAGCCACGAGAAAACTGCTGGGCGGCAATATGCGCCAGGCAGGGATTGCGGCGGCTCCGGCGCTGCAGGCGATTCGGACGTGGCGTGAAACGGCAGGCGCAGACAATGCCAACGCCCGCAGCTGTGCGGAAAAACTGGCAGGGTTAAAAAAAGCGGCGTGCTATGGACAGGCGCAGACGAATATTCTCATGCTCGATATTACCGGAACGGGGCTGTCCGCCGAAGAATACTGCGGCAGAGCGAAGAAAAAAGGACTGTGGATACGGCCCATTCTTCCCGGTTTTGTACGGCTGGTATTTTATCGGGGCATCAGCCGGGAACAAGCGCTGCAGGCGGCAGATATACTGCTGGAACTGGATCAGGAAGTATGATGATTTTTTAGCCGGCAAGCCAAGGCGAACAGGAAATGAGCGATAAAAAGAGAACTATATCCTATATCGCGGTATGCAATAAGAACAAAGAGGGGGAATTCTTATGGAAAACACATTGGTATTACGAAATGGGCGGACGCTCCCGCTGCTGGGGTTTGGTGTATATCTGATCAAAGAGCAGGGACAGATGACGCAGGCAATCCGCGCTGCCTGGGATGCGGGATATCGGTCTTTTGATACGGCGCAGATGTATGAAAATGAAGAATTGCTGGGCCGTGCGTTTCAGGCAAACGGCATTAAAAGAGAGGAATATTTTTTGACGACGAAGATCCATATGGATCATATGAGTCCGGAAAAGGTGCGTACCTCGCTGGAAGAAAGCCTGGCGAAACTGGGCACTTCCTATGCGGATGCGCTTCTCGTACACTGGCCGGGACAGAAAAAAGAACGGCTGATCGCCTGCTGGAAAACATTTATGGAATTGTATGAAGAAGGCACGATTCGAGCGTTTGGCGGCAGCAACTTTGAGATCTATCATATGGAATGGCTGAAAGAAGCGGGCTTGCCGCTGCCGATGATCCTGCAAATCGAACGGCATCCGTTCCATACGGAAGAAAAACTGACGGCCTATGCGCAGGAAAACGGCATTGCGGTAGAAGCCTGGTCGCCGCTGATGCGGGGAAAACTGCAGGAACCGCTGTTTGCGGCGCTGGCGGAAAAATATGGCAAAACGCCGGCTCAGATCGTCCTGCGCTGGAATGTGCAGCAGCAGGTGGCGGTGATTCCCAAATCGTCCAATCCGGGAAGAATAGCGGAAAACAGCAATATTTTTGATTTCGAGCTGGCAGAAGAAGACATGGCGGCCATCTCGGCCTGCAATCAGGATCTGGGTTCGAGCTGGGATCCGAAAACCTTTGATTACTAAAAGTGAACGCGCGTACAAACCGTACGCGCGTTTTTTAATTGGCAGAAATACTCTTGCTTTAAATGAAGCAGCTGGGATTTTTAAAGCTGGGATTTTTAAATTATCTATTATAGTGCAGGAAAGACTGCTGCGCCAGAACAAGCGGTATAAAAATTTGATCGGCAGGGAAGGAGAGTCTGCGGGGAAAAACATAGACAGGATTCTGGCGGAAAAAGATCACGGCAAAAAGAACCCGATGAGGCGGGGACAGCAGGAAAAAATCCGGCTGGCTTTGGGGGCAAAGGTGCAGCAGATGGAAAGAGCTGTTGCCGGAGGTGAAGCGGGTGTTTTCTTGCGCGGCTTGAACGAGCTAAAAAAGAACCCGTGGCTGCCGCCGAAAAGCACGCCGAAGTCGAAGCTCCCTTAGTGGGGACAACTGAGTATCGACTAGCAACAACTACAGGTTCTGATAAGGTGAGTTTGCGAGACTTATTGGAACATGCCAATGATCATGTGGACATCACATATGCAGATAAAGATGGAATGGTGAATCACGGAAAATACATACCATGGCATGATGAAGAAGGAAAATAAAAAGCTGGTTTTGTGCTGTTGGATAATGAAGAATCGAACTGCGTGGACTGAACGTTGACAACAAAGATGCTGCGGTTGTCTGCCTGCACCGCACCCTTCACGGAGGGCAGGGCTTAAAACTGGCGGCGCTGTTGTTGGCATGAAGGGCAAAAAGAGAAATAAAAATACCGCCCCTATGGGGCGGCAGCATCGGTTAGGCAGCGTATCAGCCGCGCAGCAGATGGGTTTCAATCCAGCGGGCGACGCTGTCTTCTTGATTGGAGCCGATGAGAAGATCCGCCGCTTGTTTGACTTCTTCTTCGCCGTTCGATACGGCGATGCCGATTCCTGCGTTTTGCAGCATGGCAATATCGTTGTAGTCATCGCCGAACGCTGCCGTCTGCTCGGGGCGGATGCCGTAGAAGCGGCAGCAGGCGGCAATGGCGTTGGCTTTGGACGCGCCGGTGTGCATAATCATTGCGGCAGTCCGTTCGGAAAGCTGCATATGACAGTCCGGGGCAAGTGCCGGGCGGTACCGTTCCATATCCGTAAGGGCAGAAGACAAGACGAGCAGTTTATCTGCTGGGCAGTCCGGCAGGGAATCCGTATCCGTGAACGGGTGATAGGAAACCGAAGGCCAAAGCGAAGCTACATCGTAATTGGCATAGAGCGTTTCCTCTATTTCTACGGCAATATCCGGCTGCGGCTGATACGCCTGAAGGCGGCTGACGGTTTCTTTCCACGCGGCGGCAGGCATCTGCCGGCGGGCAATGCAGCGTCCGCCGGCATAGACGCGGGCTCCGTTATGGACGGCTATCGCGTCGTACACCAGCTCCGGCAGCCATTCCCGAACGATGCGAAGCGGCCGGGCCGTGGCAATCCAGACGAGGATCCCCTGCCTGCGGCAGCGGGAAAGGACGGAGACGGTATAAGGCGACAGGGCGCGGTTTTCGTTTAGAAGCGTGCCGTCCAGATCAGTAATGACGGCGGAAATAGAGGATAGCATGATGGGGAAAACCTTTCTTATCGTTGAATTTAAATTATACAGTATGATTATACTAAATGGGGAAAAATAAAAAAATAATTTATCGAAAAATATCGTATCGTAATCAAAAATATAGGAATCTAAAAGAGTTGTATGGTAAAATAAAAATTATACTATAGTGAATTTGGTAAGGAGGAATCTATCAAAGATGAAAGAAGAGCAGCAGCTGCATCGAAGCCTGAAAGCAAGACATATGAACATGATTGCAATCGGCGGTGCAATAGGGACCGGCCTGTTTGTCGCAGGCGGTGAAACGGTCAGCACAGCTGGTCCGGGCGGTGCGTTGGCGGCCTATATGATGATTGGCGTCATGGTATATTTTCTGATGACCAGCCTGGGAGAGATGGCGACCTACCTTCCGGTCAGCGGATCGTTTCAGACGTATGCGGATCGGTATGTAGATAAAGCGTTTGGCTTTGCCTTGGGCTGGAACTATTGGTTCAACTGGGCGATTACGGTAGCCGCGGAATTGGTGGCAGGCGCCCTCATTATGAAATATTGGTTTCCGGATACGCCGGCGTGGATATGGAGCGGTATATTTCTGGCATTGTTATTTGGTTTAAATTACTACTCCACCCGGTCGTTTGGCGAAGGCGAATTTATCTTTGCCGGCATTAAAGTTATTACCGTGCTGGTATTTTTGTTTGCCGGCGCCATGCTGATTCTGGGAATCGGGGCTCCTTCGCCGGGATTTTCCAACTGGACCGTAGGCGACGCGCCGTTTGTCGGCGGATTTACGTCTATTCTGGCGATTTTCATGGTAGCAGGTTTCTCGTTTCAGGGAACGGAAATGATCGGCATTGCTGCCGGTGAAAGTGAAAACCCGGAGAAAAACGTGCCGAAAGCGGTCAAATCTATATTCTGGCGCATATTGCTGTTTTATTTAGGTGCGTTTACGGTCATCGGATTTTTGATTCCCTATACAGACCCGAATCTGCTGGACAGCAGTGTGGAAAATATTTCCATCAGCCCATTCACCTTGGTCTTTGACCGGTTTGGGTTTCCGGCAGCCGCATCGATTATGAATGCGGTTATCCTGACGTCGGTTCTTTCGGCGGGCAACTCCGGGCTGTACGTATCGACCCGCATGCTCTATGCGCTGGCGGAAGAAGGCAAAGCGCCTAAATTCTTTATGAATCTGAATAAACGGGGCGTTCCCATGAATGCCTTGTATGCTACCGCCATTTTCGGACTGGCTGCATTTTTGACGTCTCTTATCGGAGAAGGCACGGCATACAACTGGCTCGTCAATATCAGCGGCATGGCAGGATTCATCACCTGGATCGGGATCGCGATCTGCCATTACCGGTTCCGGTACGGCTTTATGGCGCAGGGCCGGGATTTGAAAGAACTGCCGTATCGGGCGGAACTCTTCCCGCTGGGGCCGATTCTGGCATTGATCCTTTGCCTGATCGTAACGGCCGGACAGAACTATTCCGCATTTACCGGGCCGGAAATCGACTGGTACGGAGCCAGCGTGGCATACATCGGCATACCGGTATTTCTCATTGTATATCTGGGCTATAAATGGAAATACCATACGAAGCTGATTTCGTATGAAGAGATGGATTTCTCCCGCCCAAAACATATAACGCAGGCAGAGAAATAAGATGATTACAATTTTAGGAAGCCGGCTGTGCAAAGACTGCGTCCGCGTATTGGAAATCGTGGAAGCGGAACAGCGCACGGCGGTATATAAAGATATTACAAAAAGTTTGCAGAACCTGCGGCTCTACCTTCGCTGCCGGGAAACCAATGCGGCGCTGTGCGCCCAGCTGCTGGATGGCGATGCCATCGGCATTCCCATGTTTATTCTGGAGGACGGTACAGTTACCGTCGATGAAGAAGAAGGCCTGCGGGCGCTGCGAAAATAATAATGGAAACGGATACCTGACAGCAGGTATCCGTTTTTTTATACCTGAAACGATAGGCTGCAAAGGAAGCGGCTTTCTCCATGATAGGGGAAAGCCGCTTTTGATTTTATAAATATTCTTTTAAATTGAATAAAATGACAAAAAAGTATTGCTTCTTTGGTGACGAAGTGCTATAATTCGTCTCAAACAAAAATAAAAATACAGAAAATATGAATAAATAATTTTGCGGAGAAAGGGATGAAGGCATGGAATACAGGAAAATTTCAGAACGATACCGAGCTGTGTCGGGACGGCGACGATGAGTTTTTATGCATGAGAAAAAATACCGCCTGTGACAGGGGACAGGCAGAATAAAGAAAGGATGAGGGGTATGAAAGGGATACAGAATCGGTCATTTTTGACGCTGCTGGACTATTCGAAAGAAGAGATAGAATATTTTCTGTCGTTGGCAGCGACGCTGAAAGCGCATAAGAAAGCGGGGATAGAGAAGAAAACGCTGGCAGGAAAGAATTTTGCCCTGGTGTTTGAAAAGGATTCTACCAGAACGCGGTGCGCCTTTGAAGTCGGGGCGGCGGATCAGGGGGCGCATACAACGTATTTGGGGCCTTCCGGCAGCCAGATGAATAAAAAGGAATCGCTCAAGGATACAGCCCGCGTATTGGGCTCGATGTTCGATGCCATTGAATTTCGCGGCTATGCTCAGGAAGATGCGGAATTGCTGGCAAAATGGAGCGGCGTTCCGGTATGGAACGGATTGACCGACGCAGATCACCCGACGCAGACGCTCGCCAATTTCCTGACGCTGCAGGAACAGGTGAAAAAGCCGCTGTCCGACCTTTCGTATGCATATGTAGGGCATGGGCAGTCGAATATGTGTCAGGCGCTGATGAGCGGGGCGGTAAAAATGGGCATGGATTTTCGCCTGATCGGGCCCAAAGAATACTGGCCGGCCGGCCCGTTTTATGAGGCGTGCAAAGAGGAAGCAAAAAAGAGCGGTGCGTCTATTACCGTAACCGACGATGCAGAAAGCGGCGTGAAAGGGCTGGACGTAATATATACCGGCGTATGGGTTACGATGGGCGATCCGTACGAGTTGTGGGCAGAGCGGATTCGCCAGTTCAAACCGTATCAGATTACCAAAGAAATGCTGGCAATGACGGGAAACCCCGATACGGTATTTTGCCACTGCCTGCCTGCATTTCACGATACCCATACGCAGGTCGGCAAAGATATTTTTGAACGGTTTGGCATGAACGGCATAGAAGTAACCGACGAAGTCTTTGAAAGCAGGGCGTCGCTGGCATTTCAGGAAGCGGAAAACCGGCTGCATACGATCAAAGCGGTCATGGTAGCGACGTTTGGCGAATATGAAACCATAGGGGGAGGAAAATCATGAAGCAGCATACCGTATGCATCGTGGGTCAGGAGGGAACGACGGGGCTTCGGATTCATGAACGGCTGGCGCACCGAAACGATATCCGGCTGGTTTGTACCGCCAAAGAGGATAGAAAAGATCTGAAGGCAATCCGAAAGGCTGCCGAGCAGGCGGATCTGCTCTTTCTCTGCCTGCCGGATCAGGCTTCCCGGGACGTAGTGGAAGCGGCGGCGGATCTTTCGTGCAAAATCATTGACGCGTCTGCGGCATTTCGGACGGCGCCGGAGTGGGCGTATGGCTTTCCGGAGCTGTCGCCTTCTTATCGGGAACAGATTGCCGCGAGCCGGTATATTGCCAATCCCGGCTGTCATGCCAGCGGAGCCGCCGCGATCTTATATCCGCTGGTATGTTCCGGCATCGTTCCGGCAGACTATCCTTTTCAGATTACTTCGCTTACCGGATACAGCGGCGGCGGAAAAAAGATGATTGCCCAGTATGAAGCGGCCGATCGGCCGGAAGCGCTGGCATCGCCCAGACAATATGGCCTGGGGCAGACGCATAAACATTTAAAAGAAATCGTCCGTCACTGCCAACTGGGTGCAGCGCCCATATTCTTGCCTATAGTGGCGCCGTATTACAGCGGAATGGAAGTAAGCATCGGATTTCATACCCGCTGTCTGCCGGGGAATCTGGGGACAGAGCAGATCTATGAGGCATTGGCGGCGTACTATGAAGGGCAGCGCCTGATAAACGTGATGCCTCTTGCGGCAGAGGAGATCTGCGAAGGATTTTTGCCTGCCAATCGTTTGGCGGGAACGGACCGCATGCAGATCTATGTAAGCGGCAATGAAGAACGAACTATCGTTCATGCAGTGTTTGACAATTTGGGAAAAGGCGCGTCCGGCGCGGCGGTGCAGTGCATGAATATTGCCTTTGGCCTGCCGGAAGATACGGGACTCGTTTTGTGACCGCAGTTTGAGGGGAGAGGGGATTATGGAAACGATATCCAATGCGGTGCGGGCGTCGCTTTTGACGCAGGCCGTGCCGTATATCAAAGAATATACGAATAAATACGTAGTGGTAAAATACGGCGGCAATGCCATGACGAGCGGGGAGTTGAAGCGGTCGGTCATGGAAGATCTGCTGCTTCTTCATCTGGTGGGAGTAAAGGTGATTCTCGTTCATGGCGGCGGGCCGGCGATCAATCAGACGCTGGCGGCGATGCAGATTCCGTCGTCGTTTAAAAACGGCCTTCGGGTAACGGACAGACTGACGATGGACGTGGTGCAGATGGTGCTGGCCGGGAAAGTGAATAAAGATCTGGCGGCGCTTTTGACGGAACTTGGCGGAAAAGCGGTCGGTCTGTGCGGCATAGACGGAGCGATGATTCGAGTTCGCCAGCAGGACGAAAGCCTGGGATTTGTCGGTAAGATCGAACACATCGACACGGCGCTGATCGACGCGGTGCTGGACAGCGGCTATATACCGGTTATCTCGTCCGTAGGGATTGACGATACGGGGCAGGCGTATAATATCAACGCCGATACGGTGGCTGCCCAGCTGGCAGGGGCGCTGCAGGCAGAAACGATGGTTGCCATGACCAATGTAGACGGCGTGCTGGCAGATCCGAACGACCCGGCGTCGCTGATCCCGGTGCTGACGGCGGAAAAAGCCAGAGAGCTTGAGAAAAATGGCGTCATTGCCGGCGGTATGCTGCCGAAAGTGGCCTGCTGTCTGGAAGCGATCGAAGCGGGGGCGAAAAAAGTCTTTATCATCAACGGCGAGGTTCCCCATGCGCTTTTGATCGAACTGCTGACGGACGAAGGCCTGGGAACGATGTTTATTCAGTAAAAGAGGGGGATAAGAACATGACAGAAATAAATGAGCCGCTGTATACGGTGATCGATACGCCGTCGTATAAAGAGATGGACCAGCGCTATATCGCGCATACCTACGGCCGGCAGGACGTGTGTTTCGTAAAAGGAGAAGGGACGTTTTTATACGACCAGAAAGGAAAGAAATATATAGATCTGGGATCGGGCATCGGCGTGACGGCGTTTGGATTTCAGGACAGCGTCTGGCTGGACGCGGTAACCAAGCAGGCAGCGCAGCTCAGCCATGTGTCCAACCTGTACTACACCCAGCCGCAGGCGATACTGGCAAAAAAATTATGTGAAAAAACGGGCATGAAAAAAGTATTTTTTTCCAATTCCGGCGCAGAAGCCAACGAGTGCGCCATCAAAGGCGCGAGAAAATACAGCAGCGATCGGTACGGCGAAGGGCGGAACGTGATCTTGACGCTGGAAAACAGCTTTCATGGCCGGACGATCACGACGCTGAGCGCGACCGGGCAGGCGGTGTTCCACCAGCATTTCGGCCCTTTTACCGAAGGGTTTATTCATACGCCGGCCAATGACATAGAGGCGTTTTATCAGGCGGCAGCCAATGACCGGGTATGCGCCGTCATGCTGGAAATGATACAGGGCGAAGGCGGAGTCCTGCCCCTTTGTCCGGAATTTGTACAGAAAGCGGCGGCGTATGCCAAGGCGCATGACCTGCTGCTGATTGTCGATGAAGTGCAGACGGGAAATGGCCGGACAGGCACGTTCTTTGCCTGGGAACAATTCGGCATCGCGCCGGATATCGTATCGACGGCAAAAGGTCTGGGCGGCGGTCTGCCGATCGGCGCGACGCTGTTTAATGAAAAAACGGAAGCGGTATTTCAGCCGGGAGATCATGGCTCGACTTTTGGCGGCAATCCGATCTGTGCCGCCGCTGCCATATCGATTGTGGACCGGCTGACAGACGAGCTGCTGGCAGAAGTAAAAGCCAAAGGCGAATATCTTAAAGAGACGTTTGCCGACTGCCCCGGTGTTAAAAGCGTAGCCGGAATGGGGCTGATGATCGGGATTGAAACCGAAGCGCCGCCGAAAGACTGCATTGCCGCCTGCCTGGAAGCCGGCGTGGTGGTGCTGTCGGCAAAAAATAAGATACGGCTCTTGCCGCCTCTTGTCATAGAGTGGGACGTGCTGAGAGAAGCGGCGGAAACAATAAAGGCTGTGATCGCAAAAGAAGCGGAAAGAATGTCTGTAAAATAAAATACCCCTTCCTTCCGGGCAATGAAGCGCTCGGAAAGAGGGGGTGCATACCGCCTTACTGCATGTATTTTTTATCAAATTCTTCGGCGGCAATGGGGTGGCTGTAATAATAGCCCTGACCGTAATCGGCGTGAAGGTCGGTAATGAGTTTCAAATCATCTTCTGTTTCTACGCCTTCAACGACGGTTTTAATATGTAATTTTTTGCTCAAATCAATAATAATTTCCATGATGATAGACTGCCGTTCTCGGTTTTCCCGGCTCATGATCAAAAAGTCTTTATCCAGTTTGACTTCGTCTACCG
Source organism: uncultured Veillonellaceae bacterium (assembly GCA_900546795.1). GTDB lineage: Bacteria > Bacillota > Negativicutes > Veillonellales > Megasphaeraceae > UMGS915. Next base: position 22,058 of record UREG01000008.1, on the reverse strand, counting down.
GCAGGCTGCCCAGAATATTGAGGGACGAATACGCGCTGCCGAAATCGTCCATGGAGATAAAGAAACCGTGCTGGCGAAGCGTAGTGAGCAGCTGGGAATAGAGGGAGACGTTTTCAATCATCGTGCTTTCGAGCATTTCCAGATTGATGAGGGCATGGTCGATCCGCCATTTGCCCGTGATCTCCAGCAGCCGTTCTACATAGTCCGGCTGGCATAAGGTAAGGCGGGACTGATTCACAGAAATGGGAATCGGCGTTTTGCCGGCGTCGATCCAGCTGCGCAGCTTGCGGCAGACCTGGTCGAGCATATAAAAATCGAGATCTACACAAAAGCCGTTTTCTTCAAAAAGCGGAATAAATTCATTCGGATACAGTATCGTGCCGTCCGGCTGCTGCCAGCGAACCAGCGCTTCGGCGCAAGCCAGCTCTTTGCCGGCGACGCTGAATTTCGGCTGTAAATACAGCTTGAATTCTTTCCGTTCCATCGCAAGGCGCATCTGGCTTTCCAGAGATACTTTGTGCTGCAGCCGCTTATGCAGGCTGCCGTCATAAAACATAAAGGACTTGGAATAGAGTTTGGCTTTTTTCAAAGCAAAGTAAGCCTGAGATAGCAGTTCGTCAAGCGGCGTATTTTTCCTGGACTGGCAGGATACCGCGCCGGCATAGAGCTGGAGCGGAGAATCGACATGCTGGATATCCATGAATTTCTCGATCTCCCGGCATATGTCCTGATACCGCTGCTGGATTTTGGTCCGGTCCGTTTCTTTTAAAAGCAGTAAGAACTGATCCGCTTTTTCATGGCAGTACAGTTCGTCTTCATGAACCTGGGATTTAAACACCGAACCGATGTAATGGAGCAGGTCGTTTGATTTGCTGTGTCCTAATAAATCATTTAAAAGATTGAAGTGCCGGATATTGATGACAATGATGGCGTAATCGCTAGATTTTTTCAATTTGGCCGCTGCGGAATTTTTGAAATACTTATCATTATAAATCCCTGTTACCTCGTCCATATAAGCGATCTGATACAGCAGTTCATGATTGCGGCGGAAGATGATAAAGCCGTAAAACAATAGGAAGGAACCCAGCATGACGATGGCGATCGCAATATACCGCGTCAGGCTGAGCATCTGAAGGATCGGGCTCGTATTGCGGTCTACGGCGTCCATAAAGACGATGTACCAGTCGTGGTAGGGCAGCGGCTGAATGAGCATCGCGTAATCTTTGCCGTGATATTTATAGATGATGAACTCTTCCTGGCCGCTTCTCAGCGCGCTGCGCACTGCCTGTATCTCCTGATCGGATAAAATATCGGTATAAAAACTTTGGCGGTTATGATCTTCGCCGACTGTTTTTTGTCCCTGCACAAGGAAATGGCCTTCTTTATCTATGACGTGGATAAATTTGGGCGATTCGGTATACGTCGTGGAATCGACGATGGATTTTAACGGCAGGATACTGTTGGTGGCGGTCAGGACGCCGACTAGCAAATTATTGCGGTAAATAGGGACGCCCAGAGATATGGCCGACATTTTCAGCTCTTCGTCGTAATAAATGGTCGATACGGTTTGATGACCCTGCATTGCCGCGGAAATTACTTCCCGAAGCGGAAGCTGCAGCTCCGTAAGCGGTGTGTTTTCCTGGCTGTTGGCTGCGTCGATCCGAATACTTTTCCCGTTGGTTTTATAATAGCCCATACGAATGAAGCCGTTGATGGCAGACGTCTGTTTCAGCGCTTTTAAAAACTCCTGCGGATTTTCCAGCTGTTCCGGTTCGATAAACGCCGCCATGCTGTTGAGCGTCTCAAAATCTTTGTCGATCCGATGCTGGATCCGCAGATTGTAGTTGTACACTTCCGTATGCATTTGGTTTTTCACGGACTTGACCTGAGCATCTTCCAACGAATGGCTGATGAGGCCTCCGCCGATGAGGATTCCAATACTGGTCAGGACAATACCCACTGTCATACGAGAGATCTTTTTGTATAAGAACTTCTCTGTCATACTTGTTCCTTTCTAACGGTTGATGGCGATGAATGTTGTCGGTGATCCATTTGTTGTTATCGCTTTGCAGCGCCGAACAGTACAAAAGGGTATGGTCATCAAAACATACCCTTTTTGTGCGGAATTCACGAAAATTATATGCAGAAATGGATAGAAAATCAATACTTTTCATCGGAAAAGACATATACTAAGTCATAATACTTTATATGTAATATTATCAAATAACAACATGTTATGCAAATATAAAAAAGTGTATAAATTATTATAAGAAAAAATTTTTAAGATGTTGAAAGGCTAAGGCATAAAATGATAGAATAGAGCATGTGAAAAATAACAAGAGGCAAAAACTATTCAGTAAATATACAAAAATTTTATATATTAACCATTAGGTTCGGCATGGAAAATAAAAAATGACAGTATGTTTATGTAGAAGGTAGGCTATATGAAGATTCGGATAGGAAGCCAGCGGGGAAGTTATTTAGCGGCGGCTCCGATTGCGTTGTGTATGCTGCTGCCCCTTATGGCATTTGTGGTGGATATCGCCGTGGTATATGTCCAGTATACGGCGCTGCAGAACGCGCTGGACAGCAGCGCATTGGCGGCGGCTAAGCGCGGACAGGCAGCGGGAAAAGAAATCTTTGAAACCAACCGAAAGGCATCGCCGTTTTTGCAGGAAGATGCTTCCTGCCGGATCCAGTATGATGCGTCTGCGGGCGTATGGGTAGCTGCCGGCAAAGCAAAAAGCCGGTCGTTTTTTATACAGGCGGCAAGGGGTGCCTGGGAACACCGCGGTGAACAGACAGAGCTGGAAGCCGCCGCTGCGGCAGCACTCGACAGCAGCGGGCAGCCCAGATTAATCGCTCGGTATGGAGCTAAGTAAGTACGTGCAGTATCAATACGCTAATGGTAAAGTAAGGACCGTAAGCCATAGGAGCGCTGCGGTCTTTTTTGCGGGTTAAAATAAAATAGGCTGCGGCGATGGCGCCAAAGACGGTGCCGGCGCAAAAGACAAAGAGCACGCCGGTTCCGAGCCACCAGCCGAGAAACGCCAGGAGCTTGATGTCGCCGCCGCCGATGCTGCCGCGGGTAAGCATAGAAAAGAGAAAAAGCACCGCTCCCGCGCCGAGGCCCCAATAGAGGCGGCTCACCAGATCAGCGCCGGTCAGCAGAAGGTAGGGAAACGCCAGCGCTGCACCGGCTGCCAGGCTGTAGTCAAAGATGAGGTGCTGCTCTATGTCGGTGACGGTAATAAGGAGCAGGACAAGATATAAGAGCCAGGTCAGGAGCCAGAGCGGATAAGAAAAAGGTGCAGGCGCAGCTAATAGGCCCAGCAGCAGGGCGGGCAGGCCCAAACAGACGGCGCGCCGCAAAGAGCAGGGCGCCGGCTCCGTGCGAAGAAGCGTAGGATAACGCCGGTACAGCGCGGTGATCAGATTTTGCAGCGCCAGTCCGGCAGGGTAAGCGGACAAGAATAAAAACAGGCAGACGGGTATCGGCATACGGCAGGTTCCTTTCTGTAACTAGATTGGATTTATTATAGCATAGGAAGATGAAGGGGCGGGGAAGTCAGGAATGAAAAAACGGTTGTCTCCAAAGTACGTGCTGCTGGCAGCGCTGGGATTTGGCGTGCTGACTGCAGTGCTGCTTGTCTTATATACGGGAGAAGCGGGAAATAAAGAAGTGCATAAAAACGAGGTCTATGTAGCGGCCAGGGATATTCCGGGACACACGGTGATTCAGGCGGATATGGTAAAAAAAGTTTCCGTGCCGGCTGAATATGTAATTGCCGGCGCGATGAACAGCGAAGAATTGATCGGCGCGACGGCGTTGGCGCCCATTATGGAAGGGGAACAGATTCCCCGCAGACGGGTTGCCGCTGCCGGCGGTTCCGGCATTACTGCGGCGCTGGCAAAAGACAAGCGGGCCGTTGCGGTACCGATTGATGCGGTAGGCGCTGTTTCCGGCTTTGTCCGTCCCGGCGATCGGGTCGATGTGCTGGCGGTCATGGGAAACGGCGGCAATGCGACGAGCCGCACCATCTTGCAGGATATAGAAGTATTGGCCGTAAATACGGATAAAAATATTACCGCGGATCAGGCCGGGGAGGCGTATGAGGAAGCGCCCTCATCGGTAACGCTGGCGGTAACCTTAAAGGAAGCTCAGAGCCTTAGTTTGGCAAAAGGAAATATCATGCTGGCGCTCCGGCCGCTTGACGGTACAGCGCAGCCCTTTTTGCCTTCAATAAGAGCGGCGGAAGTGATTGGATATACGGCGTTTCCGGAAGCGATGAAAACAGGACTTGGCAGCGCAGGCATCGCGCCGCGCCGGACAGAGCCTGCCGCAGCGGCTCCGATATCGGTACAGGAGCCGGAAGCGCCTAAAGGGATTATTGTGTACCGCGGTACGAAAAAAAGCGTGGAATAGGAGGAGCGGCGATGGATAAAAAACAACGCATATGGATAAGCGCAGCGGTTATGACGGCCGTATGCCCGGTTGTGTACGGAGCGGCGGCGCTGACGATCGACGTCAATCAGTCGCAGACCCTTCCTATTGCTGCGCCGTCAAAAGTAGCGGTAGCCAACCCGGAAATTGCCGATGTGGCCGTCCTTTCGGACGAAGACGTGCTGGTGATCGGAAAGAAAAAAGGATCTACGACGCTGTATGCCTGGGACGGTGCGGGAACGATGCATTCGTATCTGATTACCGTAGCCGACAGAGATACCGGCACAGCCGATATCATATACCGGGCGATCGGGTATCCCGGAGTTCGGGTTGCCATTATTGGAGAAACCGTTTTGCTTGAAGGGCAGGTCGAAGACCAGAGCCAAATGCAGCGAGCTGTGCAGATTGCCAGCGCGTACAGCGGGAAAGTATCCAACATGCTGGAAATGACGGAACCTAAAAATATTGATATCGAAGTGCGGGTGCTGGAGATCAGCGAGAGCGGCAAAAAAGATCTGGGCGTGGATCTGGGCGTCTTATCGACGGACAGCGACGGCAACAGTGTCCTCGGATCTGCCGGCAGTTTTATCCTGGGGCAGGGTGTGATCAATCCGGACGCGCCGGGCCAGTGGGGCAGCATGGGTACCTATGCGCCCATCGGCGCTGCGGTAAACGCGCTGATAACCAGCGGCAAAGCACGCCTGCTGTCGGCGCCGCATATCGTGACGATGAGCGGAGAAAAAGCGCGGATTCAGATCGGCGGCCAGATTCCCGTGCCCGTATCTACCGACGATAATACGATCCAGGTCGAATGGAAAGATTACGGCATTCTGCTGAATATCGAACCGACCGTGGACAGCAAGATGAATATAAAAAATACCGTGCAGGCGGAAGTGTCTTCGCTCGATTCTGCCAATGCCGTAGGAGTCGGCAACGGAATCAGCATACCGGCGCTGCGTACCCGCCATGCCGAATCGGTCATTACGATGCCGTCCGGCAACACGATGCTGATCGGCGGGCTGATCTCTTCCGACGAGAGCAAATATGTATCCAAAATCCCTCTATTGGGAGATTTGCCGCTCATTGGGGAACTGTTTAAAACACCGCAATACCCGAAAAGAGCGGACGGAACTGATCATTCTGGTAACGCCGCGCGTGCTGCCGTATCAGCCGGCGGAAATGAAACTGTCGAAAGAGATGAAGGCGTTTAAAGAAGAAACGCAGCTGGAACCGGAAGTATCGGCGCAGGAATACCGGGAAAAAATGAATCGGGAAAAAGCGAAAGCAAAGGCTGTGCGCATTGCCATCAATGAAAGCAGCGCGGCCGGGAAAAAACGGGATTACTTTGCCGAAGCGCTGGAAAAAGAAGCAAAGAACCGCCTGCAGATTGAGCCGGAAGCCGTTGCCGTTGATTTGAACCGGGCTGCGGCGGAACGGGAGGAATAAGCATGGCTGTATACAACAAACCGCTGGGAAGCGTGATCCTTTTGTTCAGCTCCGCTTCCGGCGTAGGCAGAACCACGCTGGCGCTCAATCTGGCAGATATCATCAAGCGGTGGGGCATGCGGGCCATTGCCGTAGATCTGGACGTGCAGTTTGGCGATATCTGCAAGTTTATTAAAGTAGAACCGGGAAAAACCTTGTTTGAATATCAGGAACAATTAGAAAACGGCGGGGCAGACATCAGCGAATATGTGCTCAGCGGAAGCGGCATGCCGGATGTCCTGGCAGCGCCGGATACGATACCGCAGGCGCTGGCGATCCGGGAAAAGACCGTGCAGGTGATGCTCGAGCAGCTCAAAAAAGAATACGACTATATTTTCGTCGATACGCCGGTGGGATTTACCGAAGAATTGCTGCCGGCGCTCCGATTGGCGGAAGAAATCTTTTTTGTTTCCGTCATCGATTTTGTTCCGACCATAAAAAATATCACCCTGGCCTATGAACAGCTGAAGCGGCTGGGCGTGGAAGAAAAAAAGATCCGGCTGATTTTGAATCGGGAACAATCCAAATCGGCAATTACGATAGAGAACGTGGAAGAAATCATTCAGAGGCCGTTTTACCATAGCCTGCCGAACGATTTTAAAACCAGCAATATTGCCGTAAAAAAAGGACTGCCCATCACGGCGTCCGCTCCCGATACGGAACTTGCCAAACAGCTGGAAGCCTTGGCGAGAAAGCTTACCGGTCAGGAACCGGCAGAAGAAAGCCATGTGCATAAATTGTTTTCGTTCTTCAAATCGGGGCAGAGAGGAGAAAAATCATGACAGAAATATCCGTTGTATTGATCGAGGAACGCGGCCATCTGGAATTAGATGAAGAAATATTCAGAAAAAACGGCGTCTGCCGGCAGTGTATCGGATATGACTCGATTGAAACCTTTCTGAATGACGGCGCAGTGCCGCACGTGCAGTATATATTTCTGGACATGGCCATGATAAAAAACGACGAGATCGTATCGGTTCTCCGTTCCCTGGCCATGAAACTTTCGGAAGTGCAGATCATCGGCATCCGATCCTACGGCATGGATCAGGAAGCGGCGGCGGATTTTCGCGCAGCCGGCGTAACTGCCGTCTTGGCCCGTCCGTTTGGCGTGCAGGAGATCAAAACCCTGCTTACCGGCGATGACGAAAGAGAAGAAGCGGCGCCGGAAGGGAAAGTGATCGTCTTTTTCGGGCCGAAAGGAAAGAGCGGCCGCACGACGCTGACCGTCAATACGGCGGTTGCTGCGGCAAGAAAAACGGGAAAGAAAGTGTTGATTTTAGACGCGGACGTGCAGTTTGCGGATATAGATGTGTTCTTAGGGATTCACCCGGAATATCGCCTGCTGGAAATGGCGCGGAGCGCCGATTTTGTCAGCGCCGGTACGATTGAAAAGAACCTGACGAAATACGAGCCCAATATCTTTGTAGCCCCTGGCATACAGGCATGCGTGCAGGCAGAGCAGGTAACGGCGGACTCGGTAGTGCGTCTGGTACAGACTGCAAAGAAAACCTTTGATTATATCTTTATCGACCTGCCCGGCGGGTTTAATCCCATGTCGGTCAGCCTGGCGGAAATCGCAGATCATGTATCCATCGCGGCGCTGATGACCGGGATTTATGAACTGCAGCATATGCGAAAAGCCATCGATACCTTTATCGCCCACGGCCTTGCCAAAGAAAAATTGTCCATCGTTATTTCCCGGGTGCCGAAGCATACGGAGATCCTGGACCGGTGGCTGGAAGAAGAATTGGGAATGAAAGCAGAAGGGCTGATTCCCAACGCGTACATGCTCAATGTACGGGCTACGGATATGGGCATGCCGGCGATCGATTTGGAGCCGGAATCGGAATTTGCCCAGGCGGTGCGTTCTCTCTTGCCGCTGTACGGCATATAAGGAGGCGCCATGCGGACAGCAATCATCGTATTGGGCGCAGCGGCCGCTATGCTGCTGGCATACGCGGTTTTGCTCACGTGGACGAAAGAAGAAGAGGACGATTCCTCTGCGCAGCGGGCTGCCTCATACAGCCGCGGCCGGGAAGAACAGGAAAAAAAGGCCTGGCAGAAATATGCCCGGTCGTTTTTGGAAATCCTGCAGCTTGTGCTGGACGATATCCAGTTTCTGCGGATGGACAAGATGAAAAGCATGCTCCATATGGCAGGAATTCCGCTTTTGCCGGCAGAATTTATTTCCCTTGCGATCGGCCTGGCCATCGGCGGCGGCATTCTGATCGGCGGCATATTCTGGTCGCAGGCGATGGGAATTGCCGGCGGCATAAGTATCGGCGCCGTACTGGGACTTTTGATAGGCTTTCGCATACGGAAACGGCAGAAACAATTTTCCGATCAGCTGGGCGGCATGCTGCTGCTCATGTCCAATGGGCTGCGGGCGGGATTTTCTTTCCTGCAGGCCGTGGAACTGATCGTAACCGACATGAAGCCGCCCATATCCCAGGAATTCCGCCAGCTTCTTCAAGAGATCCGGCTGGGTGTGCCGGCGGAAGAAGCGTTGGACCGAATGGATAAACGCATACAAAATAAAGACCTGCATATCATATTGACGGCAATACAAATCCAGCGGCAGGTCGGCGGGAACTTGGCGCAGATCTTTGATACGATTGCGCTGACCATACAAGACCGGATTCGCCTGGAAGCGGAAGTAAAAGCCCTGACGGCACAGGGAAAACTGTCGGCGATCGTGCTGGGCGTGCTGCCTGTCTTTTTGGCGGTCGCTATGACGGCCATTGCGCCGGACTTCATGGCTCCCTTGTATCATACGACAATGGGAAAAATTGGAATTGCGGCAGGAATACTGTTGGACTGCATCGGTACCATTATTATTTATCGCATTACGAACATTCGTATATAAATTCAGCATACGGTTATATGGCAATAATTCATAACAAATCTGCAGGAAATAATAGACGGAATGAAGTAGGATAAATTATAATATTTGCTGGTGAGAACATAAAAATAGAAATGAATAAAAAAGGAGAAAAAGAATGTTGAATTTGATGATGAGTTTGAAAGCAAAAATGGAAGAAGCTATGAATCAGAAAGGACAGGGCCTGACGGAATATGCGGTAATCCTCGGTCTGGTGGTTATCGTATGCGTAGCGCTGGCAACGACGAGCAACGGAGAAGGCGGCCTGTTCGGCACGATTCAGACGATGTACACGACGATTACTGGCAAACTGACGACGTTGGCCGGAAAAATATAAGGCATGATGGAGGCGTACAGCATGAAACTGCGCAAGGCGTTGAATCAGGAAGGTCAGGGCCTGACAGAATATGCGGTGATCCTGGGAGCCGTGATTATTGTTTGTCTGGCGCTGACCGCAAATAAATGGGAACTGCTTTTTAACGGGGAAATCCTCCAAATGTATACAAAAATCATTGAGCGGACCGGCGACTTGATCCAGGCAGTGAAAGGATAAGCTCCGGCAGATACGGTGAAAAGAAATGGCATGGAAGAAGAAACAAAACGGGCAGGCTCTGGTGGAGTTTGCCATTGTATTTCCGCTGTTTATCGGCGTGCTGGTGTTCATTACCTTCACACTCCTTACGCTGTATGATGTATTTACGCTTCATGAAGCAGTTAAAGAAGCCGCACGGTTCCGTGCGGCTTCTTCTACAGCAGAGCTGTCTGATAAACGGCTGCGGCAGACGTTGGACGAAACCTTTGCGCTGACCGGATTTTACGCGTTTTCCCCATTGGATGCACAAGATTTGAAAATCCGGACGAATGTGAAGAAAACGGCCAGTCCGAATGTGACGCTGGTCGAAGTAACGGGCAAAGCCCGATCGACGATTGCCGGAGGGCTGCTGGGGATCACAGGATTTCCGCCGCCGGAAATTTCCTATACCTTGTATATGAATCAGGAATGGGGTTCTTCGTCCGGTTCAGGCGGCAATGAGGACAATGACAACCAAGGCAATGATAACCAGGGCAATAATGGCAATGGGAATAACGGCAACCACAATGGAAACCAGAACGGCAATGGAAACAACGGCAATAATGGAAATGCCAACCAGGGCAACAACGGCAATGGGAATAACGGCAGCCATAATGGGAATCAGAACGGCAACGGAAACAACGGCAATAACGAAAATGCCAATCAGGGCAACAACGGCAGCCTGCCGGCATAATGCCGCAGGATAAGCAAAAAGGAGAACAGCATGAAGTTATGGGCACGGTTATGTGTATATAATCCAGAAGCGCAGCAGAAAAAAGTGAACATACGGTTCGACAAAGCGGCAGTCAGCGACCATCAGGTAACCGATCAGATACAGGAGCTGAAAATGCGGATACACGCGCAGCTGGTAAACAATCTGAATACGGAACAGCAGCAGTTGTTGGACGGCGTTTCCATGGATCGGACGGCGCTCAGCCAGCTGGTAACGGAATACTCTCTGCGGGTCATGGGAGAATCGCCCAATGTGCTTCCTCCGCCGCAGCAGCAGCGGATCATTTCTGAAATGATCGATGAAGTGCTGGGATTAGGGCCGATCGAACCGCTGCTGAAAGACGACAGCATTTCGGAAATCATGATCAACGGACCGCACCATATCTATGTGGAAACAAAAGGGAAATTGGTGCAGACCCATGTGCAGTTTAGAGATGACGTGCAGCTCATGAATATCATCGAGCGCATTGTCGCGCCGATCGGCCGGCGTATCGACGAAGCGTCGCCGCTGGTAGACGCGCGCCTGCCCGACGGTTCCCGCGTCAACATCATCATACCGCCCTTGTCGCTTACCGGTCCGGTAGTAACCATACGGAAGTTTTTCCGCGATGCGCTGACGATAAAAGACTTGATCCAATTTGGGACGCTGTCGCCTCAGATGGCGGAATTTTTGGAAGCCTGCGTCAAAGGGCGGCTCAATATTCTGATTTCCGGCGGCACCGGATCCGGGAAGACGACGACCTTGAACGTATTGTCCTCGTTTATCCCGGAAACGGAACGGATCATTACGATCGAAGATTCGGCGGAACTGCAGCTCAAGCAGCGCCATCTGATTACGCTGGAAACACGGCCCAGCAATATTGAAGGACAGGGACAGGTTTCTATGCGGGATCTGGTCAAAAACGCGCTGCGGATGCGGCCGGACCGCATTGTTGTCGGAGAAGTCCGTTCCGGCGAAGCGCTGGATATGCTGCAGGCCATGAATACGGGCCATGACGGCTCGATTACGACCGCCCACTCCAACGGGCCGAGAGATACCCTCAGCCGTCTGGAAACCATGGTGCTCATGGCAGGATATGATCTGCCGATCCGGGCAATTCGGGAACAGATCGCCTCGGCGGTGGATATCATCATTCATCAAACCCGCATGAAAGACGGGAGCCGGCGCATTACGCATATCGCGGAAGTGCAGGGAATGGAAGGGGATATCATCACCATGCAGGACATCTTCCGCTTTGTGCAGGACGGCATCGGAGAAGACGGCAAGATCCGCGGGCACTATGAAAGCAGCGGCATACTGCCGAACTTTGGCGAGAAAATGGCGATGAACGGCGTCGTGCTGAATCCGGAATGGCTTCGTATGCAGGAGGGATTGGTATGATTATCGGAATCCTTCTGTCGGCTTTTTTCTGCCTGCTGTGCATCGGATTGTTTATGTATCTGAAACGCAGGGAAGAAGCGCCGGGCAAAGAAGTGCAGACACGGCTGTCTGCGTATAAAAAAGTACCTGCCGGTGAAAAAGAAACGGAAAAAACACTGCTGGCCCGCGTAACCGAGCCGATGATCACAGCCGGTCAGCGGAGATTGATGAAAATTACTCCTGTAGGCTGGCAGCTGTTTTTTGAACGGAAAGCGCAGCAGGCAGGGAGCGCATACCGATGGGGCAAAGAGGGCGTAATCCTTTACTGCCTGACGGTTACGGCGCTTTGGGCGGTGCTGATGCTGACGATCCTGTATCCAAGAGAAATGCCGGTAATGCAGAAACTGGCGTTTTTCATCACCGGTACAGTCTGCGGCGCCTATGTTCCCATCTGGCTGCTGAACCGGGCGATTGAAAAGCGGAAACAGGATATTTTGCGGCAGCTGCCGGATTTTCTGGATCTTCTGTGCGTCAGCGTGCAGGCAGGACTGGGACTGGACAGCGCGCTGCGCCGGATTACGGAAAAAATGGACGGCCCTTTGCCGGAAGAATGCCGGCAGCTCCTGCATGAAATACAGCTGGGCATGAACCGGCGGCAGGCAATGGAACGCATGGCTATGCGGTGCGATATTCCCGAACTGGATATGTTTTTATCCGCTTTGATTCAGGCGGGGCAGATGGGGATGCCTCTGGGTTCCGTCCTTCAGATCCAGGCGGAAAATATGCGGCACAGCCGGCTGCAGCGAGCAAAAAAAGCGGCGCAGGAAGCGCCTATAAAAATGCTTTTTCCCATGGCGCTCTTTATTTTCCCTACCATATTGATCGTCATCTTGCTTCCGGTAGCGGCAAATCTGATGGCTGGGTTTTCAGCGCTGGGAGGAAAATAATGGAAGTATTTGCAAAAGCAGGCGGACGGCGCTGGCAGGTGCGGCAGGCCGATACGTTTTGGAAACGGTTCAAAGGTCTGCTGGGAACGAAAGAACTTCCCGAAGATACCTGTCTTTGGCTGGAGCCCTGCGACAGCGTACATATGATGGGCATGCGGTATGCCCTGGATATCGTGTATCTGGATGAAAAACACCGGATACTAAAAATCGTATCTCACCTGACGCCGCCGTTTGGAATGAGTGTTTGCCGCGCCGCGCGGTCGGCGCTGGAATTTCGGGCGGGAACGGCAGAAAAAGAAGGGTGGTATCCGGGACTTACCCTGCATATAGAATAAAAAACGGCGTGTCGTCTAAAGACACGCCGTTTTGCTTTAACGGATTGGCCGTTTTGCTTTTTTCATTTTGGGTCTGCGCTTTGTTTTGGCTGAATGAAGGATCACATTGCCTTTTACCATAATGGGGCGGAGCGATTGAAACAGCGTCATGGCAAAGAGAAGAAATCCCATGCCGAAAAGCGCCGCGATTTCCAGCGAAAGTTCCGCTTCCTGGCGGTAAAAATACGCGCAGCCTACGGTAGCCAGAAAACTGATACCCATGGACACGCCGAAGCAGGCAGTGCGCTGTCCCCGGTCCTTATAGCGGAGAAAATAATTGAATTTCCAGCCGATAAAAACAATAGATGCGAGGAAAATTGCCGATTCTGCCAAAAGAAACGTATCGTACGGTCCCGTATACAAGGTATAGAGGAGAATAAAAAAGTGAAGCAGCAGCCATAAGGTGATAAACGTCTGCCTGCGGAGATCTGGAAGCTCCGCCTGCGAAATCGAAGAAGCGGAGGAAGAAAATTTGCGTGTCATACCGGTCATCCTTTACTTGTTTCTTTCCAGTATATCATGTTTTGAAACGCAGAAAAAATAAAATAAAAATATTTTATTATTGCAGAGAAAAATAATTTGACATAGAAAGACCGCCGTAGTATTCTAAAATAAAATATTATGTAAAATACGAATAAAATATACAAATACATCAGGTGCGAACGCTTAAAAAGGAAATAGGTGCAAGTCCTATGCTATCCCGTAGCTGTAATGTGGAGGAGCTCTTATGATGTCACTGGGAAACTGGGAAGACAAGAGCTGCAATGAAACAGAGCCAGAAGAATTGCCTGCTGTATACGTCGAAGTATTCCTGCGAACGGATGGGAAGACGCATGATAGCATACGTATATCTCATGCATTTTTGTGTATATATCGCGTCTTTTTGTCTTACCGCAAAAAGACGTTTTTTATTTTCCGGTGATAGGACTGCGCCGGGAGTAAAAGAAATAAACACGAGGTATGAGGTGAAGAGAATGAGAGGAAAAGGAATGAAAGCCTGGCTGGCAGTGTGCGTGCTGCTTGGCGCAGGCAGCGTAAACGGCTGGGCTGCCGGTGAGGAGGCCGTTCCGTCGTATACGCTGGATGGAATTACGGTAGAAGGAGAAGGCGACGCATATTACGGAGGGAATGTGGCGCGGTCGTCCGCCGGTAATTTACTGGGAGAAAAAGACGTGATGGACAATCCGTTTACGACGGTAACGCTTACAGAAAAAACGATTGAAGACTATAGCGATCCTTCCCAGCCGATCAGCAGCATCCTGATCAATGACCCGTCGGTACGGACGAGCAGCAGTACGATGTACAATGACTTTTCCATTCGCGGTTTGAATTTGAACGGCTATCAGATGTATTTAAATGGGGTGCCGGGCTTATTTGCGCAGAATAACCTGCCGGTAAACTTCATTGAAAAAGTAGAAGTAACGAGCGGGCCGAATATGACGATCAATGCGGCGACGCCTTCGCAGTCTGCCGGCGGTACGGTAAACCTGATTTCCAAACGTGCCGGAGAGGAAGACATTACGGAATATACCCAGGGATTTTCCGGCAGCAGCGCTTTTACGGAACAGCTGGATATCAGCAAGCGGTTTGGCGATGAAAAAGAATGGGGAATTCGGGTCAACGCGATGAACCAGGACGGAGAACTGGCGATTTCCGGAGAAAAGCTGACGCAAAGAAATATTTTTATCAACGTAGATCATAAAAATAACAATAGCACGTCGAATTTACTGCTGGGCTATCGTTATACGAAGCATGAAGGCGGCCTGCGCTGGTTTGGATTAGGCAACAAGGTAACCGTAATGCCGGACGCGCCGGACTCGGATACGAACTTTAGTTTTCCCGGCCAGTATTTGGAATATGACCAATGGATTGCCACACTGAACCATGAGCAGAAAGTAACGGAAGACTGGTCTGTATTCTTTAACGGCGGGTATACGCGGTACGATTTGTTCCACAATGTCAACTCTACGAGCAGTAAATATACGATCATCAATAACAATGGAGATTGGTCGGGCGAAAATACAAACTGGAGCCGGCCTCTTAACATTACCAGTTATTCCGGACAGATCGGGGCAAAAGGAAGCTTTGCGACTGGGGACGTAACGCATCAGGTTGTTTTGGCTGTAGATAAAGCCTGGTACAATAATTACAATGGTCTTCCCGGCGGCAATGGAAGCAATCTTTTTTCTACGCCGGGCGGAAACATTTATACCGGTGTAAAACCGGGGATCATTGGCGATATTCCCAGCATATCTCCGCAGATTGCCGCTAAGAGCCAATATTGGAGCTGGAAAGTAATGGATACCATGGAATATGGCAAAGCGCAGCTGCTGGTGGGCGTCAATAAGCAGTATGTGTCTAATGAAGCCTACAGCTATCCGCAGGGGACGTCTTCCAAAACGAAGACAGATGGAACCAGTCCGGTATTTGGCTTGGTTTATAAACCCAATGACAGATTGGCGCTGCATGCCAGCCATTCCGAATCGTTTGACAAAGGAACGGTGGTAGGCAGCAGCTATCTGAATGCCGGTGAAATTATATCGCCTGCTAAAACGACGCAAAATGAAATCGGCGTGAAATGGGAAGTCGGCAATGTGCTGGCCAGCCTGACGGCGTTTGAAATTACGCAGGACAGCAATATTGACGTAGCGTCTGCAGAGGAAGATAAATTCTACTTGCAGCAGGACGGCAAAGCGAAATATAAAGGCGTTGAACTGTCCGCCTATGGCGCGCTGACCGATAAATGGAATATCATGGGCGGCGTCATGTATTTGGATGCGGTGCAGGAGAAAACGAAGCTGGGCGTCAATGATGGGAAAAAAGTTGCCGGCACATCGGAATGGAGCGGCGTCGTAGGCCTGGAATATAAGGCGAACGACCGGTTCTCCGTACTGGGCAGAGCCATGTATGTGGGAACGGCGTCATTGAATAATGAAAAGTTTAAAGTTCCGGCTCATTTGACCTTTGATTTGGGGATTAAATACAAAACGCAGATCTCCCATACGCCGGTTACGCTGAGCGCGATGTGCTATAACGTGACCGATAAGAATTACTGGATTGCAAAATCCGGCGTGGACACGATCATGCTGTCCAACCCGCGGACCTTTGTTCTTTCCGCGGCATTTGAATTATAAAAAATAAGGAAGGGAACTTCTGCTTCATGAGAGAATGGAGCAGATTTCTCTGTCAGGAGAAAGGAAAGACGATGCGCTATTTGAGGATATGGGGAATGGTTCTGCTGCTGGCGGCGCTGTGTTTGCTTGGCTGCGGAAACGAAGCGGAGAAAGCCGGGCAGATCAGCGGCATGCAGACGGTTACGGACAGCATTGGGCGGCAGGTGGAGATTCCGCAGCCGGTAAAGCGGGCAGCGGTGGCCAATGCATACAACGCAGAGCTGATCAACGCAGTAGGGGCGCTGGATTGTATCATCGGCGTTGATTTTAATATTTATAATGACCAAACTGGATTCCGCGGCGTATTTAAACGGGATCAGATCATCGGAAAAGGGCAGCGGGAATTAAATTATGAAAAAATCATCGACCTGGCGCCGGAAGTATTGATTCTTACCGGAAACGGCTCGGTTCAGGAAGCGGAGGAAAAGCTGACGCCGTTTGGGATTAAGGTGATCGTAGTCGATGCGTACTATACCGATGCCTTTACAAAAAATGCCCGGCTGATGGGAACGATTTTCGGGAAAGAAAATGAAGCGGAGAAGCTGATTTCCTATTTTGATGGCCAGCTGGCGTATATACGCAGACAGTTGGAGGGGGTAAAGAAGAAGCGGGTATATTTTGAATACCGCCGCGAGGGGAATACCACCGTTCCCGGAGACTATTTTTATCATATGGTAGAGTATGCCGGAGGGGATAATATTTTTAAAGATGCCGTCAATGTGAGCGTGGACAGTGAAAGCATCATCGACAGAAACCCGGAATATATCGTCAAAGTATCGGCAGTCAATACGCCGTCTACCTATGAACCGCCAAGTCCGGAAGAACACCGCGCCATTTTAGACGAGCTGGTGAACCGGCCGGGCTGGAATACGATCGATGCGGTACAGAACCATCATATCCTGCTGCTGTCCCATTATGTGCATGGCGGCGCTTCCAAATTGGTCGGCACCATGTATATTGCAAAATTTTTATACCCGGAAAGACTTCCAGATCTTCACCCGGAAGAAGTGTTCCGGACTTGGCTGACCGAATATCAGCATGTGCCGTATATATCCGGGCATACGTATCCGGATTTTTCCGGACAATAGCGCATGATGTATAGGAAATTAGGGCTGGGATTTCTTGGGCTGGCGGCGATCGTGACGGCCGGGTGCACGGACCTGCCGCCGCGTTCTGCCGCGGTTTTGGAAGGGGGCAGCGGCTATCCTGCAGCGGTGCAAAATTACGATTCGCATAAAAGAGAAACAACGGTAACCGTCCCTGCGCCGCCGCGGCGCATCATTGCCTATCATCAGAACAATATCGAAGCTGCGTATCGTTTTTCCAAGCCGGAATATATTACGGCGGCATTAGGGCGTTATATTCGGGTCGACGATGAAGCGGGATACGCTGATTTAACGCAAATTCCGTATTACGGAGCGCATGGAATTGATCAGGAAACTGCCGTTTATTTACAGCCCGACCTGATTTTAGGGTGGTATTCGTCTTTTTCCGGCCGAGGGATATGGTCGCTGGGGACAACGGAGTTCTGGCTGCGGCGCAGCGTGCCCTGCTACATGTCGCTGCAATGGAAAAACGGATATTTAAAAGAGACCTTGGACGGCGAGTATCGCTATATACTGGATATGGGGCGTATCTTTCAGCAAGAGGAAGTGGCGCAGCGGTATGTAAAAGAAATGCAGGCGGCGATAGAAAAAACAAAGGAAGCGATGTCCCGCCGTTCTCATAAACCGCGTGTGATGATATTGGATTTTTACGGTACGGTCATCAGTTCTTACGGCAATAACCGCCTGCCCGCCGATATGGTGCGGCATTTGGGAGGAGAAATGGCGGCGCTGCCGAATCGGCCGTCAAAAGAAGAAATTCTGATGAGTGATCCCGATGTTATTTTCCTGCTGTATAAAACGGAACCGGAAATCGGCATCAAAGAACGGTTCCTGCAGGATCGAACGTATGCGTCTTTGCGGGCAGTACAGCAAAAACAGGTATATACGCTGCCGCTGACCTATATTTATAACGGCGGATTTCATACTAAAGACGGACTGCGCATTCTGGCGGAGGGGTTAGAACGAGTGCCGGAAAGGGAGGGGGAGGAGAAATGAAATGGCTGGCTGTTTTTGCCGGCGGGCTCTTGCTGCTTTTCATATCGATGCTTACGGCGCTTTGTTACGGTACGGTGTCTCTGGAATGGAAGGTAATTTGGCAGACGATTTTTCAAGAATTTTTCACCTCGCACGTATTTATTTATGGAACCGTTGATCCTGTGCATGATATTGTCTGGCTGCTGCGGCTGCCGCGGGTCTTGCTGGCGGCTGCAGTCGGCGCAGGTCTTGCCGTAAGCGGAACCGTGATGCAGGCGGTTGTAAAAAATCCTCTGGCTGACCCATATATTTTGGGGATATCTGCCGGCGCATCGCTGGGAGCTACGATCGGCGTTTTCGGCGGTTTGGAAAAATATTTTGGTATGTACGCAGTAGGTGTTTCCGCTTTTTTGGGCGCATTGTGCATCGCTTGGCTGGTGACCGCGGCGTCTTGCGGCTCCCCGCGGGGGAGCGCTGTAAAGCTGCTGCTGGTAGGAATGGCCTTTAACGCCGTATGCTCAGCCCTTACCGGCGGTATTGTCTACTTTGCAAACTCAATGGAAGGAATCCAAACGATTACCTATTGGTTAATGGGAAGTTTGAGCGGCGCATCCTGGGAAACGCTGCTGCTGGCTTATCCCGCAGTGGGGGCCGGTATTCTTTTTTTCTGGACCCGCTCCCGCGTATTGAACCTCATGCTGATTGGCGAGGAAAGCGCCATTACGCTGGGATATGAATTGAGGCGGCATCGAAATATCTTTTTAGGCGTTACGGCGCTGCTCGTCGGAACGGCTGTTTTTTCCGCAGGCATCATCGGATTTTTAGGTTTGCTGATTCCGCATATCGTAAGAATGATTACGGGAAATAATCATAAAACCCTGATTCCGTTTGCGGCGCTTGGCGGAGCCGTGTTTTTGGTTTGGGCCGATCTGGCATGCCGGATAGTGATAAGAGGGACGGAGCTCCCTATCGGCATCTTGGTATCCAGCATTGGCGGACCGGTATTTATATTGCTGCTTTTAAAAAGCCGATATGGATTTGGCGGGGAATAAGGTTGGTTTTATTTTGTCGAACGATTATATAGTATGAGAAATAAACATTCGGATTTTTGTTGACAATATTTCCGCGTCTATAGTAAGATAAGACAGGGAAAGAATGTGCTTTCTCGTGATCTCACCCCAAATGGCAATCCGTTTGGGGTATTTTTATGAAGGAGGATATACCCTCATGAATCATAATAAAACCTATGACGTTATCATTATCGGAGCCGGTCCGGCCGGCATTTTTACCGCACTGGAACTGGCGGACAAAGGGCTCTCTATTTTGATGGTAGAAAAAGGGCAGGATATTCGGGAGCGGATCGCTACTAAACTGAATAAGAATGCCGATAGAAAAGATAAAGTTCGGAATATTGTATGCGGCTGGGGCGGCGCCGGGGCGTTCAGCGACGGAAAATTGACGCTGACGACGGAATACGGCGGCAATCTGGACGAATACATGGGCAAGCGGGAGCTGATGGACCGTATTTTGTATGTCGATTCCATATACAGCAAATTCGGCGGTGCAGACCGGAAGATATACGGCGACGAATACAAAGATGAGATCCATGAACTGAAACGGCGGGCGGCCGCAGCGGATCTTAGCCTGATCCCTGCGCGGATTCGGCATTTGGGAACGGAAGTTAACGGCGAGATCCTGACGAATATGCGCGATTCCCTGGAAGGGAAAGTAGATTTTATATTTGATACGATGGTTGATCATATACTCGTAGAAGATAATAAAGCCAAAGGCATCGTCATTGGCGCCGACACCTATACCTGCCGGTATCTGGTCGCGGCTCCGGGCCGGGAAGGGGCGGAATGGTTTACGGAAGAAGCGCGCAAACTGGGCCTTCCCATGACGTCCAACGCAGTGGATATTGGCGTGCGGGTGGAAACGGCAGCGGAAATTTTCGAGCATATTACCAATGTGGTGTATGAATCCAAGCTGGTGTATTTCAGCAAATCCTTTGACGATCGGATTCGGACGTTCTGCATGAATCCGTACGGTTTTGTCGTAGCGGAAAACAACGACGGCCTGATCACGGCCAACGGACACAGCTACGCGCATACGAAAAGTGAAAACACGAACTTTGCGCTTTTGGTATCCAAAAGCTTCACCGAACCGTTCAAAGAACCGATTGCCTACGGCAAATATATTGCGCGGCTGGCCAATTTGCTGGGCGGCGGCGTAATCGTGCAGCGGCTGGGCGATTTGCTCGACGGCCGGCGGTCTACGCCGGAACGGATTCGCCGCGGCATGGTGCAGCCGACGCTGGAAAATGCGACGCCCGGCGATCTGTCGCTCGTACTGCCTTACCGGCATTTAGTGGATATCAAAGAAATGTTTGAAGCGCTGGACAAAGTAGCGCCGGGAGCCAATTCCCGCCACACCCTTTTATATGGGGTAGAAGTCAAGTTCTATTCCAGCCGCATGGAGCTGACGCCGAAACTGGAAACAAAAATCGAGAATTTCTTTGCCATCGGCGACGGCGCGGGCATTACCCGCGGGCTGGTGCAGGCGTCTGCCGCCGGCGTAGTGGTAGCGGAAGAAATCCAGGAACGGGAACAGCGGGCATAGGTTTTCCTGACAGGGGATAACATAGTATAATAGTAAAGAAAGAAAAGACGGCAAAGGCCGGTTGGAGGGATCGATACATGATAGAACGGTATACGAAAGAAGAAATGGGTAAGATTTGGACAGAATACAACGAATTTTACACCATGATGCAGGTGGAGATTTTGGCCAGTGAAGCGCAGGCAGAACTGGGCGTAATCCCGAAAGAAGCGGCGGCGGCAATCCGGGAAAAAGCGGATTTTACGGTAGAGCGAATCCATGAAATCGAAGCGGAAACGCATCATGACATCGCTTCTTTTGTGTCGACATTGGCAGAACATGTAGGCGAAGAAGGAAAATATATCCATTTGGGATTGACGTCGACGGACGTAAAAGATACGGCGCTCGGTTATATGATGAAACAGGCGTCCGATATTCTGCTGGCAGATTTGGAAGCGTTCCGGGATGTATTGCGCCGCCGGGCAGCCGAATTTAAATACACGCCGATGATCGGACGGACGCACGGCATTCACGCGGAAGCGACGACGTTTGGGCTGAAGCTGACGCTGTGGCTGGCGGAAACAGAACGGAATATTGAACGAATGAAGCGGGCGAAAGAAGCCGTAGCGGTAGGCAAGATTTCCGGTGCAGTCGGAACGTATGCGGATATCGATCCGTTTGTCGAAGAATATGTATGCGGCAAATTGGGCATTGCGCCGTCTCCGATCTCTACGCAGACGCTGCAGCGCGATCGGCATGCGGAATTTTTGACGACGTTGGCGGTAATTGCAAGCTCCATTGATAAATTTGCGACGGAGATCCGGCATTTGCAGAGAACGGAAGTGCGGGAAGCGGAAGAATATTTCAGCCCGAAACAAAAAGGCTCTTCGGTTATGCCGCATAAACGGAACCCGATCACGTGTGAACGGATGTGCGGACTGGCTCGTGTGATCCGCGGTCATGCCCAGGCGGCGCTGGAAGACGTAGCGCTCTGGCATGAACGGGATATCAGCCATTCGTCGGTAGAACGGGTCATCTTGCCGGACAGCACGATTGCCCTCGATTACATGCTTAAAACCTTTACCCGCGTTATCGATAAACTCCTTGTATATCCAGAAAAAATGATGAAAGACCTGAATTTGACCGGCGGTTTGATTTTCAGCCCGACGATCTTGACGGCGCTGGTAGAAAAAGGCGCGGTTCGGGAACAGGCGTACCGCTGGGTACAGAGAAACGCTATGCGGTGCTGGCTCGAAGGGGCAGACTTCAAATCGGATCTGAAAGCTGATGAAGACGTGCGGGCGTTCTTGTCGGAAGAAGAAATCGACGCGTGTTTCGACGTGACCAGAACGCTGAAACATGTCGACACGATCATGGCTCGTTTTGGACTCTAAGAAGCGGCGCATCGGATAGAC
>UREG01000007.1 GCA_900546795.1 uncultured Veillonellaceae bacterium | reverse complement strand
TGTTTCTTACTATTATTATACGCTATTTCTCGTCAAAATCAACCATTTGTTGTGACAGAGCCATTTTAAAATAAGGAGCTTCTGGATTTGTATCCACATATTCTACTAATAACTTTCTTTTTCGTATATCTTGCAGCTGGTTTTCTGCCAGTTCTGCCCGCTTTTCGATCTCATTTCCATTGCCAAGACGAACAGGTATCGCATCGGTTGTATACGCAATGATCTGCTCACTGTCCCCTACATTAATTTCGGCAATACTGTCAAATCCATTTTGTGATAAAGCGTCCAGAAATAATACAGCACTTTTTACAGCTGCATCCGATATCACATCTCCAATAAGCAGATTGCCCATCTTTTTACCCGTAAGCATGGGCACGGAATCTTTTCTTATTTCCGGCTGCACTTGCAGAACCATCCCTTTTTTATCCAGCCAGGCATAGCCAAAATACGTATGAATCATGGCTGCTGGCTGCCGTTCTTCAATGGTTACTCGAATCGAAGCGGGAAACTCCCGCCGCACTGTTACTTCAGATATCCGCAAATCATGAGATAAATTCTCCCTCATAGCCGCGGTATCTATCTGCAGAATATTAATTGGCTGCGATACGCCGCCTACACGATATACATCTTCTGCAGTCATGCTGTTGTTCCCTTCTATCAGCAGCGTCCCAAAAGGGATTGGAAGAGTCATTAATCCTATTCCCACAAGCACAGCAGCCCCTATGCTCAATTTATATCCAGAAAGGCCGTTCTTTTTGCGCCGTTTCTTTTTTCTTACGGGATTTTCCGGTATTTGGCGGCGCTCCGGGGAATTAGCTTCCGTTCCGCCGTTAGACCTTTCTTCCCAAACTGGAGAAATAAAAGATTCTGGTTCATTGGGTTCGACCGCGGGAGGATAAAAACGGTCATAACGATTTCTATCTTCCATACAGTTACTCCTTAAAATTTACCAATACCAGCCGTGTTCAAAATCTGTTCGCAAAGTTCCGGAAATGATATTCCCAACGCATTGGCAGCTTTAGGAACAAGACTCGTAGCAGTCATACCAGGAACGGTATTGATTTCCAATACATAAGGTTTTCCATTTCGATCGGTCATGAAATCCACTCGCGCTACGCCGCTGCACCCGATCGCATCATATACATGCCGAGCAATCGCCTGCATTTCTTCGGTAGCCTCTTTAGAAATCGGCGCAGGACACAGATATTCGGTCGCGCCAGCCGTATATTTTGAATAGTAATCATACGCGCCGGAGTACGGCTCTATTTTTATGATCGGAAATACCTGTTCTTCTGTCACAGGAATCGTAAATTCCCCACCGTCTAAAAAAGATTCTGCTAAAATAGTATTTCCGTATTTAAACGTTTCCACTAACGCACTATCTATTTCTTCTTCCTTACGCACAATTGCCAAACCTATTGTGGATCCCTGAGAAGCAGCTTTTATCACACAAGGCAATTCAAAATTTTCTAAAATATCTCTTTTAATTGCTTCATGGCTCTGTACTTTCGTATAGCTCTTAGAGGCAGCCGTAGGAATTCCGCAGCTATGGAATAAAGCTTTACTCACCACTTTATTCATACCAACTGCACTAGCCGTAATTCCAGAGCCAGTATAAGGAATTTCCAGCATTTCCAAAAGCCCCTGCAGAGCCCCATCTTCGCCAAATTTACCATGAATCGCATTAAACACCACATCTGGCGCCGTCTCTTTTAACTGTTCTGCAATTCGAGCCGGATCCAGTTCCAAGGATTCAACCTGATAGCCCTTTGACTGCAGCGCTTCTGCGATAGCAGTCCCTGTCCTCCGGGAAACTTCTGCTTCCGCAGAAGGACCGCCCATAACGACAGCTACTTTTATATTTTTATCCACAATAGACACCTCTGTTTTTATTTTTCCTTCAATGCCGCAAGCAGCTTTTCACCAACTTGGTAAATATCTCCGGCCCCCATCGTAATTACCAGGTCTGATGCTTTTACGAAATCCTTTAAATAAGCCGGAAGTTTTTCCTTATCCGGAATATAAATAACTTCCTGCCCAGTTGCCTCTTTTACTTTTTGCACTAACAGAGACGTATCGATACCTTCTATCGGCGCTTCTCCTGCTGTATAAATGTCTGTCATGATAACGACATCCGCATGGGCAAAACATTCCCCAAATTCATTTTGCAGCAGTTTTGTCCGCGTATACCGGTGCGGCTGAAATACACATACCACCCGATGCGTTTCCAGTTCCTTTGCCGCTTTAAGCGTAGCATTGATTTCCGTAGGATGATGTGCATAATCATCTACTACCCAGACTTCTTTTTCTACCCCTTTAGTCTGGAACCGCCGTTTAGCTCCCTGAAAATGAAAGAGCGCGTCCGCAATATCTTCAAATCCAATTCCGCAAGCTCTGGCAACAGCTACGGCTGCAAGAGAGTTCAAGACATTATGCCGTCCAGGAACTTGCAGGCGGATCTCGCCTAACACGGTTCCCTGATATTCTACTTCATACTGCAAAATACCGTTTACATAGTGAATATCTTTCGCAACATAATCAGCTTCTGTCGCTATCCCATAAGAAACGAAGTCCCGGTCCACGGTATTGGCCAGCTCTCGAACATTTTCGTTATCGAAGCAAAGCACAGCCAGCCCGTTTAACGGATCGATTTTTTGCAGAAATGTTCGAAATGCAGCAATAATATTTTCCATAGAACCATAATGATCCATATGATCGTTTTCTATATTCGTAACAATGCCAATATAGGGATTGAATTTAAGGAAAGAACCGTCGCTTTCATCGGCTTCTGCAATAATATATTCGCCATTGCCTAATTTTGAACTGCTGTGAAGATAGTCCACTTCTCCGCCAATAACAATCGTCGGATCGACGCCGGCTTCTTCAAATACTTGACCTACCATAGACGTAGTAGTCGTTTTTCCATGTGCTCCGGCTACAGCAATTCCCTTCCCCCAGTTCATAATACTTAATAATATATCTGACCGGTGAAGAACTGGTATCTTCTTTTCTTTTGCCGCAATCACTTCCACATTTTCTTGCGGAATTGCCGTTGAACCCCCCACGGCATCTGCACCATTAATATTTTCTTTTGCATGTCCGATATGTATTTCCGCACCCATGGACGCAAATCGTCTGGTTATATCCGATGCCCGAAGATCAGAACCGGACACGCGAAATCCCTTCTGAATCAAAATATTTGCAATGGCTCTCATACCAGCACCTGCAATGCCGATAAAATGTATTTTTTTATCTGTTTTCACCATACTCTCCCCTTTGCTATTATTTTTTCGCAATAGAAAATGCTAATCGGGCAATATCATAAGCAGCTTCAGGGCGCCCCATTTTTCGACTTGCCAGAGACATCTTCTGTAATACCTCAGGATTATTTCTTAACTCTTGAAATTCCTGGATTAATTCTTTGGCAGTCAACATTTTATCTACAATCATTTTCGCTGCGCCATTATGCACTAACGCCTGTGCGTTATATGTCTGATGATCTTCGGCAGCATATGGATACGGTATCAAAATAGCCGGCACACCTCGCACGGTAAGTTCCGCTAACCCAACCGCACCAGCACGAAAAACAGCCAAATCTGCCGCAGCCAATGCGGCTGGCATATTATATAAATAAGGAAGTATGCAGCTGGATTTTCCATACCAGCCATCATCGCCAACCTCTTTTAATTCTTCTTTTACACGTTCAAATTCGTTGCTTCCTGTTACATGCAAAATCTGTATATGTTCATCATTTTTAAAATAATGGTGTACTTCCACCATCGCAGTATTGATTGTTCTGGCTCCGCGGCTTCCTCCTGCGACCAGCACAGTAAAGACATCAGGCCGAATCCCTAACTGGCGGCATCCTTCTTCCTTCGTCGCTGTCAGGATATCTTTTCGAACGGGATTTCCTGTTACGACAACGCTTTCTTTGCCGCCAAACTTTCCTTTTGCTTCTTCATATCCTACTGCAACCACTGTTGCAAATTTACTCAAAATAGTATTAGTAATGCCGGGTATGACATTTTGTTCTTGTATCAGTGTCGGAATCCGGTGCATAGCGGCAGCCATCAACATAGGTCCGCACACATATCCGCCCGTTCCTACAACAATATGGGGATCAAACTTTTTTAATATTGCACTCGCTTTCCAAATGCTGGACACCGCTTTTTCTATCGTTATTACATTTTGCCACGACAGCTTTCTCTGCAGGCCTTGTTTGATATCCAAAGTCATAAAAGGGATCCCTTCTTTAGGAATCAAAGTGCTTTCCAAGCCGTTCTTTGTACCTACATACAAAATTTCCGTTGGCTCCAACTCTGCCATTGCTTTGGCAATTGTAATAGCAGGATAAATATGTCCGCCTGTCCCGCCTCCTGAAATTATCACACGTTTCATCTATATCCTCCGGATCTATTCTTCCAACGCATTGACCAGCGTTTTAAATACAGTTCCGCGCTCTTCAAAACACCGAAACATATCATAACTGGAACAAGCCGGCGACAACAGCACCGTCTGCGGCGGCGCTGCAATTTCATATGCTGTCCGCACCGCCTCTTCCATAGACGACAATCTGCGAATATCCTTTATCCCAGCCTGCTGTGCTGCTGCATAAAAACGTTCTGCCGCATTCCCGATTAAGAGCAGGGCATCTGTTTTTTTTGCCGCTAATGCCATAAATTCCTGCAAATCATTCATCTTATCATATCCGCCAGCTATTAAGATAATATGTCCGTCAAAAGATTCCAGCGCTTTGATAGAAGAATCCACATTCGTTGCTTTGGAATCGTTATAGTACGGAACGCCATGTATCGTCCGAACAGGCTCAATCCGATGCTCTACTCCCGAAAAAACAGACAGTACTTTCTTTATACTCTCTAACGAAACGCCAAATGCATCGGCCATCAATACAGCAGCCAAACAATTTTCTATATTATGATCTCCCAGAAGATGAATGGTATCCCGCGAACAAATTTCTCTGCACTCGCCATTTTTCGCTAAATAAAGCTTCCCATCTTTGTAATAGGCCCCGTCTTCCAAGACCGTGTGCATAGAAAAAAAGAGGACATGAGAAGCTGCATCTTCAGCCATTTTTCGAGTAATTTCATTATCAAAGTTCAATACGGTTGTCTGCCGCTGCCCTTGATTTAAAAATATCTTTTCCTTTGCCGACCAATACGCTTCCATCGTTTTATGCCGCTCCAAATGATCCGGAGTTACATTCAGCACTGCACTGATTTGCGGACAAAGTGTTTCGGTGCTTTCCAATTGATAGCTGGACAGTTCAGCGACCACAATAGCGTTGTCCGGACCTTCTGTCACCTGTTCCGCCAGTCCCATTCCAATATTTCCGCCTATAATTACCGGCCGTCCCGTCTGCTTCATCAGTTCTGCCAACAAAGAAACTGTCGTTGTTTTTCCATTTGTCCCGGTCACCGCCAAAATTGGACATTTGCATAGTCTGGAGGCTACTTCTATTTCACTAATGATAGGAATATTTCTCTGACTTGCCTCTGTTAAAATAGGAATTGAGCGCGGGATTCCCGGCGATACTATCACATAATCGATTTGATCCAGCAAGCTTTTATCCTGCTGGCCAAATATCATATCGATCCCTTGTTTTTGAAGCCGCTCTTTTACTTCTGCTGCTAATTTCACCGGTTTTATATCATTCAAACAAACATACTGTGCACCGCATTTTGCTAATGCCGCTGCTGCAGAAAAACCGCTTACACCAGCGCCAATTACTAATATCTTCTTATCCGCAAACATCTCTATCACCACTTATATATGTATTATATTCATTATAAAGCTTTATTCAGCACCAAAACAATAGAGAGTACTGCAAAAACTGCCGCTGCCAGCCAAAAAACAGCAACTACCTTTATCTCGCTCCACCCGGATAATTCAAAATGATGATGGATCGGGCTCATTTTAAATACCCGAACACCCCGCGTTTTAAACGATATGACCTGAATAATAACGGACAGTGCTTCCAATACAAAAAGGCCTCCCAGCAGTACGAGGAGCAATTCCGTCTTGGTCAATACCGCAAGAGCGGCAAAGGCACCGCCAATAGCCAAAGATCCTGTATCTCCCATAAATACCTTGGCCGGATACTGGTTAAAAAACAAAAATCCAAGGCAAGCTCCGGTAAGCGCAATACTAAAGATTGCTAAATTACCATATCCTAAAGCAATCGCAATCACTGCAAAAGCAATTGAGGTTATTGCTGAAGATCCTGCAGCCAGCCCATCTAAGCCATCGGTTAAGTTCACCGCATTCGTAGTTCCTACTAAAATCAGAAAGACCAATACGTAATACAAGATTCCAAAATCCACCGAAAACGAAGTCCCGGGTATCCATATCGTCGTATTCCCCAGTCCTTCGCTTTGGAGCAAAAAGGAAAATACCGCAGCCATCACAATCTGGCAAAATAGTTTCTGCTTAGAGGTTAAGCCAAGATTTCTTTGTTTATGGGCCTTAATAAAATCATCTAAAAAACCAATAAGGCCATGCCCCAGCGTCAAAAATAACGCCAGCCCAATTTCTAATGTTAAATCGGCAAAGCACAGAGTGGATACGGTCAATGTCGCCAATATCAATATACCGCCCATTGTCGGAGTCCCGGCTTTCACTTGATGACGCTTTGGTCCTTCTTCCCGAATTGCCTGTTTTGCTTTCAAACTTTTCAGCTCCCGAATTGTTATCGGACCTAATGCCAAACTTAAAACCAAAGCCATCGCAAACGCATACACTAGAGTGAGCATCATTTATTACTACATCCTTTCAAATAAAGCCAGTACTGTTTCCATTTTCATCGATCGTGAACCTTTCAGCAGTACCGTATCACCTTTTTGCACTATACTTTTCAAATATTCCGCTGCATCCGCATGATCTTTTGCAGCATAGCAGGCTACCTTGTCCCCAGCTTCTTCCGCTATGTATTTCGCCATATTGCCGACCGTAATCAAACCATCTATTTCCAGTGTTCTGCATACTGTTCCGATATGACAATGCGCTGCTTTTGCCGTATCTCCTAATTCCAGCATATCACCCAATACGGCTATCACTCGTTTTTCGGCCATGTTTTTCACAGCTTTCAACGATTCTTCCATGGAAGATGGATTTGCATTATATGCGTCATTGACAAACAGCACCTCTCCTAAGCGCACTAATTCCTGACGCATGGGAGAAGCTTGGAATGCTTTTAATCCCGCTTTCATTTGTTCAGGAGAAACACCCAACTCTCCAGCTGCGCTTAATGCCGCCAATGCATCATACACATTATGCTCGCCGCTGACTGGCATTTGTATGTCTATTCTGCAGTCCTTCGTACAAAAAGCAAACCGGGTTTCTCTGCCTTCATATACAATATCTTCCGCCCAGCAATCGAGCGCATCGCCGTGAATACCATAGTATATGCATTTCCCTTTCGTTTTATCATGCATAGCCCGCACATACGGATCGTCCCCATTCAGCACAGCAACTCCATTGTCCGGCAGCGCTTCAATCAATTCTCCTTTTGCTTTCGCTATTCCCTCTTGGGAACCGAGCAATTCTATATGGCTGGTCCCCACATTGGTAACAATGCCTATCGTAGGCAGCGCAGTTGCTGCCAGAGAACGAATCTGTCCGAATCCGCGCATTCCCATTTCCACTACACAAGCTTCGTGGGTTTCATTTAGTTGCAGCAATGTTTTTGATAAGCCGATTTCATTATTAAGGTTTTTTTCTGTTTTTATCAATTGGAATTTCTCTTTTAAAACAGATGCCAACATATCCTTTGTCGTCGTTTTACCATTAGATCCCGTCACAGCTGCCACCGGTATATCATAGCGAAGCCGATGCAGTCTCGCGAGTCCCTGCAGCGCTTCTCTTGAGTCCGCGGCTACAAATACAGGGACTTCCGTAATCCCCGCCGGTTCTTTTTCAGCAATGATCCCAGCAGCACCTTTTTCTACTGCCTGCGCTAAAAAATCATGCCCGTCAAAATTTTCTCCTTTTAGCGCTAAAAACAGTGATCCTGCTATTATTTCACGAGTATCCGTAGAAATCCCCGTAAATACAGCCTGCGCATCTTCATTTTTTATCAAACTAGGCTGCACTGCATCTATAACTTCTTGAAAAGTAAACGATACCATTATTTTTACTCCTTCAATGCCTCTCTTGCCACTTCTCTATCATCAAAATGAATCGTATCATGTCCAATAATCTGATACGTTTCATGCCCTTTCCCCGCAATGATAACTACATCGCCAGGTTCTGCCAGCTCGATAGCCCGATGTATCGCTGTCCGCCGATCGACAATCACTTCATATTTCTTTCCGTCCCGCAGTCCGTCTACAACACCGCCGGCCACTTCTTGCACAATGCGTTCCGGATCTTCTGTCCGAGGATTATCCGAAGTAACGATCACGATATCGGCGTATTTTGCACCAATTCCTCCCATAATAGGCCGTTTGGTTCTATCTCGATCTCCGCCGCAGCCAAATACAGCGATAATCCTCCCCTTAGTAATTTTTTGCGCCGTTGTTAAAATATTTTCCAAGCCGTCCGGCGTGTGTGCATAATCAACAACTACGGCAAAATCTTGCCCTTCTTCCACCAGTTCAAATCGTCCCGGGACAGCTCGAAATTCTTTCAAGCTTTTCCAAATTGTTTTTGCTTCAATGCCTTCAGCCGCTGCTGCGCCAATAGCCGCCAACGTATTATATACATTAAACAATCCGGTAATATTCATATGAAGAGATTCACTGCCTATTGGAGATACTACACTAAACTCACAGCCTTTTGTATGCACTTGCAGGCCATTCGCCTGAAAGTCGGCAGAGGAAGTCATACCATAGGTGTGCGTTTTACAATGACAGTGCTCCAAAATTGCACTTCCATATGGATCATCTAAATTAACAACCGCTGTTTTGCCTTCTTTGCACCCATTGGAAAAGCTCACTTTATCGAATAAAATTGCTTTTGCCGCCAAATAGTTATCAAATGTTTTATGATAATCCAAATGGTCTTGCGTCAAGTTCGTAAACACCGCCGTATCAAATTCAATACCCGCTGTGCGCCCCATGTCTAATGCATGACTGGATACTTCCATAACGACATGCGTGATTCCCCGCAGTTTCATTTCATACAAAATATGCTGCAAATCAACGACATCCGGCGTCGTATTATGAATTGGGAACGATTCGTTTTCTATTAATACATGGACAGTACCAATGATCCCTACTTTATAACCGGCATTTCTTAAGATATGGCCAATGATATGCGTCGTTGTCGTCTTGCCATTTGTTCCGGTTACCCCGATCATACGCATCTGTTTTCCTGGGTAGTCATAAAAAAACGGCGTAATTTTTTGCATCGCAAGGCGCACATCATCTACTACGATTAACGCAGCATTATCCGGAAGCGTTATTTTTTTCTGAGTTAAAACTGCTGCTGCCCCATTTTCTATCGCCTGCGGAATAAAATCATATCCGTCTACTGTTGCGCCAGGAAGCGCAATAAACAGATCGCCTTTTTTTACTTTGCGGGAATCGGCAGTAATTCCCTGTATTTTCGTTTGAAGATTCCCTGTTACTGCATATGCATCTAATATTTCAACAAGTTGCTGCAAGCTTTTCATGATAAGCCCCCTTTATTCAAGAGACACAAGTACAGCAGCCAAATTGGCTGCTGTACTTGTGTTCATATTAATCCCGTATTGCCCGAACAGCCTGGGCTGTACTGGGATGCGTTCCTTTTGTATTTGCACTACTGTATATTACCATATCTGGCACAATCATGCCAAGGTTTTTCTGCGCTTCCACTTTAATACGAGCAGGGGAAGTCTTTATAGCTACGTCTAACTGAAGTTGCTCTATCTCCTGTGTCAGACGCATCACTTCTTGTTTTTTTCCAACCAACTGATAGCCGGCATTTGTGGTAATAGCAGACAAAAGGGAATGTAATGCAAGCAGTATACCAGCGAGGACAATCACGCTGATGATTTGACGCATTTTTGAAGACCACGCCCACATAGATACGCCTTGCCGTTCTATGGAAGGAGATTGAATGACCGTGTCTGCCACCGTTGTCAACGTACTGCTTTTCCTTATTACCATAAAAAAACAACTCCCTTTCTTTTTACAATTTTATACCGACTCTCAATTTAGCGCTTCTGGCACGCGGATTGGCCGCTATTTCTTCTGCACTCGGATCTATCCCCGATTTCTTTACTTTCAATATTGCCGTATGATGACACATGCAAATCGGCAGCTCCGGCGGACAGATACAGCCTGTTGCTAATTCCCGCAATGTCTGTTTAGCTATGCGGTCTTCCAATGAATGAAAGGTAATAATTCCCAGACGTCCGCCTTTTTTCAGTCTCTTCGCTGCAGCCGCAAACGTTCGTTTCAGTATTTCGAGCTCTTGATTTACTTCAATCCGTATCGCCTGAAAAGTACGTTTTGCCGGATGGGGTCCTTCCCGTCTGGCACCAGCAGGAATCGCTTTTTTTATAACGTCTACTAATTCACCGGTTGTCACGATTCGTTTTTCTTTTCTCTCCCGGCATATGAATTGAGCAATCCGTTTTGCCCAGCGTTCTTCTCCATACTGCGAAATAATCCGAGTCAATTCTTCCTCGCTATATTCGTTAACTACTACTTCTGCGGAAAGCGGATTGTCCTGATCCATCCGCATATCAAGCGGTCCGTCATGCTGATAAGAAAATCCTCGTTCCGCCGTATCCAGTTGATAACTGGATACGCCCAAATCAAACATAATTCCATCTACTTCGCTTATACCTAATTCATCCAAAACTGTTTCAAGATGCTGAAAATTGCGATGCACCAACGTTTTATGGCAATCCAGTTCTTCCAGCCGCTTGCCAGCCGCCGCTAAGGCATCCGTATCCTGATCCAGCCCGATAAGCCATCCTTCTTTGGCCAACTTTTTCCCCATTGCAAACGAATGTCCGCCGCCGCCTAGTGTACAATTCACATAAATGCCATTAGGGTCTGTAAAAACATTATCTATCATTTCATTCAGCAGCACACTGACATGATGGAATTCCACTGGACACTCCTCCTATATTCCAAAATCCATACCGTCCAACGTTTCGGCAATATTTTCCATATCCGGACCAATCTCTTCATTATAAGCATCCCATACTGCGCGGCTCCAGATCTCCACCCGGTCAGACGTCCCGACTACAACTACTTCTTTCATTAATTTGGCATACTCCCGCAGCATAGCAGGAATCAAAATACGCCCTTGCCGGTCACACTCCAATTCTGCTGCATGGGCAAAGAAGAAACGCTTAATCGCCCGTACATTCCCCTTTGCATTCGGATGCTGCTGCATGACCGCTGCTAAATTTTCAAAGCCCTCTTTTGTATATACTGTCAAACAATTATCCAATCCTCGGGTGATATAAAACGTTTCACCCAGCTCTTCACGAAATTTGGCAGGCAGAATGAGACGACCTTTTGCATCGATCGTATGTGAGTATTCCCCCATAAACATTCTGCCCCACCTCCTTCACTTCTCCCCACATTCTACCATATTTCCCCACATTCTTACAACAAAAAGCTGTATTTTCTTCTATAAACCCTAAAAAAATATTGTTTTAGAGAATTTACCAGAAAACGTCCACAAAAAAATCACCTTATTTCCGCTATGCTTTCTGCGAAAATAAGGTGATTTCTATTATCTTTCTGTCACTTATCAGCATGGAGTTTGCGATATATACAGCCGCTGGTCTTTCCTGCCAAAAATAAGATCAGCATCGTACCCGCTCCAAGCAGCACGCTGCTCATTATTTGATTCCACCATACATTATAAAACAATGTTAATTTCATAATGCCATTGGTAAATGCCATAAAAGGGAATCCCATTGCCCACCACCCCATATGAAACGACTGACTGCGCAAAGAATGCAGAATCCGAATCACAATCGGCGGGAATAAAAACATTCCCATACAAATAAATACCATCGAAAAAATATCATTGCCAAACGTTTGCGTATACGCCAGATATCCCATGCCAAACGGAGCCATCAGCACCATTACACTGGCCTGCGCTCCGTCTGCCAAAGGCTTCCCAATGATCAGCCTTCCCAAAAGAAGAGTTACCACAGGTATGCTGACCACTATCCCAATAGAGGTGCAAAACACAGCAATATCATGATAGCCCGGTTCCTTAAGCAGGTTCCCGGCAACTGGAATCGTAATAGGCCCCAATACAGGCAATAGCCAGCCCGGAGCTACGTCCTGGTTCCTTTGTCGATGCAAAAGCCAATGCGTCAATACTGCCCAGGCAAAAAATAATATTAAAATAATAGACACCCACCATAATATTGCAGCGCCTTGCCGCCAATAAGGCCCGATCACGGCAGCAATCAATGTCGTTGATACCGTAAACGTGCCAAAGAAACAACAGGTGATCGGATGCTCCCATTCTTCTTTTACCGCATGCGGATAGAAAACCATTTTCATTATGTATAAATAGAAAATAGTCACATAACTTACTACCGCCGCCGCGCCAAAAACAGCTTGAATCCATGCCGGCATTTCCCACAGCAAAACAGCTTGGCGCCAGGCAAAACAGAGCCCGCAGAAGCCCATTGTCACTGCAAAAGAAGCGACTCCCACCTGCTCTGTTTTCTTTATTAAATTCTTCATTTCATAGCCTTCCTTACTTTTTTACATATCGGCGTGTTAAAAAAGCCAGCATACCGCCTAATATCCCTGTCACTAACTGAGGCCAACTCATGGCAAACAAAATCACAGCCTGCACAGCCCCAGGGAAATGAACGACAGAAAACAGCAAACAAAAGCCGCCGTATAATGCACACATCTTTATACCGGCACCAAAAAATGCATTCCATATACCGCCCTTTTTCCAATAATGCCACGCTGCAAACAAACTATTCCCTAACGCAACAGGAAAAACAAATGGCAAAAACGGCAGCTGTCCTTGAAGATACGCAATCCAGGGTGTGATGCAAGCCAATCCAACAGCATAGGAAAGTTTTGTCTCCCAGGCGGCCAGTATCAGACAGGCATTAACTAAAGAGCCGATCAAAAACATATTTACGGGTAACGGTACGGGGATAAATAGCCGCAAGCTCTGAAAAACAACGGCCAGGGCCAGCAACAAGGCCGCCCTGGTCATCACATTAGTATTCACTTATGCTAACCCTTCGTCAAACAAATGCTGATACACCGTTTGCAATTTTCTTGTTACTTTTCCCGGAACACCTTCCCCAACCGGCTCCCGATCAATTTTTATAACAGGAATAATCCCGCATACTGCATTTGTCATAAATACTTCCTGACAAGAAAGCAGAAAATCTTTATCAAATTTTCGTTCAATTACCGTTACACCAGCGCTGGGTGCCACACGAGTCAGCATCAAGACCCGCGTTACTCCTTTTAAAATAAAGTTATCCGCTGGATGGGTATATACAATCCCGTCTTTTATCGCATATACATTCGATCGGCATGCTTCTGTAATGATCCCATCGCGAATCTGGATCGCGTCATAAGCCCGCTTCTCTTTTGCCTTTTGCACGCCCATCACGTTCGGCACCAGATTCAAGCAGCTTAAATCGCACCGCGACCACCGAATATCGGGAATCGTAATGACTTTTACTCCTTTTTCATTCAGTTCTTCGACAGGTTCATCCAATTCACGGATAATCATCGCCATCGGCGGATCCACTTCACGGGTATAGGCATACTGCCGCGGTGAGATATCGCGGGTAATCTGAAGGTAGATATATCCTTCTTGAATTTCACTCTGTTCTACTAAAATCTCATGGGTTTCAATCAATTCATCAGGCGGCATCCGCACTGGAATTCCCATTTCACGCATGGTACGATACAGACGATCCATATGATAAGACAATGCAAAACATCTTCCTTTATGCACTCGTACTACTTCATATACACCGTCGCCAAAATAATAACCACGGTCATTCATACAGATCACAGGGTCGGAGGCCGGAACAAATTGTCCGTTATAATATCCCATTTCTTTCATATAAATCATCCCTTCTGTCTCTCTTTTATGTGAATTATAACAAATCTTTATCTGATAGTAAATCGTTTTATTCTTACCCTTCTTTGATTTTATCTCGCCCCTTGCTTTATGCTATAATCAACATACCAATAAACTACAGGAGACAACATCGTGCCTAAACAATATATTTCTTCTATCCATTATCTGCGAGCGATCTGCATGCTGGGCGTCATCGGAATTCATATTGGCTCTTTCGCCTTTTTCAACCCTTCTCCCAGCATTCCAATCGTTCTTCTTTTTGAAATTTTATCTCGCTACTCTGTACCGGCTTTTTTCTTTTTATCTGCGTTTGGAATGTTTTTTAGCCAGCCGCTGGCGCAGTCCTTTCATTACAAAGAGTTTCTTACACGCCGTTTAAGAGCTGTTTTGTTTCCCTATTTAGGATGGACAGCTATTTATTTAGCTTATGCATCTCTAGTTACTCGCTCCCTATCTGTTTGGCACCCTGCCGAATTAATCAAAACCCTTTTTTACGGACTAGGCTGTTACCATATTTATTTTATGGTGATTTTATTATGGTTCTATATTCTCATGCCCTTGTGGCGCAGGATATTGCCAATTTTTCTTCGTAATCCATTAGCCTCTTTTCTCTTACTATTCCTTTTTAACCTGGGATTTAATTACCTCTCTTCCTATCACTGGCCATTTCATCCGCAAACACCCTGGCTAAAAAATCTATCAGATTATCGTCTAAATTATTTAGTTCTTCATTATCTTTTTATCTTTCTCTTCGGCGCCTTTGCCGCTGAAACATATCCTCAGTTCAAAGCAGCATTGCAGAAGCACTGCCAAAAATACATCGCATTCGGAATATTTTCCGCCGCTCTTATGATCGCCGCTTTTTTCTTCGTTAGAATAACGCTTCATTATACGCCTCTCGAAGCCGTATTTACCATTCATCAGTTAAGCCCGGCAGGCATGCTGTACACGCCCTCGTTTCTTTTAGCATCCATAGCTTACTTTGAAACGTATTCTGTTTCTAACCAACTGAAAAAAGTTTTTAATGCACTAGCCGATCATTCTTATGTTATCTATCTTTCCCATCCTCTTTTGTTAATGCTGTCTGCACCGCTATATGAACGCCTTTCTTTTTCCTATACAGGAGCCCAGCTCCTATTGATGTATGCCCTGACATTAACGCTTAGTTTGCTGTTCTCTAAGATCCTTTCTCTCTTACCACTTCCCAAATGCATTCGCATTTTCCTCATTGGAAAATAGCAAATAATATGCTTTTACTTTTTTATTGGATATAAAGAGGAGCCCTTTTTGCTAATGGGGCTCCTCTTTATATCCTTATTTATGTATTAACTCTCTGCCATTAGCCTGCAGTTCTATCCCTTTTCTTCCTGTCTTTATGCTTTCTTACTTGGGCTTTCCTCTTCTTAGTATTTCCGCATCTTTAACGCACTCCGCACCTCACGTCTTTATCTGTTAAGTCACTATGACTGTCCTATCGTTCCTAGCAAAATAAACTTCAACTTTCCGCTTGTGCAGATGATATATATTGGACATCCGGTTTTTATTTACATAATATCGCCTAAACAAAAACATGCAGCTCAAAGAGCTGCATGTTTTTATGTTACCGTCTATATTTTTCAAAGAATGGCAAAGCAACTTCCGGGAAAATTGCATAGCTTACTACATCTTCTTCCGTAATATTTACAAAGCCTTTTTCCAAGAGCACTTGGCGTGCTTTTTCCATTTCCGGAGCCAAATCATCTGCCGGGCGATGGTCAATCACCGGTTCATCACCAATGATCATCTGACGGAATTCATCGGTAATCACACCCGGTACACGGCCATATTTGCCTCGTACGATGTCTTTAACTTCATTCGGCACCAATTTATAACGGCCAAACAGAACGTTCAGCGCTGCCATGGAGCCGGTAATCTGGCTAGTCGGCGTAACCAGCGGCGGATAACCAAGATCTTTACGCACTTTTGGCATTTCAGCTAAGACTTCATCAAAGCGGTCTTCTGCGCCCTGATCTTTAAGCTGATTGTACAAGTTGCTCAGCATACCGCCAGGAATCTGATATTCCCGAACTGCCGGATTAATTTCCGTAGACATGGTAATCGGGAATTCCTGCTGAATTTCTTTTTTAACTCCTTTGAAATGTTCTGCCAGTTTAAACAATTTCTTTGTATCCAAGCCGGTGGAATACGGCGTTTTTTCCAATGCCATAACCATCGTTTCCGTACAAGGCTGGCTCGTAGACAAGGAGAACGGAGACAATGCCGTATCAATAATATCTACCCCTGCCTCAATTGCTTTCAGGTATGTCATAGCTGCTAAGCCGCAAGTATAGTGAGAGTGCAGCTCGATTGGAAGATTGGTATTGCTTTTCAGCGTCCAGATCAAATCGTATGCATCATACGGCGAAAGCAATCCGGACATGTCTTTAATACACAAAGAATCTACGCCCATATCTACCAAGTTCTGTGCTACCTGCAGGAAGTTTTCCGTTGTATGGATCGGACTGATCGTGTATACAATCGCCCCCTGAACATGAACTTTAGTATCTTTTGCAACACGAATCGATTCTTCCATGTTCCGCACATCATTCAAGGCATCAAATACACGAATGATATCAATACCATTGTCTACTGCTTTATTAATAAAGTTGTATACTACATCATCCGCATAATGGCGATACCCAAGGATATTCTGCCCCCGCAGCAGCATCTGCAGCGGTGTTTTCTTTACATATTTTTTTATCGTACGGAGTCTTTCCCACGGATCTTCATCCAAGAAACGCATGCACGAGTCAAACGTAGCGCCGCCCCAGCATTCCAAGGCATTATAGCCTACTTCGTCCATTGCTTCCAGTACAGGAAGCATATGTTTCATACGCATACGAGTTGCCGCTATAGACTGATGGCCGTCGCGCAGGATAGTTTCCGTAATTTTTACTTTTGTCATGAGTCATCCCTCCGAGGTCTTTGTATACAAAATACATTCATCTTTATGTCAGTATTATATCATCATATGAACGCTTCTACTTCATACTGTTTTTTTATTTCTGAAAAGAAAGTTTTTGTATAATATGAAATCTTCTTCCGCTTTTTGCCGATTAAAAAAAGAGCCGCTAAGCGGCTCTTTCATACTTATTTTTTCTTTGATTTAGCCCGCAGCTGACGGTCTAAAATGGTTTTGCGCAGCCGGATGCTCTGCGGCGTTACTTCCACCAGTTCATCATCGTTAATCCATTCTAATGCCTGTTCCAAGCTAAGGATGCGCGGCGGCGTCAGCCGAACAGCTTCGTCTGCGGAACTAGACCGCATATTGCTTACATGCTTTTTCTTGCACGGGTTAACGTCCATATCCAGTTCCCGCGAGTTCTCTCCAATAACCTGCCCTGCATAAATCTGCTGCTGCGGGCTGATAAACATGACCCCGCGATCCTGCAGTCCATAAATACCGTACGGAGTAGTTTCCCCAGATTCAAACGCAACCAACGCGCCGCGGGTACGGGCAGGAATCTCGCCTTTGTACGGAGCATATCCATGGAAAACATGATACATGATGCCATTGCCCTTTGTATTCGTAAGGAATTCGGAGCGGAACCCGATCAGCCCGCGAGCCGGAATGATAAATTCAAGACGGATATATCCAGCCAATTCAATCATATTAACCAATTCGGCTTTTCTGGTTCCCAAGCTTTCCATTACCGTTCCCATAAATTCCTGCGGTACGTCGATCGTCAGTAATTCCAGCGGCTCGCACAGCTGGCCATTAATCGTTTTATTGATAACTTTCGGTTTCCCTACCTGCAGTTCGTAGCCTTCCCGACGCATCGTTTCGATAAGAACAGCCAAATGCAGTTCACCGCGGCCGGAAACTTTAAAGGAATCGGCGCTGTCTGTTTCCTCAACCCGCATGCTGACATTTGTCTGCACCTCTTTAAATAAACGGTCACGCAGATGACGGGAGGTTACAAAGTCGCCTTCTTTTCCTGCAAACGGACTATTGTTTACAGAAAATACCATGGACAGCGTCGGTTCATCAATATTAATCGTCGGCAACGCTTCCGGATTTTCTGTATCCGCAATTGTTTCACCAATTTTTATATCTTCAATACCTACAATCGCAATGATTTCCCCTACGCTGGCTTCATTTATTTCTGTCCGTTTTAATCCCTGGTAATTGTACAGACGGCCAATTTTTGCCCGGCGCTGGCTTTCTCCATTCGTGATAACCACTTGCTGTCCTGCCCGAATCGTTCCGCGGACAATTCTGCCAATAGCTACTTTCCCTACATATTCATCATAATCCAAGGTAGTAACCATAACCTGAAGCGGCCCTTCTGCATCGCCGTTCGGCGCAGGGATCTCATCGATGATCACTTTAAAGAGCGGATTTAAATCGGTTCCTTCATCTTCCATATTCAGTTTGGCGATCCCATCCCGAGCAGCTGCAAAAACTACTGGAAAATCTAACTGATCGTCATTTGCTTCCAATTCCATAAACAGCTCTAGTACTTCATCTTCTACTTCATGAACACGCTGATCTGGCCGGTCAATCTTATTGATAACCACGATCGGTTTTAACTTCTGCTCCAACGCTTTGCGAAGTACGTATTTTGTCTGCGGCATCGGCCCTTCAAAAGCATCTACCAGCAGCAAAACGCCATCAACCATATTCAATACTCGTTCTACTTCCCCGCCGAAATCCGCATGGCCCGGGGTGTCCACAATATTGATTTTTACCCCGTCATGCATAACGGCGGTGTTTTTCGACAAAATAGTAATTCCGCGTTCTCGTTCGATGTCACCCGAGTCCATTACTCGTTCTGCTACTTTTTCATTTTCACGAAAAATATGGCTCTGTTTTAACATGGCATCAACCAAGGTTGTTTTGCCATGGTCAACGTGAGCAATAATTGCTATATTACGAATATCTTTTCGATCCATTCATTTCACTCCTATATTCTGATTCTAATTCATCTTACCTTACAGCACTGTCAACTTTTTGATTATAGCACAGTCTTTTTCTATTGCCTATATTTCTTATTTTCTTTTTATTGCAATAAAAGAAAGCAGCTCATGTTTATTGGTAACATATCCAAAAATCAAAAAACTGCCCGAAGGCAGTTTTTAATCTTCTCCAATAATCTTTACTTCCGGCTCTAAATGCACATGATGCGCTTCATAGACCCGATCTTGGATTTTTTCTATAAGGGAAAGCACCTCTTTGGCGCTTGCCGTTCCACGATTAATTACAAAACCGGCATGCTTTTCTGATACCTGCGCATCACCGATCGAAAGTCCCTTCAATCCTGTCTGATCAATAAGCGTCCCTGCAAAATATCCCTGCGGCCGCTTAAACGTGCTGCCTGCACTATAATGCTCCAGCGGCTGCTTGCTTTCTCTGCGCACAGTCAAATCTGCCATTTTATCTTCAATATCTTTTCGGCTTCCAGGTGTTAGTTCCATGTGAACTTCTAAGATAATATCTCCCGTTTCCTGAAACACGCTATGCCGATAGGAAAAATGCAGCTCTTCTTTTTGATACTCCCGGATACTGCCGTCTTTAGCTGCCGCTATAACTTTTTTTACGAGCGGGCTGATTTCACCATCATACGCTCCGGCATTCATAAATACAGCACCGCCAAGCGTTCCCGGTATCCCTACGGCAAACTCCAATCCGGACAATTCATGTTCCGCGGCAAAACAGCAAATATCTTTCATCATATAACCAGCGCTGGCAACAACCTGTCCGCCGCTGCAAACAAGCGTATCGCGAAGTTCCGTCAGCTGCATAACGATCCCGCGAATTCCCCCGTCTTTTACCAATACATTGGACCCACCGCCAAGAACGGTGAGCGGAACCTGTTCTTTCTGTGCAAATTGAAGAACTGCTGCAGCTTCTTTTGCTGTATGCGGGCAAACCCATGCATCCGCCGGCCCGCCAATCGCAAAAGTAGTATGCTTCCGCATAGCTTCGCCAAGAACAATTCGCTCCGGCAGTAATGAAATGAACCGTTCAATCCAAGATCCTCGCATCATTTTTTATCGAGGATACTCATGCCTTCCTGCATAGCATCCCCTACTATTTTATAAATATCTCCCGCATATTGCTGCCATTTATAGTATGCCTGCAAATATTCTCTGGCCTGGGTATTGCTCTGTACAATAGCAGCCAAATCCTGCTGCTCTTTCAGTTTACTTTCTTCGATTTCCTTGCCCATCATTTTTGTATATTCCATTTCCACTTGTTTCAGCAGGAAATCCTGTACCATCTTTTTGGAACTTTCATCCTTTTCCAACTGTTTTCCAGCCGCAAGCAGCGCTTTGTATTCATCGCATTCCTTGATTGCTTTTGCTAATTCATGTGCTTTGTCGTAAATATACATAGATATTCCTCCTCTTATTTCAGATGATCAATGCCAATACCATGAGAGCTCATTCCTGGAAATCCAAGCTGCCGCATCGCTTCGTACGTCACTATAGCCACCGCATTGGACAAATTTAAGCTCCGCGCCGCTTCCACCATGGGGATGCGGATACACTGATCCGGATATTGTTTCAGCAGTTCTTCCGGAAGCCCTTTTGTTTCTTTACCAAAAACAAGCATGTCTGTATCGCGAAATTGTACATCTGTATACGATGCATCCGCCTTTGTCGTATTATAAAAAAA
Organism: uncultured Veillonellaceae bacterium; assembly: GCA_900546795.1. Taxonomy (GTDB): domain Bacteria; phylum Bacillota; class Negativicutes; order Veillonellales; family Megasphaeraceae; genus UMGS915. The sequence continues at coordinate 17,619 of UREG01000007.1, read as the reverse complement.
GCGGTGCTCTTTATAGCGTTCCAATACTTCTTCAAAATTTTCGTGTATATGCACGTCAACTAAATGCCAGTAATCCAAACCTGCCCGTTTCATATATTTATCTTCCAGTGAAAACCCCAGAGGTTTTACCAAATGAAGCGTTACATGGTTAGCCGCACATAGTCTGGCAATATTCCCCGTATTGCCGGGAATTTCCGGTTCAACCAATACGATATGCAAACTTATCACTCCTTTATCGTTCTCTATTGTACAGGATTTTCTCTTATCCAGCAAGACAGACAAGGACACTCTGCTTTACTTTCTCAGGTGTCCTTGTCTGTTCTTCATTGTTTATATTTAGGAAGACGTACTACGATTGTCGTCCCTCGCCCTTCTTTGCTTATCATTTGAATGGTTCCGCTGTGGCGCTCGGCAATATGTTTAACGATAGCCAGTCCCAATCCGCTTCCGCCAGTTGCTTTCGCCCGGCTTTTATCCACGCGATAGAACCGTTCAAAGACCTGACGCTGTTTATTTTCTGGGATACCGATGCCAGTGTCGGCTACACTGAACTCTACGGAGTCTTCCATCGTATGAATATATACGGCAACCGTACCTCCAACAATATTGTATTTAATAGCATTATCCATTAAGTTCATGCATAGCTCCCGTAAAAGAGCCCGATTTCCATGAACGATTCCACGATCACCGCTAACGGTCATTGCCACTCGTTTCTCTGCGCAGAGCGGCTCCAAAAACATATATAATTCTTCTGCTAATTCCTTTAACGAAACAGCCTCTTTCTGCATCTGCTTATTGGTTTCTTCGATGTGGCTTAAATGGATTAACGCATCGATCAAACTCAGCAGCCGTTTCGACTCGCCTTGTATCAGCGTTGCAAAATGACGAATATCTTTCGTATCCTGATACAAACCGGCTGAAATCATTTCCGCAAATCCCCGGATAGAAGTAAGCGGCGTTTTCAATTCATGGGATACATTAGAAGTAAATTCTCTCCGCAGCTGCTCTCTGCGTTCTTCTTCGGTAATGTCCGTCACCACAATAAGATAGCCCGGTTTCTTTTTTATCTTTTCGATATATTGACAGGATATCTGATAATAGCGTTCACCTTCTTCGAGCAGCCGCACTATTTTTCGTTCTTCTGCCGCTGCTTCTTCAATCATTTCTGTCCAGCATTTAGCAAATCGAAGCGACGATACATTTTTTCCTTCCAGGTTCTCTTTTGTTCCCTGATTCAAAAAAGTAACAGCCCAATTATTTACTGCCAATATGTTTCGCTCGTTATTAAACAGAATAAATCCTTCCTGTATTTGCTCCATCATCAGGCGCATGATGTTCCGCTCTTCGGCAAGCGTTCGGATCGTGCGGCGAATCGTATCATTCTGATCTTTAATTTTCTCAATAAACGGCTGTATTTCCGGATAAGTATGCACCGCAATCGGGAAATTTTTCTGATCATACCGAATGTGCTGCATCATATTAAGCGTTTCTTCCAGCGGCATGAGCAGTTTTTTTGTAAGCCGGCGCCCAGCATATAACGACAGCGCAACCAGTACAATCATCACCACCAGGCTCCACAGCGCTACGTCGCCAATACCTGCATACATATTCCGCCGTTCCATCGCAACGCGGAGAATAGAACCATCTTTTAACTTCATTGCCAAATAATGCGTGCTCGTATCTATTGTATTTGAAATGCGTGCTGCGTCTCCTTCGCCGCTTCGCAGCGCTTCCCGCACCTCCGGCCGATTTATGTGGTTTTCCATATCGGCAGATTTTCCCTGGGAATCATAGAGTACCGTACCATCTTGCTTTATCCAGGTAAACCGCAGCTGCCCATCTGCGTCGTCAGCAATTTCAGTTAAATAGTGGGTATTATACTGCTCTTCCATAAACTGTGCCGATACGATATGCATTTCTCTTGCCAAATCCATTCGCACTTGTGTCGCCGTAGACCGATATAAAAAATATCCGGCTAAAACAACGACCAGCACAATCGTAACGAGACTGATTCCTATCAAACTATAGTAAATTCTTTTTTTCATGCGTCCGCCCCTATACGGTAACCGATGCCGCGAACGGTTTGAATTATTTTTCCGCCATCGCCTAATTTTTGGCGCAAACTGCGGATATGCATATCGATGGTTCGGCTTTCGCCTTCAAAGCTAAATCCCCAAACTCGTTCCATAATTTGTTCCCGCCGCAAAACGATGTCCGCATTATTCAGCAAATATTGCAGCAGTTCAAACTCTTTCACCGTCAGCTTGCAGGGTTCTCCATCGACCATTACGGTATGTTTCTCTATATTTAATGTTACATTGCCATATTTCAGTACATTTGATTTCTCGCTCTTTCGGCTGCTTCGGCGCAATACTGCCCGAATTCTTGAAATCATTTCTATAATACCGAAAGGTTTGCTGATATAATCGTCGGCGCCTTTATCCAACCCCTTCACAATATCGTATTCACTGGTCTTGGCAGTAAGCATAATCACAGGGATATCGCTGTAGTCCGGCGTACTGCGGATCTTTTGCAAAATAGATATGCCGTCTTCCCCGGGAAGCATGATGTCCAGCAATATCAGCAAGGGTATCTCCTGCTTTAACGCACTGAATAGCTCTGCACCGTTTTCAAATACCTTCGTCTCAAAGTTTTGGCTTTTCAACGCATAACTTACCAATTCCCGTATATTCTCCTCATCTTCTACACAGTATATTGCTGCCATTCCCATTCACCCTTTCTGCATATACTTCCAGTATAACCCTCATGCATATAGTCCCCTCGTATTTTGTGTAAAATTTTAGTAAAAAGGCAGAACCCCTCGGTTCTGCCTTTCCTATTATGAAAAGTCTTTTGCCCAAAGCTGGAATTCCCAGCGATCGTCACTTTTCCGTTCTTTTGATTTATACGTCAGCGTCGCTGCAAAGGAATGCAAATCCCGATACCAAGTGTAATTAATATCTTCGATCTCTCCATGCGTCAAATCTCTTGAAACATAAACGCCAAAGCTATTCAGCCGGTCAATTTTGAATATCGTGCCTACAATGCCTTTCTGTTCAATGCTGATCCAGTCAAATACATACGGCGTACGCCCTTGCACATCATTGTTTACATACGTCGTATAAACCAGCCAGCCTGGCATGATCGTATGCCGCAGCGTCGCGCCATAGTAAAAGTTACTGCGCTGTGAATCTCTTACTTCATATATGTCTTTCATATATCCTGTAAAGAACCGCAGATTTGTTTTCGGCCCTAATTTTATCGGCGTATGGCTGGCGCGAACCGAATATCCTTTATGAAGTCCTTTCTTGCTGCCTTCTTCCCAGTCGCCAATACTCGCGTCCCCGGTAAGATAAATCCCGGTATCGCCTAAATAAAAACGATTGAAACTAAACGCAGCTTCCGGCCATTTCCGTACCCACACCTGTTCATCATTCAAGGAACTTTCTACACTCATATATCCTAAAGACAAGACACCCACTGAGGGAACAAAATGCCGAACCCGCACGGACGGTTTAAATCCCAATTCCGTATACAGGTAATAATTGACAGCAACGTCCCAGCGGTCATTGATCGGATAAGCAAAGTCACTATGTACGCCAAATCCATAATCACTTTCATACCCTGGCCGTGGTATCAGCTGGAATACACTGACTTTCCCGTCGTCTTTCTTTAAGCTGGATACATATTTATCCCGCGTCAGGATTAATTTATCTTTGATATAAAACTTGGCGTTGTGGACCGTCATCTTGTCGTCAGGAATAATCTCGATATTTTCTCCATCAATCCGATAGTCCGGTAATTTAGCCATCGCGGAAGGAGTCGTCACCATTCCTTTTTCAATGTATCCAACGCCATCTTCAAAACGGCCGTTTTCACCGCGTACATAATAGGAATCAAAACGACCTTCTACCGTATTAATCGTACCGCTTTGGTTAATACCGTCATACGTCATTCCAGAGCCGACCAAATTGCTGCTCGGTGTTACCCATTTCATCTCTCCGGGAATTTCATATTGCTGTGTTTTGGCATTTCCGGTTATTTTTTCTCCGTGCAGTGATTCATGGAGCCGGTAAATATCCACTTTTCCGGAAGCTTCCACATAGCCGCTTGTATCTTCATAATACATGTTGTCTGCCTGGACTTTTACCGGCGCCTGTTTCTGGACATGCTTTTCTTCTTCTTTACTGCTTCTTTCATTAGAAGCCGGCTTCTCTTCGCTGTTTATTTCGTCCTGGCCGACAATATCGTCCGCTGCCAGCTGCAGCAAATCTACTTTTTGTACGATTGTACTTTCCGGTGAATATCGATCCGTATTTTCCGGCACAGACTCCGCGGCCATTCCAGCGGTATATACAGACATCGCAAAAATAGCCAGCCATGCAGTTCTTATCCTTCGTTTCATTCTAATTGTACTCCTGAATTATTAATTGTCTGCCTTTATGATAACAATCGGACCTTCTTCGTCCGTATTCCCATCATTCACAACAGGCTCTGCCGCAGCAGAGGAAGCGGTATCTTCTCCCGCCGCCTCATTTAAATCTACAGGCACAGCCTTATCTTTAGCGGTATCCAGCGTCTGGGAAGAATCGACCGTTTCTGTCTGCACCGCCGGGGTCTCCTCGTCTGCAACAATCGTTACTACTGCGCCGCCCGGACCTGCAGCCGAAACTGCCGAAGAGGAAGACGCTTCTGTTAATCCGCACGCTTCCGTTTCATTCATCGTTTCTACATACATGACGCTGCCTGCCGGAATGGTTACATTATCTCCATTCACAAACAGACCGCCAACCAAACCGACCGGACCTAAAATCAGTGCGCCCGCAGCAGAAGCTCCAACGGCTCCGGCCGCTTTTTTATATTCCTCTTCGGATTTTTCTCCCATCAGCACCGGGATCTCTGTACCGTCAATAGCGCGAATAGAAGAAAATTCCAATTCCAACTTCCCGTTTCGTCCAAACCAGCCGGCTTTTCTGGCTTTTGCAACCTTTGCGGTACCTTTCATACCTGCAGGAATTACAGTGCACCCGTCTACCACTACGTCTTCTGCTACGGCAAAGTTCAATATATCTCCTTCCCGAGCCGTTTTAGAGCTGATCTCTTCCAGTGTTTTCAGCTCAATCACCACTTGGCTAGGCACGGTTACTTTCGCCGCAGTATAGCCTTCATCTGTCAGAAGCTGCTTGCGCAATACAGCCAGACGCTTTTTCAACGCGCCAGTACTTTCCTTACCATGGATACCAAGCTCCATCGCTTTAATCCGCTGTTCCAATCCGCCATCAGAAATATCTCCCTGATATTTCCATTCCAATATATTTGTTTCCGTAATAAAAGACAGGTTTTTGCCGCTGTTTTCATACAGTTCATCATACATATGATTCGTCTGCGCCTGCATATTATCAGCATTAATCGTGTTTGTACCGCCGTACAAAGCCTGATCCAGCCGCTGTACCCGCTCAGCTAACGCTCCCTGCTGTACACTTCCGTATACAGAGGTTTCCAGGGTGTTGGTTTTTTCTATCAAAGACGGTCCGGCTGCCCAAACCGCCGTACAGCTCCAAGCCAAAACAGCCGCTGTCAGCAGTGCTTTCGATACTTTATTGTATTTCATAGTATGCACCTCTCTTTTAATCACTAAAATCCTATTTACAATAGTTCATTTTATTGTAGCATATTTTTATTTTCTCTTTCTACCCCTTAATCCAGGATGAACTGAGAAAAGACGTAATTTCCATAACGAATCCCTAATCCGGTAAGCCCTACTCTGTCCTTTTCCTGCCACAGCAGTCCCTTCGATGTCAGCCGGACCGCCGTTTCTCCAAAAATTTCATCAAATGGTATCCCAAACCTTAAGAAAAACTCCTTTTTGGAAATTCCTGCTGTCCGTCGCAATCCTAAAAAACAAAAATCCTCCCGGGCCCTCGTATCTGCAATCAAGATCCGTTCTGCCTCTGCACTCGCTTTCTCCTCTATTTGTTGGATATAGTCGGAAATAGCGCTTACATTTTCCCACCGCTCTTTGCCGGAAAAAGAATGAGCTCCCGAACCGAACCCCAGGTACGGAACCAATATTTAGTATTGTGTTTTGATTCCCTTCCTTTTTTAGCAAAGTTGGAAATTTCATATTGGTAAAATCCATGTTCAGCCAGCCGATCGCACAGCATATCATACATAGCGTCACATACCTCTTCTGCCGGAAGGTTCAGCCGGCCTTGACGCTGCCATTGCGCGAACACCGTTCCGTCTTCTACCTTCAACCCATACACAGAAATATGCGTAATAGGAAGTTGCATTGCCGTTTCGATCGTATGACTTAATTTTTCCAGCGTTTGCCCTGGAAGTCCATAAATTAAATCTATTGATATATTTTCTATACCGCAGGAAAAAGCTTCTTCTACACTATGTATTGCTTCTTCTCCCGTATGAAGCCGCCCAATATTGCGCAGTTCTTCATCCCAAAAACTCTGCACACCAAAGCTCATTCGATTTACACCGGCTGATTTTACTTGTTCATACCACGTCCGTTCTCCAAACGCCGGGTTGGCCTCTACCGTGATTTCCGCTTTATCCTTTATTGCAAAAGACGCCGCTACTGTATGTAAAATATCCGTTATTTTCTCTGCCGGCAGCGTATTAGGAGTGCCGCCTCCCACATAGATTGTATCTGCCGCCTGATGCAGAAAAGCACTATGCCGGATTTCCCTGCACAGTGCTTTTACATAGGCATCCTGATATCGCATCATTCCGGCATAAGAAGGGAAATCGCAGTAATAACATTTCTGACTGCAAAACGGAATGTGAATATATATGCCGTATTCCATTACTCTACCTTCAAAATGGCCATAAACGCTTCCTGCGGGATTTCCACGCTGCCCACCTGCTTCATGCGTTTTTTGCCTTCTTTTTGTTTTTCCAATAATTTTCGTTTTCGAGAAATATCGCCACCATAACATTTTGCCAATACGTCTTTTCGCATTGCCCGCACCGTTTCTCTCGCTATAATTTTATTCCCTACCGCGGCCTGAATCGGAATTTCAAACATTTGACGCGGGATCAGCTCTTTTAATTTTTCTGCCAGCGCCCGTCCCCGGAACTGCGCAGAATCTCGATGTACAATCGTACTGAGTGCATCCACCGGTTCTCCGTTGAGCAGAATATCCAGTTTCACCATCGAAGAGGTTTGATACCCTGCCAGTTCATAATCCAAGGAAGCATATCCACGAGTGGACGATTTCAGTTTATCGAAAAAGTCATAAATAATTTCGCAAAGAGGCAGCCGATACACCAACGACACCCGATTTTCATCTAAATAGTCCATCGTCTGATATTCCCCGCGGCGGTTCTGGCACAAATCCATTACGGTGCCAACCAGTTCTTTCGGCAAAATTGTCGTTGTTTTTACAAACGGCTCTTCTATATGATCGATTTTCGTCGGATCAGGAAGCTCTGCCGGATTATCGACTTCCTTCATCGTTCCATCTGTTAAGTATACATGATAGATAACGCTTGGCGCGGTCGTAATCAATTTCAAATTATATTCCCGTTCCAGCCGTTCCTGAATTACATCCATATGAAGCAATCCCAAAAAACCGCAGCGGAAACCAAATCCCAACGCAGTCGAAGTCTCCGGTTCATATTCCAGAGCGGCATCATTTAAGTTCAGTTTTTCCAATGCGTCGCGCAAATTGTCATAATCTTTGCTGTCCACCGGATACAAGCCGCAATACACCATCGGCGTTGCCTTCCGATAACCTGGCAAAGGCTCTGATGCCGGATTGCTGCAGTCGGTAATCGTATCGCCTACCCGGCATTCGCTTACATTTTTAATGCTAGCCGCCACATAGCCAACCGCACCGCATTCCAATTTATCTACCGGCCGCATTGCCGGAGTAAAAATGCCTAATTCCGTCACTTCAAATGATTTGCCATGCGCCATCATCCGAATCGACATATCTTTGGTCAGTTCCCCCTCCATGATGCGGATATTCGCAATCGCGCCTTTGTACGCGTCAAAATGAGAATCAAAAATCAGCGCCCGCAGCGGATCGTTCGTGCAGTCTTTCGGCGCAGGAATCCGCTGTACGATCGCTTCCAAAACATCTTCAATCCCAATTCCGGTTTTAGCACTTACCAGCAGCGCGTCAGAAGCATCTAAGCCGATAACATCTTCTATCTCCTGCTTCACCCGATCCGGATCGGCGCTTGGCAGATCTATTTTATTAATGACAGGAATGATTTCCAAATCGTGTTCCAACGCCAAATATACATTAGCCAACGTCTGTGCTTCTATGCCCTGAGCCGCGTCAACAATCAGAATCGCACCCTCACAAGCCGCCAGAGAGCGGGATACTTCATAGTTAAAATCCACATGCCCCGGAGTATCGATCAAGTTTAAAATATATTCCTGACCATCTTTTGCCAGATAATTCAATCGAACGGACTGCGCTTTGATCGTGATTCCCCGCTCCCGTTCCAAATCCATGTTATCCAGAACCTGGTTTTCCATTTCCCTCTGGCTAAGACGGCCTGTCTTTTCAATAAGCCGGTCAGCCAATGTAGATTTTCCATGGTCAATATGTGCAATTATGGAAAAATTTCGTATAAATTTCGTTGCCAAAATAATTCTCCTTATCTATCAGTATAAACCTTTATTCTTGTATATTTTATCACATCTTTTACAGAAAATAGAAGATATTGCCGCCTCTCTTCCTATATTTTCCATAAAAAACACACCTTTAGACAGAACCCCTGGTCTAAAGGTGTGAATCATTATTTTATCTGCATCAGCGCAATTTGAAATTCAGAAATTTCCTTTTCCTGGTCCGCAATGATGGTTTCGGCAATACGCCGCACCGTTTCATCTTTCGTATATGCTAAAATTTGCCGGCTTGCCGCCACGGCGCCTTTATGATGTTCGATCATTGCTTTTGCAAACATCCGATCTGCATCTGTCACCGTAAATGATACGTCCATCATCGCTTCCATCATTTGTTCCATATTTTTCTTTTCGTCTGCTGCAAACTTTTTATATTCTTTTTTGCTTATTTTAACAGAACCCAATGCTTGCGGATCATTCAGAAGCTCTTTAAAATAAGCAATTTCTTTTTCCTGAGCAGAAATAATCGCTCCTGCCATTTCCCGTATTTTTTTATTTTCTCCATATTGCAGATATAATTTAGCCGAATCGACCGCGCCCTGATGATGCGGTATCATATTCGAAAGAAAATCCCGCTCCACACTCCCGCTTTCTACAAAAGGCTCATCCATCATCGGCTGATGCATCGCATATAAAATTTCTTCTGCCGGAGAGAGCTCCATATTTTTCTGTACATTGCCGCTGTGCCCCGCATGTCCTGCAGCATGCAGATCCGCAGCTCCCGCAAACTGTATATTTCCTAAAATCCCTAATATTACACCCGTAATCACAATCCGCTTCACGCAATCACCTCTTATTTCCTACTTTTTAAATAGAATTTTAGCAAATCCATATACTCATGTCAATTCACCAACGCAATAGTACCCATCATCAAGTTATACAAATCTTGTCTCTATTCTTTTTTCTCATACTCTCCGACAAAAACATACAAATTGTTTTTATTTTAGCAAAACACCATGTACTTTTCTTATATTTTCATTTACAATATGAATAAGAGGTTTCATTTTATATATCTATCAGTCTGCTATCATCACAAACAAGGAGTCGTTTAGCCATGGATTTGGATCATTATAGAAATTTTATTACCATTGTGGAGTCTGGTTCTTTAACAGAAGCAGCCAAAAAACTGCACATTGCCCAGCCGGCTCTTAGCAATCAAATCAAAAATCTTCAGCGGAAATACAATATAGATCTTATCATCACCAAACAGGGGATCCGCCGCATCGAATTGACCGAGGCCGGTCATATCCTATATAAAAAAGCCAAGTATCTCTGCGCGCTCGAAGATACGCTCATTAGAGATATATCCAACTGCAATGACGGCTCCAATGGCACGCTGCGCATCAGCTTATCTCCCTCTCTTTCCATTCCGCTTATTCAAAAATATTTGTCTGATTTCTCCCGTTTATATCCACAGGTTCGTTATGAGCTTTATGAAGTTCCCATCACCGAACAAACCGACCAGCTGCTAAACGGCGTAACCGAAATCGGCATCACCAATACAACGCTGCAGCAAGTGCATCTGTTTAAGGTAGTCAATATTTCCGAAGAGGACATTGCAGCCGTGTATCATGAAGACAGCGCCTTTCACCCAAAATCTCCGGAAGGATTTACCTTAGAGGAGCTATCTCATTATCCAGTAGCCATCAACCGCGGCTGCGAACAGAATTTTTTGGAAGCCTGCGCGGAACAGCAGATTACACCCAATATTCTAAGCTTTACAACCACTAAAACTTCCGCACTGATGTGGGCATACGAAAAAAATGCCGTTGCTATTGTTCCATGGAAAAAGCCGGAAATGTTCCATGAAGGCCTCATCTATGCGCCCATTACCAACAACAGCATCAAAATCCATCAAACCGTAGTCGTTGCCAAGGATAGCCGACTCTCTAAAGTGGCTGAAAATTTCATTCAATACTATTTAAAGAAAACCGCTGTTTTAAACGCTTCAGAAGAAATATCCATTTAAAGGAAAGCTTCTCAAAAAACAGCCGAGTATAACAAAAAGCTGACAGTTACATTACTGTCAGCTTTTTATTATTTTCACTCTATATATTTTTTATATACCGAAATTTCAGAGAGCTGTCCCTCTGTTCTGCCTTATTATTTATCATCCTACACTCTAGGAGGACAGCATTTTATCTCTCTTTTGTTCATAGAGAGCAGACTTTCTGCAGTATTTTATTTCAGCAGCTGCAAAAATTCCTCTTCACTGATAATACGGATGCCCAATTCCTGCGCTTTTACTAATTTAGAACCAGCGTCTTCTCCCGCTACCACAAGCGTCGTTTTTTTGCTTACACTGCTGGTTACCTTTCCTCCATGAAGCTCTATCTGTTCCTGGGCTTCTTTTCGTCCAAGCGAAGTCAGCTTGCCTGTGAGCACAACCGTTTCACCAGCAAACTGTTCGCCTTTTTGTTCCAATACATCTTCTGTCATGTCTACGCCATACCGCTCGAGCTCTTCGATAAGCTTTTGATTTTGCTCGTCCGTAAGATACGTGCGTATGCTTGCGGCAATCCGCGGACCAATCTCATCAATAGCCATCAGTTCTTCTTCACTTGCCTGACGCAGCGCCGTTATCGAACCAAAATGCTGCGCCAATATCCGGGCAGCCTTACTGCCAACAAAGCGGATTCCCAGTGCAAATAATACCCGCCCCAGTCTTCTATGTTTACTATCCGCGATGGCCTGCAGCAAGTTATCGGCTGATTTTTCGCCAAATCCATCTAATGTCAGCAGCTCTTCTTTTTTCAGCCTATATAAGTCCGCAGCATGATGGATCAAACCATGCTGCAAAAGTGTTACAACGATCGCTTCTCCCAGCCCATCGATATTCATAGCATGGCGGGAAACAAAATGAGCAATCTGCTCTTCCTGAACAGCCGGGCACTCTCGATTCGTACACCGAACAGCTGCCTCCCCTTCTGCTCTTATCACCGGGCTATGACAGACCGGGCAAGCAGCAGGCATAAAAAATTCCTTTTCTTTTCCAGTTCTTTTTTCTGCCAGCGGCCGGATCACTTCCGGTATAATTTCACCGGCTTTATGGATAAACACCCGATCGCCAATCCGAATATCCTTTTCCCGAATATAGTCGATGTTATGCAGAGTCGCTCTTTTCACCACCGTCCCTGCCAGCTGTACCGGCTCTAATTCTGCCGTTGGCGTCAGTACCCCTGTACGGCCAATATTAACAGTAATATCCAGAACCGTGGTTTCTGCCTGTTCCGGCGGAAATTTAAAGGCAATGGCCCATTTAGGATCTTTTATCGTTGTACCCAACTGTTCCTGCTGTGAAAAGGAATTGACTTTGATGACCATGCCATCTGTCGCATAGCCCAATCCTCGCCGCTTCTCTTCCCAACTTCTGCAATGCTCTATCACCTGCTCTATCGACGAATATACCCGATACTCCGGGTTAACCGGTATCCGATATTCGGCAAGGCGTTCCAGCAGCTGACGCTGCTCCCTTATCGTCTCATCGCTGACTTCTCCCAGCGCATAGCCATAAAAACTCAGTCCTCGGTCTGCTGTGATTTTGGGATCTTGCTGCCGCAGCGACCCAGCCGCCGCATTGCGTGGATTAGCAAAAGGCTCTTCATCATTTTCCATTCGTTCTTCATTAAGCCGATAAAAGGCAGCGTTCGGCATATAAACTTCCCCGCGCACTTCCAATATCTCCGGTGCGTTTTCTATACGCAGAGGAATCGCGCCGATTGTTTTTATATTCCCTGTAATATCTTCGCCGATCCGGCCGTCGCCGCGAGTCACTCCCTGTACCAGCCCGCCGTTTTCATATCGTAAATTAACTGCCAGTCCATCAATCTTTAATTCTACAACATATTCGACCTCCTGGCCGTTCAGCTCATTGCGCACCCGCTGGTCAAATGCCCGCAATTCTTCCTCAGAAAAGGCATTTCCTAAACTAAGCATCGGTCTGGCATGCGATATTTTCGGAAATGCTCCGCTCACCTTCACCCCAATCCGCTGTGTGGGAGAATCCGAGGTAATCAGTTCCGGATAGGCCGCCTCCAGCTCCTGCAATCTTCGGTACATCTGGTCATATTCACTGTCCGTGATCTCCGGCTTATCCAGTACATAATAGCGATAACTATGATAATGAAGCTGTTTGCGAAGATCTTCTATTTCCTGATTCACGTCTTTCTTTCCCATCTTTATTCCTCGACTTTCACAATAGGCGCAAATTTAACCAATACCTGACGAATCCCCATCGTAGGGAACTCAATTTTAAGCTGGGTATCAGATCCTTCGCCGCGTACTTCAATAACCTTTCCTTTCCCCCAGCTTTTATGCTTGACAATATCGCCAGCACACCAGCTCCCTACTTCTTTGTGCACCGGTTTTATAGACGATGTTACCGGCTGACTCAGTACAGAAAGCTTTTGCCGCGGCGGAATTACCATGCGGCTTTTTCCTACTTGTACTTTCACTTCTTGTTCTTCTATCAGCTCCGCAGGGATCTCGCTAATAAAGCGGGAGGGTAAATAGCTATTCATATGACCAAAAACAGTTCTTGTGGAAGCATTGGATATGTACAGCTGCTTCTCCGCCCGCGTAATGCCTACATAACATAACCGCCGTTCTTCTTCTATCTCGCTCGGATTCAACAACGTCCGGCTATGAGGAAACAGCCCTTCTTCCATACCCGCCAAAAATACGATAGGAAATTCCAATCCTTTAGCCGAATGCAGCGTCATCAGCGTTACTTTGGAAGCTTCTTCTTCATAGCCGTCTACATCACTGACCAACGCCACATTTTCCAGAAACTCTTCAAGAGTTCCTTCTGGATTCATATCCTGAAAATCTTTCGCTACAGACAGCAATTCCCCAACATTTTCTATTCGACCGCTGGCTTTTACTTCATCTTCCTCTTTTTCCGCTTCCAGCATCGCGCCATATCCGGTCTTTTCCACTACAGCACCAATTAAATCAACAATGGACAACTCCTGCACATCATTGAGCAACTCAAACAACAGCATAGAAAAAGACGCCAATCCATTTTTTGCCCGGCCCGTAATGCCTTCTATATCTTCTGCAGCAGATACGGCGTCAAACAGAGGCATTTCATTGTCCCTAGCATATTCCTGGACTTTTTGAATCGTCGTTGCCCCAAGACTTCGTTTCGGCACATTGATAATCCTCAGCAAACTCAAACTATCATTTGGATTATACAGAATCCGCAAGTATGCCAAAATATCCTTTATTTCCTTCCGATCATAGAACCGTATGCCGCCTACCATAGTATACGGAATCCCGCGTTTGATCAAACTTTCTTCCAGCACGCGGGACTGCGTATTGGTCCGATACAGTATAGCCATATCGCCGTACGGTACTTGTTCGCTCATATGATGAGTCAGGATCCTGTCTCCGATGAAATGGGCTTCATCATGTTCGCTGACAGCCCGATAATGGCATATCGCCTTTCCATCGTCATTTTCCGTCCACAACACTTTTTCCGGCCGGCTCATATTATTTTCAATCACAGCATTCGCCGCTTTTAAAATCTTTTTTGTTGACCGATAATTCTGCTCCAATTTAATGGACATGGCCTGCGGATAATCCCGTTCAAAATCGAGAATATTCTGAATATCAGCTCCCCGCCAAGCGTAGATGCTTTGATCCACATCGCCAACGACGCAAATATTTTTCCATTTTCCGCACAACAATTTTGTCAGCAAATACTGGGCTCTGTTCGTGTCCTGATACTCATCGACCATCACATACCGAAATCGATCCTGATATTTTTCCCGAATCTCGGTATGATCTTCTAACAGCCGCACGGCATAGAGAAGCAGATCATCAAAATCCAGCGCGTTATTCGATTTTAATTTATCCTCATATAACGAATATACTTCGCTTACCTTTTTCTGATAAAAGTCATACGCCTGCCGTTCATATTCACGTGCAGTAAGCAGTGCATTCTTTGCATTGGAAATCGTAGCCTGCACACTGCGGGAAGGAAATTGCTTGTCATCTAAATTCAGCTCTTTGATGCAGGCTTTGATCAGACTATCTGAATCTGATGAATCATAAATCGTAAAATTTTTCGTATACCTGAAATGCCCATCAATTTCTATTCGCAAAAATTTCGCACAAAAAGAATGGAACGTGCTGATCCATATCTGTTCAGCCTTCGCACCAATAAGATTTTTTACTCGTTCCCGCATTTCTGCCGCCGCTTTATTGGTAAACGTGATTGCTAATATTTGATATGGGGACACGCCCGATTCTAATAGATGCGCAATCCGGCACGTCAATACTTTTGTTTTTCCGGAACCAGCTCCCGCCATAATAAGTACCGGCCCCTCCGTCTGACGGACAGCGCTAAGCTGCTGCGGATTTAAACCAGCATATACGTCATTCATAATTAACTCCTTTTCCACTGAATAAAAAAAGAGCTGCCTGTCGGCAACTCTTCTTTTCATTTTACTTCAATGCTGCCAAAAGCGACGGAACAATTTGTTTCTTCCGGCTCATTACTCCAGGAAGAAAGACTTCTTTATCCACAGCCTCTTTCTGGAACGCAGCCGCCACTACGCCGTCTACTTCCCCTGCATAAAGCAAGTTCGTGGATTCTTCCATAATATTGGTTACCATAAGGAAAGATGCCGCATATCCCGCTTTACTGCGCATGACTTCCAGCGCGCTGACCAAATCCGCTTTTTTTGCCAGCAATTCTTCCGTATCCATTACCGATACCTGAGAAATAGTAATCGTTTTATCGCCAGCAGCAAATTCTTTCATATCGTTTCCAGCAATCTGGTCTGCTGTCAAGTCGGACACATTAGCGCCTGCTTTAAGCATTTCAAAACCGTATGTCTGCAAATCAACGCCAGCGATCGCTGCCAGTTTTTCCGCAGCTTTTTTATCTTTTTCTGTACAGGTCGGCGAACGGAACAGCACCGTATCAGAAAGGATAGCCGACAACAGTAATCCGGCGATCTGCTGCGGAATTTCCACACCTTCCTGTGCATACATATTCGTAATAATCGTTGCCGTGCAGCCTACCGGTTCATAATGAATAAAAATCGGCGCTTCCGTCGTTAAACCGCCTATCCGATGATGGTCGATATTTTCCACGATTTCTGCATCGTCAATCCCATCAATGATTTGTTTCTTTTCATTGTGATCGACAAGAATAACCTTGTCGCCCGCTTTGAACTGTGTTACCAATTCCGGAGCCTCTGCATGAAAGTACTCCAGCGCATAGGCAGTTTCTTTATTGATCTCACCAGCCCGAATCGCTTTTGCTTCTGCTCCCAGCGCATTTTTCAGCGCTGCATAGGAAATTGCAGAGCAAATGGAGTCCGTGTCCGGATTTTTATGTCCTGTTACCAAAAGTGTTGCCATTATTATCACCCCATCAAATTTTATCGCCCTTTATTATATCATATCTTTTTACATTTTTCTTTAAAAACCCTTATTTTTCTGGATATGCGATAAGCCATAATTGCTGCTTTTGTCCTTCCGGCATCATAAAAGCATCAAACCACATATACAAAAATTTCTCAGCGCCGGTCACAATATATCCGTCCTGCCAATGATCGCCCGTATCATAAGGATCCGCCATAATGATCATATCGTCTGCAGTCGTTTCCGTTCCCATCGTATCATATCCGATAATAACTCGCCAGTGCCCGCTCCAATCAATATTTTCAACCATGATAGGCTTTCTTTCCTTCAAATTTCTGAGAATAAAATCCTTTAATTCCTGCGGAGTATGAAACATCGGTTCCCGATTGATAGAAGATTCTGTTTTCCAGCCTATAGAATCGAAAAATGATTTCATCCCGGTTCCGTCCGTACCTACCGCCGGTTTCGTTTCCATTTTATCCATTAATTGGCGTTCCGTCCATTTAGTATTCCCAAAATATTCAAGTACCGTAAGCGCCGCAGCCGGACCGCAGCTGATTTCTGTTGTCTGCTGATACGTTTTATATCCGGTCAGCAGCGTCAAGGACTCGGTTTCTTTCATATTAAAAAAGTCGGGATGTTTAAAATAAGGAGAGCTCGCCACATTTCCTTTTCCACCATAAGCAGAAGCGCCTTCTGCAGTCGTCACGTATCCTTCCGGATACGGTATCGTATTTTCCATCGCAGCACTGCTTGTCCATACTGCCGCCGTCACAGCTGCGGCCGCTATCATCTGTTTCCAACTTTTCATAGCAACATCCTTTCACTATTTCATACTTTCTCACTAGTATTTTATGCAAAAGAACGATTTTCGTCAATTTACATGCATATCAACACAAAAGCCCTCCTGAAAATCAGGAGGGCTGTATTTATTCATATGGTGGGACTAACTGGATTCGAACCAGTGACCTCTTCGATGTCAACGAAGCACTCTAACCAACTGAGCTATAGTCCCAAAGCATGTTCTATATTATGCCATGAAAGTACATTCTTGTCAAGCTTGATGGGACGCTACAAATTCTGCTGCACTCATTACCGCCAGCATATTATGTTCAAATACAATGCCGCCCTGCAAATAGATGAGATACGGTTCCCGAACCGGTCCGTCTGCACTCAGTTCAATAGACGAGCCCTGTACAAAAGTTCCTCCGGCCATGATAATCGGATCCGTGTAGCCCGGCATTTCTCCCGGTTCCGGGCGTACATAGGCGTCAACAGGGGAAAAGCGCTGCAGTCCTTCGCAAAAAAGCTGCATGTTTTTTTCATTTTTTAAATAAATAGACTGAATTAAATCATATCGCCGTTCATTGCAGGCAGGCGATACGTCAAATCCCATTTTAGCAAAAACAGCTCCGGCAAATACCGCTCCTTTTACCGCTTGCGCGACAACATGCGGCGCCATAAAAAGACCTTGGAAAAACATACGGTATCCCCCTGTATAAGAGCCGACATGATCTCCCAGTCCCGGAGCCGTCAGCCTGATCACGGGCTACAGCATCCCCGTCTACGGTGCAAATTATGTCAAC
>UREG01000006.1 GCA_900546795.1 uncultured Veillonellaceae bacterium | reverse complement strand
ACCGCAACGGGAATACGGGCGAAATACGGCGTTGTTGCCGTAGATCCGGATCATATTCCGCTGGGAAGCCGGCTGTATGTGCCGGGGTATGGATATGCGATTGCAGCGGACACAGGCGGCGCGATTATTGGAAACCGGGTTGATTTGTGCATGGAAGACTACCAAGCTTGTATGGAGTTTGGCGTTCGCAATGTAGACGTATATATTCTGGAATAAAAAATCCGGTTCTTGCTTAGAGAAAGCAGGAACCGGATTTTTTAGGAAAACCACGAGCTGCCGAGAACGGTGCCGAGCCAGCAGAGGAGAAAGCCGCCGGCAATCTGCAGGCCGCCGTACCAAAAAAAGGAAGCGGTCATGCCGGACTGGAACAGGGTCAGCCATTCATATTGAAACGTAGAGAAGGTCGTCAGGCCGCCAAGGCAGCCGGTAACCAGAAACAGTTTGGTTTGCGGCGAAAGCTGCGTATGAAGGCTGAAAAATGCCATGAGAAAGCCGATGCAGAAAGAGCCTGCCAGGTTAACCAGGACGGTGCCGTAAGGAAAAAACGCGCCGCCGTGGGAAGACGCCAGGCTGGAGATAAGATAGCGCAGGATGGCGCCGATTGCGCCGCCGATGCCGACGGAAAGTAAAGAGTAGATCATAGCTGTCCTTTCTGAATGAGGCAATAAAAAAAGCCGATCCATTCTGCTAAGAAGCAGAAGTCATCAGCAATTCATGCGGTTTCGGCAGTGCCGGGGGAGAACCTCATTCCCTATATTTTTATTATAATAAGTATAAGAAAGCAAACTGGAAATGTCAATATATGCATGGGTGGAGAATATGGTTGATAATCATACTAGAAGTGGGGAAGAGTATGTAAAAAGACGCTGTTTTTTGACCTAAAGGGATGGAATTTAGTATAATAGAAGAAAAATATAGAAGAAGAGGTGGTGTGTGTGGGAAAACACCGCGGAGGATGGTTTCTGGTTTGCCTGCTCTTTTTCCTGATGAATGTGATGCCGATCGGGGCGTCGGATTTAGTGAAAGAAGGAATGAAAGGCAGCGAAGTCAAACAGATACAGCAGCTTTTGGCCGGTAAGGGCTATTATCGGGAAAAGCCAAACGGAATATATGATAAAAACACCGTACAGGCTGTCAAAGCCTTTCAGCTGGATCACGGGCTGGAAGCGGACGGCGTCACGGGCAAGCTGACAAAAGAGGCGCTGAAGAAAAAGAACCGTTCGCCCAAAAAGGAGCGGAGTGTAGAAACGCTGCTTCACTTTCCGTATGAACCGGGAGATCGGGGCGATTCTGTACTGCAGCTGCAGGGATATTTGCTGAAATCCGGCTATATTTTGCAGACGTACGATGGGATTTATGGGAACGATACGAAAAAAGCCGTCGAAGAGTTTCAGAAACGCAGGGGAATGAAGCAGACCGGCGTGATCGATGAGACGACGTACCGGGCGCTGCGCGTGATCCCGGGAACACCGAAAAACTATAAGAAAAAATTGCTGATGCATGTTTCGGCATACAGCAGTGAAGACGATGGGAACGGATTGTATACGGCACGGGGCAATCGCCTGACCCAGGGACTGGTGGCGGTGGACCCGAATGTGATCCCGCTGGGATCGGTGCTGTATATTGAAGGATACGGCTATGCCGTGGCGGATGATACCGGCGGAGCGATCGTGGGAAATACGGTAGATATCGGCATGAATTCAAGACAAGACGCGCTCCAATGGGGGCGAAGAGACGTGATGGTATATATCATACGATAAGAGAATATGCATAAAGACTGCATCGCTTTGGATCGGAACGGACTCCGGTATGAGGCGGTGCAGTTTTCTATTGTTCGGAGAATATCGGAGATTTTTTGCATATTCTCCTGTATTTATCGTGGCGTATATGATATTCTATATGTATAGAGAAAAATAAAATTCGAACGTTCGTATTTTTAGATAGGTGAGGGAGCAGTATGGCAGAAAAAGTACGCCGTGTAGAACGGATGGTAGCGTTGACGAAGATGTTGGTGGACCGGCCGAATGAACTGATACCGCTGGGATATTTTTGCGATTTTTTTGGGATTGCCAAATCGACGCTGAGTGAGGATTTGCTGGCATTGAAGCAGTCGCTCCGGCATTTTGAGCTGGGCGCGCTGGAGACGGTGTCCGGGGCTGCCGGAGGGGTTCGGTTTATTCCGTACCGCCGGGAAGAGCGGGCGGATAAGGTGCTGGAGAAAGTGGCGCGCCGTTTATCTGAGCCGGACCGTATCATTGCCGGCGGTTTTTTATATATGTCTGATGTGCTGTACGACTGGCATACGGCCGCGCAGCTGGGCGAAATTTTTATGACCCGGTTCTGCGAAAAAGAGCCGGACTATATCATGACGGTGGAAACAAAGGGGATTCCGTTGGCGGTCATGGTCGCAAGAGCGTTCAATAAGCCGCTGGTCATTGCAAGGCGGGACAGCCGGGTGACGGAAGGCAGCGCGATCAGCATCAATTATGTAACAGGATCGGCAAAGCGGATTCAGACGATGTCGCTGACGAAGCGGGCGATTCCGACAAAATCCAAAGTACTGATCATCGATGATTTCATGAAAGCCGGCGGCACGGCCAAAGGCATGATGGAATTGGTGCGGGAACTGGACGGAGAGGTGGTCGGCGTCGGCGTTCTCCTGGCTACGGAAGAACCGTCGCCTAAGTTAGTAGAAAATTATGAATCGCTGTTTATTCTCCATCATGTCGATGAAGAACGGCAGCGTGTAGAAATAACTCCGGTATTTGACAGAAAAGGATAGGTGAACGATATGAAAGAAACAGCAGCGTTGATTTTAGCTGCCGGCAAAGGGACGCGCATGAAATCCCGGCTGCCGAAAGTGCTTCATCGGGTAGGCGGACTGCCGATGGCGGAGCAGGTATTGCATGCAGTACAGAAAGCGGGGACAAGCCGCCAGATCATGGTCATTGGTTTTGGCAGTGAAGCGGTGCAGGAATATTTTGGCAGCCGTGTGGAATTTGTCCTGCAGGAAGAACAGCTGGGAACGGGGCATGCGGTGATGCAGGCGGCGCCGCTGTTGGAAACGATGGAAGGAACCGTCGTGATCACCTGCGGGGATACGCCTCTGGTAACGGCGGAAACGTTCCGGGAGATGATGGCGTTTCACGAACAGCAGCAGGCGGCGGCTACGATATTGACGGCTGTGATGGACGATCCGACGGGATACGGCCGAATCATTCGCAATGAAGCGGGCCATGTAGTTAAGATTGTAGAGCAAAAAGACGGCGCGCCGGACGAGCTGGCTGTGCAGGAAATCAATACGGGAATCTACTGTTTTGATATTCAGAAATTATTGGGCGCGCTCAAACAGATCGGCAACGATAACGCGCAGGGAGAATACTATCTGACTGATGCGATCGGGATCTTGGTGCATGCCGGCGACGCGGTGGCGGCGTTTGTGACAAAAGACAGCGAACAGACGCTGGGCGTTAATTCCCGGGTGCAGCTGGCGGAAGCGGAACGGATACTGCGGGCGCGGATCGCCAAACACTGGATGGAAGAAGGGGGAACGATCATAGCCCCGATGAATACGTATATCGGCACAGAAGTGGTGATTGGGAAAGATACGATCCTCTATCCGGGCACGATACTCGAAGGCGCGACGGTGATCGGCGAAGGCTGCGAGGTAGGCCCGTATACGCGGCTGACTAATGTAACGATGGGAAACGATACGCATATCCATATGTGCTATGCCCATGATTGTGAAATCAAAAACGAAGCGGAATTGGGGCCGTTTGCCCATTTCCGGCCGGATACGGTGATCGGCGATCGGGTGAAAGTCGGCAATTTCGTCGAAGTGAAAAATTCTGTTGTCGGTGCGGGCACTAAATTCCCGCATCTCAGCTACATCGGCGACAGCGATGTGGGAGACGGCGTCAATATGGGCTGCGGTACGATCACCGTCAATTATGACGGCAAAAAGAAACACCGCACGGTGATCTGCGACCATGCTTTTGTCGGATGCAACAGTAATTTGGTGGCGCCTGTAACGATCGAGCCGTATGCCTATGTGGCTGCGGGAACGACGGTTACGAAAGACGTGCCGGAAAACGCGCTGGCCGTAGGACGGGCGAAACAGAAAAATATTGAAGATTGGGTTAAAGAAGATACCTATAAAAAATAGCCAAAACGGCGAGAATAGTATATACTATAACAGTATCTTGAAAAAGCAATAGGAGGAGTATCATGTCAGTGGAAGATGGTAAGAAGTTAAAAATATTTTCTGGGAATGCTAATCCCGAATTAGCAAAGGAGATCGCCGAATATTTGGGCTTGCAGGTAAGCGACGCCTTTGTAGGGAAATTCAATAACGGCGAAGTGCAGGTTATGATTGAGGAAAGCGTTCGCGGGAAGGATGTTTTCGTTATTCAGCCGACCAGCGCGCCGGTAAACGACAATATGATGGAACTGCTTATCATGGTAGACGCTCTTAAACGCGCTTCTGCGCGCCATATTACGGCAGTGGTTCCGTATTACGGATATGCCCGTCAGGATCGGAAGACGCGGGGCCGCGAACCGATTACGGCAAAACTGATGGCGGATCTGATGAGCACGGCAGGCGTTACCCGCATGGTTACGATCGATCTGCATGCCGGTCAAATCCAGGGGTTCTTTGATATTCCGGTAGACCATCTGGTAGGTGCTTCTATCCTTGCAAAATATATTAAACAAAAACAGCTGGAAGACGTAATCGTCGTATCTCCGGATCTGGGCGGCGTAACGAGAGCCCGCGATTTGGCGGACCGTATCGGCGCGCCGATTGCGATCATTGAAAAACGCCGGCCGAAGCCGGGCGTAGCGGAAGTCATGAACCTGATCGGCTCGGTAGAAGGGAAAAATGCCGTTATTGTCGACGATATCGTGGATACGGCAGGCTCGCTGTGCGAAGGCGCGAAAGCGCTCCATAAATTCGGCGCTAAATCCGTATTGGCCTGCTGCACGCACGGCGTATTGACCGATCCGGCTATCGAACGGATTCAGAATTCGGATATCAACGAATTGATTATCACGAATACGATTCCGCTTCCGAAAGAAAAACAGATTGATAAAATCACGGTTCTTTCCGTAGCGCCGCTGTTGGGAGAAGCGATCATGCGCATCTTTCACGACGTTTCGGTAAGCAAACTGTTTGACAAATAAGACAGTGAAACTCATCGTAGGTCTGGGGAATCCCGGAAAAGAATATGAAACGACAAAACATAACGTAGGGTTCATGGTCATCGATGAACTGGCAAAACGGTGGAACGTTTCTCTTTGGCAGGAAGATAAAAAAGGCTTGATCGCGCAGGCGAACGTCAACGGGGAAAAGATACTTCTCCTGAAACCGCAGACGTATATGAATTTGAGCGGCGAATCGGTTGGGCCGGTAATGAACTGGTACAAACTGGCTGGGGAAGACGTATATGTCATTTATGACGATATGGATTTGCCGGTAGGCAAGCTCCGCATCCGCAAAAACGGCAGTGCCGGCGGACATAATGGGATAAAGAGCATACTGGCTCATGCCTGTGATGATTTTATCCGGTTCCGCGTAGGGATCGGCAGGCCTCTTCCGCAGTGGACGGTCGTCAATCACGTGCTGGCTCCTTTTCGGGAAGAAGACAAAGAAGCGATCGCCAAAGGAATAGAAGCGGCCGCGACTGCCATAGAAGGATGTCTTGAACTGGGCGTCGATAAAGGCATGAACCGATACAATCCAAAAAAAGGCGGCAGACCGCGCCAATAGATAGGATCAAAACGAACAGCCTCGAATAGAGGCTGTTTTTTTAATACCCTTTTTCTGCAAAAAAATGTATTTTATTTCGTATCACTTCGGCTCTTGCCGATAAGAAAAATGTCGGATATACTAAAAGCAAATAATATGTAATATATCACATATTGGAAAAATGAACGAAAAAAAGTATGGATGGACAGAGCAGAAAGGCGTATACTGAAGCCATCAAAAAAAGATGAGCAAAGGCGCTTTTGTACTCTGTGCAGAAGCGTCTTTTTTGTTTTAAGGAGGAATGAGCATGAAGAAAAAAATCAGCTTGCTGCAAATGGACGTAAAGATGTCTGATCCGGAAGCGAACTATGCGCATGCCGTAGAGATGATGGAAGAAGCGATGAAAGAACAGCCGGATATTCTGGTATTGCCGGAAACGCTGAACGTAGGATTTTTCCCGACGGAAGGGTTGGCGGAAATGGCCGATCAGGACGGCAGACGGACAAAAGAAGTATTCGGCGCTTTTGCGAAAAAGCACGGCGTCAATATCGTAGCCGGGTCTGTAGCGAATGTGAAAGAAGGCGCAGTATATAATACGGCGTATGTATTTGACCGGCAGGGGAACTGTGTCTGCGAATACGACAAAGTACACGGATTTACACCGTCGAACGAACATCATTATTTTAAAGGCGGCGACGGTATCCGCCGGTTTGAACTCGATGGAATTCCCTGCGCGATGATCATTTGCTATGACGTGCGGTTCCCGGAACTGATCCGGACGGCGACGGTACAGGGCGTAGATTTGTTTTTCGTACCGGCGCAGTGGCCGCTGATCCGCAAACTTCACTGGGTAACGCTCAATACGGCAAGAGCTATTGAAAACCAGATGTACCTGTGCGCGGTCAATGGCTGCGGATATGCGGGCGAAACGAAATACGGCGGCAATTCCCTGCTGATCAGCCCTTGGGGCGAAGAAATCTGCCATCTGGGCACCGAAGAAGAAATCCAGACGGGAGAAATCGATTTGGACGTGATCAAAGGAATTCGGGAAAGCATCAATGTGTTCCGGGATCGGAAGGCGGAATATTACCACGTGTAACAGACAGCAACCATTTATACACTATTTATAAAAAGGAGAAAATAACATGAAATTCAACGTTATCAATGCAAAAGGAACAAGACAGGAAGAAGTAGCACTTAAAAATTTGATCGTGGTAGGATTTGCCGGCAAAGATATTGAAAAGACGATGGAACATATCCGGGAGCTGGAAGAAGAAGGGATCAAATGCCCGAAAAAAGTTCCGGTAGTATACCAGTGTGAAAAACAGCTGCTGACCCGCAAAGAAGAAATTGAAGTAATTGGGGATAAAACGAGCGGCGAAGTGGAATACACGATTTTGGTAAAAGACGGCAAATATTATATCGGCATTGGCAGCGACCATACCGACCGGGAACTGGAAGCGGTAAGCATTCACAAATCCAAACAGGTTTGCCTCAAACCGTATGCAGAAGATTTCTGGGAATATGACGAAATTAAAGATCATTTCGATGAAATTAAATTGGTATCGACGCAGGTGGTAGACGGAAAAGAAATCGAGTACCAGTGCGGCGTGACGAGCGATCTGCTCCCGATTGGAAAAATCATTGAAGAAATTCAAACGGAATTGGACGTAGAAGACAGCCTGATTTATACGGGAACGGTTCCTTTGGCAGATGGCTTTAAATTTGGTGAAAAATTCTCCTGCAAATTGGTAGATGAAAAACTGGGACGGGAAATTTCTCTTTCCTATTCTGTAAAAATGATCGCAGAACACTAAGATATGGTCGGGATTCCACAAAAAGGAAGTGAGTTTCAATGGTTTTAGCACAAATTATCATGGTGCTGACGCTGATCACCATGATCGGCGGCTTTGCTCCTTTGTATATTACTGCCGCTGTTGGGGGAACGCTGGCTGCATTGGCAGCGGGCTTTCCTCTTACCGGGAGCGATCCGAATGCGATTTCAAAGATACTGATATCCGCGATGAATCCGGTTATCGTAGACATGCTGGGCGTATTGCTCTTTATCGGTATCATGCAGAAATCCGGATATATGGACGTTATCATTTGGCATATTATGGATTTTGGCCGGAAAAAAGGCGGTGCGCCGGGGATTGCAACGGCCGCTGGTCTGGCAACCGTGTTGCTTGGCGCGCTGACTGCGTTTACGCAGCCGGTTATCATGGCGACGATCGCAGGGCCGGCAGCAGTACGGCTTGGCTTGCATCCGAATAAAACCGCCGCTATTATTTCCATCGCAAATACCGTCGCGAATTCCTGCGGGTTTACGCATCCGACGATGCTGGCGATATTGGCGGTAACCGGCGTGCATTTCGGTTTGATCAACGTATATGGCTTTATTGGATCTATTGGAATCTATATTTATCTGTACTGGAAAGCCAGACATGACATGATAAAAGAAGGGATTGAAATCCTGCGGGATGATGTAGAAGCCTTTGAACCGCTTCCGGAAGGATCGCCGTCTTTTATGAAAGCTTTCTTCCCATTCCTCGTACTGTGCGTAGCATTCTTTGCCGGCATTCCTGTATTTTTAGTCGGCATGGGCTGCGGTATCCTGGTTATTCTGATGTCCCGCATGAATTTGGCGGACGGTGAAAAAGCCATGGTCAGCGGGGTAACGCAGATCGCGATTCCGATCGTTGCTATTATCAGTTTAATGTTCATGTCCAACGTAATTACAAAAATCGGCCTGGTAACGCTGATGGCGGAATATGTAGAACCGTATCTGGCAATCGCTCCGATCCAGATCTTGTTCCTGATTTCCTTCTTGGCAGGAACGATCACGCAGTCCAACGCAGCTTCCGCGCCTTTGGTACTGCCGTTTACGCAGATCGTTATCAACATGGGCTGCGATCCATTGGCAACGAGCTTTGCAGCTATTACCGGCTGTGCGATCATGCAGCTGTTCCTCACTGGCGGGGCTTTGACAGCGCTTCCTGTTGTTGCCGGCGTTATCCCGGGAACGGTACAGAAAGTGGCGAACAAATTCCAGCGTCCGGCTATGCTGATCGGCAGCGCCGTTTGCTTCCTCCTTACCTTTATCATTTAACCTGCAGATATTGGTTGTGATTTCAAGGAGCCTATGGTATCCTAATGTAGAATAGTTCCCTCAGGGAAAGTGATTAGGAGCACGGGCAATGAAACCATTAGAGAAAGCAAAATCATTAAAAGATCAGATCTATGAGATCATAAAAGAAGATATATTAAATCAAAAGTATGAAAACGATGTAGTGCTGAATGAACGGAAAATATCACAGGCTCTGAATGTGAGCAAGACGCCGGTTCGGGAAGCGTTGAAAGCGTTGGAATCAGAAGGATGGGTAGAATATGTTCCGTATAAAGGCGTATTGGTAAAGCAGATGTCGCTTGCAGATATGAAAAATGTTTTTCGGATACGCAAAGCGCTGGAAGTCCTGATGATAGAAATGGCTATGGAACGCATGAGTCCTTCCGTCGTGGCGGAACTGCATGAAAGCTATCGGCAGCAAAAACGGCTGTTAGAAAAGAATCAGCCTGTCGTGGCAGAATTTATTGACTACGATATGGAATTCCATGGGATTTTAGTCAAGGCAACGGGCAGCAAACTGCTGACGGATTTGATTCTGCAAATGCGGGATAAAAGCAAATGTTTTGGCGTACAAGCGATTTTTTCCAATCGCAGCCGCTATGAAGAAACGATCACCGAACATGAACGGATCTATGAAGCGGTAGCGGAGGGCGATATCGAAAAAGCAAAAGAAGCCATGGCCTATCATATGGACAAAACCTATGAGGCAGCAATATATTTCATACAAAAAGAACACAAATAAAAAACTCCCCTGACAGGATGGTTCCTTTGGATTGATCCTGGAGGGGGAGTTTTTTGTTATATGGAGAAGAATTTTTTTGTATTGTACCGGAGTATATTTTTTGCATCGTGCCGGAGGTGCTTTTGGCTCTTGTAGAGGCAGGAAGACAACGTAAAGATCTGTAAGATTATTCTGTGTATAGCTGATGAGAATAGATATAGGAAATAAAAAGGACTGGAAACATTCCTAGGTTCTCATGATTTGGTACGGCGTGATATAAAAAAGATGACAAGAGGTATGAACAGATCCAATAAAACGGGCAGTAATAAAAGCCCTCTGATATAGGAAAATAGATTACATCAGGGGTCTTATCAGCAAGAAAAAATTACATATACGTTCAAGCGCTGCTGCCTGCGATCGAAGCCATGCTGATAGAGGGGGCCTATCGGGAAGCTGCAAAATACTACGGCTTCAGGATAGACCTGTGATAAACGGCTGCTTGCGTGTGCGTGAAGAAGAAACGAAAGCTGGCAGCTGGAATTATCGCATAGCCAAAAGGCCGGCTGAGAAAAACCGCTGTACCAAGGGCGCTTGTGGAGTAATAAGACTGTGAGGTCCATAGGTACGTATAGAGGATATGCGGCTGCGAGTTTTTTCAGTGTATAGAAAGTGAGTGCAAAGGCAGCACATATCGGTATAGAACCGTAGATTTCCTGGCAGTGATATATAAATCTTCTTTGTATCCAAAAACGGTTGTTAGGTCTTGAGTAAACCGGAAAAGGAAGCGGCTCTTGCGTAAGTTATTACACAACTGTGGGAAGGCAGCTTTCGTATTGGGCATTAGCCAGATGCAGCTATGGCTGAAAGGGCAGAATATTTTTTACAATCTCAAAATCGTTCTATGGATCATGAAGAAATTATCTGTCACTGCCTGAAATTTGCCGTCAGAGAACATGGCAGCAGATTCACAGATACAAAAAGCGACTTTGTCGAGATTTTTATATAGACAAAACATGACTGCAAATAGGAAGCTGATATTTCTTATATCTGCACCAAGCAAGGTGGTGTACCTGCCCATAATCCGGGACTTCTGTGATAACTGCATTATGCCTTACAGAACTGGAACGGAAGAAATCGTGAATCGGCATCCGGATGCCCTTTGGTTGTAATGAAGAGGAAAAAAGAGCGCTGCGGGTCTGCAGTTTCATAGCGACTATGAGTTTAGTAAATCTCACGAGCATATTTTGAGCGGCGTAAGCATACGGCATTAGCCAAGACGAGGAAGCTCTTGCAACAATGCCGTGGCCGAAAATTTCCTCTCTGTCCTCAAAACAGAATGTATTTGCTGCCATAAACCGCAATCATCTTACAAGCAAAGAGAGGATTGACCGCTATATTCACAATTGCAGCCATGAGTGCATCTTGTTGAAAAATAAAGAGACGCCGCATAAGCGGCGCCTCTTATCTAATTCTTAATCTTTTCTGCCAGTATTCTTTTGATCCTATCTGTACGATATGGCTCCGTTAGATAAATACAATACTTCTATTAGATGCAGTATATTTAGCTAAACATAGCTACGATACTTCCCAGAGAGCCGATGCCTGCATAAGCAGCAATTAAAGCGGCAAATGCGCCCAATACAATCATCCAGGTAGGATGATGATAGGTATCGCCCATAATTGATTTTTTGCGGCTGGCTGCTAAAATGGCAATCAAGGTAAGAGGAAGTACGACACCGTTAATAGAACCGACAACAACCATTACAGTGGCCGGTCTTCCCACCATTAAAAAGAAGATAGTAGAAAATACAATAAACAGGATGATAATTTTGTTATTATATTCTTCAAAAACTTTACCAAAAGATTTTAAGAAAGAAACGCTGGTATAAGCTGCACCAATAATAGAGGTGAGCGCAGCGGCCCAGATTACGATACCGAACAGCTTGTAGCCGATTGGGCCAGCAGCAATTTCAAATACAGAGGCTGCTGGGTTTTCGGGATTCAAGTGATACCCTTGATAAATAACGCCGAGAACCGCCAAGAAGAGGAGGACGCGCATAATACCTGTTGCCAATACGCCTCGTACAGCCGTTTGATTAATTTCTTTGAGATGTTCGATACCCGTAACTCCCGCATCAATGAGTCGATGAGCGCCGGAAAAGGTAATATAACCGCCTACTGTTCCGCCGATCAAGGTGATCAAAGGAAATACAAGCGCGCCTGGATCATCAGGCATTACTGTTTTGGCAATGGCATCGCCATATGGCGGGTTTGAAGTAAACATGACATAAACAACCAGAATCAGCATAAGGCAGCCCAGAAACTGAGCCACGGCATCCATGATTCTGCCGGCATCTTTTACTGAAAAAACAAGGAGTGCTAAAACACCGGAAATGGCTGCGCCTGTTTCTACCGAGATTCCAAATAGTACATTGAGCCCCAGTCCTGCGCCGGCAACATTGCCGATATTAAAGACAAGGCCGCCAATTACAATAATAAGGGCGATAAATTTTCCCAATCCATTTAGTACTCCGTCCGCTACTTCTTGCCCGCGTTTGCCGGATATACAGATGATACGCCACACATTTACCTGCACAGCGATATCTACTACGATAGAGACAAGGATTGCAAATCCGAAGCTTGCTGCGAACTTTTCGGTGAAATAGCTGGTCTGCGTTAGAAATGCAGGACCAATAGAAGAGGTGGCCATTAGGAAAATAGCGCCTAACATTACACTGAGTTTAGGCTTCGTGGTCGGTTTAGTTTCCATATCGATTCCTCCTAACGGATTAGAACGAATTATTCAATTCCTTTCGGTAAGAAATCGATAGAATATGCATGAGTGATTTTTCTATTTAATACATCGTCAATAATGGCAATTCTATAATTTTTAGCAAAATACAAATCTTTGCTTACTGTATTTATCGTGCCGGAGAAGAAGATATGACCATCTTTCGCTACATCATGCTGAGCAAAGATATCTTTCCATTCTTCCGGAGTCATCAGGTCGCCGACTTTGCCTAATTGATAAGGGATCCATTCGCCGTCTTTTTCAACATAGCATTCTAACTTCAATTCTTCAAAATGATCTTTGACTTCATCCATATCCCAAACTTCCGGTGCCAATACATCGGGAGCCGCTTGTTTGCATTTAGGAACGCTAAATGTTTCCAAGTTCCGATCGCTTTGGTCGCTGCCGACTGTAACGTAGCATTTTCCATCGTGATAAATGAGGACATATTCTACTTCACCGCAAGATTCTTGATTCTGTACTTGGACTACATCGCTGGTTGTTGCTAAATAATTTGAAATTGGATAGAGTGTTGGAGACGTAGTAGGAGCAGGAATGCCCAGTTTTCCCAATTCTTCGATGTGTCCGCGTACTAACTCTTGATCGCGGCCAGCATAGCCGCCATTAAAAATCCGTTTTACTTCTACTTCCAGGTTGCCTTTGCCAACTACTGTTAAATTCAATACGTTTTTCATACAGTCCCACTCCTTTAAAATATGTAATATCTGCAGTGATAGAACCACAAAACAAATCATGATATGTGATATACCACCATCTACAAGTATATGATATATAACGTATTATAATTGCGCAATTTAATAATTTTTATAATTAAAATAAAAATATTAAATTAGATTAGCATGTGAAGTTGAAGCAAGGAGAGGAGGGTTTTTTATAGAGAGAAGGGTGGTTTTAAGCCTTGCAGAACCTGGTATTTTGAAAAATGTAAGCGGTTCTTTGTCTGGGAAATGAAGCGTAGGGACGTATGCAAATTTTGTGCATAAACGGTTGCGGAAGATTGGTTTTGCATTTTCTAATAAAAAATACCGCAGCAGGTAGTTACGCTGCTGCGGTAAAGAGATTGCGTTATTCTAAAATTGGGTCGATAGAATCTTACAAGGTTTTTCCATATGCATCGGCATCGAGGATTGCTTGTTTGAATTTTTCTTTCGTTGCCGGTTCCGGCACTTTTCCCCATTCCATGATGGACGGAGCTTTATCAACGAGTTTATCGAGATCCGCTTCGTCTACGATATCCAGGTCGGCAAGGGTGGTCGGAAGGCCCATGCGTTTATTGAATGCAGCGACGGTGTTGCGCAGTTCGAGCTGGCCGTCGTAGGTCAGGAGCACAAGCACGCCGAAGGAAACGATTTCACCATGCAGATGGTTGTGCGACTGCGGAAGAACGGTGCTGGCATTGTAGAAACAGTGAGCCAGGGAAGAATTGTAATAATATTCTTCGCCGCCGCAAGTCAAGTTGGAAACGATGCCGGTACTCATGATGATGTCCAGAATAACCTGCTGGAGAGCAAAAGTTACTTTTTTGGCTTTGAAGTCGGTATACGCTTGTTCACCGTATTCTAAAATCGGCGAAGTACAGGAATGGCTGACTTGAATGCCGAGCAGGGTCGTATGGAAGAGCTGATCGGCGCGGGAAGCCAGTTCCGCTTCACATTCTTTGGCCAGCGTGTCGCCGATGCCTGCCCAGAACAGATCTTCCGGAGAGTCGGCAATGATGGCCGTATTAATAAAGGTATGAACGGCCGGAGCTGGATAGTAGTACGAGTTCAAGGAACCGTCCGGATTATATACAACAGAAACGGCGGTGCAGGCTGCACAGTTGGACGCAACGGTCGGGAAGGCAAACATCGGTTTGTTGAGTTTATCTGCGACCACTTTACAGGTATCGACCGCACGGCCGCCGCCGATGCCGAAGACAAGATCGGCTTTCTGCACGCTTTCATTGGCAACGAGCGCATCGATATTGTCGGTAGATGCATTGCCGCCGTACCAAATGGTGTCGATTACTTCGAGCGGCGTGTCTTTAATGGCGTCAAGGATGGCGTCTTTTGCTTTGGATAAGGCCGTTTTCCCCCCGATAAGAACGACTTTTTTTCCAAAATGACGGGTAACGAACCCGATTTTTTCGTAACAATGTTCTCCAATGCTGTAATCCGGCAGCATAACCGTGTAATTTGTCATAGACATGATAAATCCCCCTCAATATAATAAGCTGAAATCCCCCAATATGCATTGAATAATTTTATTGGTTCTCTATAGTATACCATTCTCTTTTTTTCTTTGCCAGAGAAAAATGGGCGGGAGGGAAAAGCCTTTAAAAATTTTCTTTACATGCCGGGGAAGTAGTGTATAATGAGCGTAATTAAAAAAGGAGGTCTGAAAGATGATCAGCCATGCTTTGATGACGGACTTATATCAATTTACCATGATGCAGGGGTTGTTCCTGGAAGGAAAACATGAACAGCGCTGCGTATTTGACCGATATTATCGCAAAAATCCGTTTCGCGGGGAATATACTGTTGTTGCCGGGCTGGAACATTTGATACAGTTTTTAGAATCGCTTCAGTTCACTTCGGAAGATTTGGACTATTTGAAGAGCACAGGATTTTTTAAAGACTCTTTTTTGGAGTATCTGAAGAATTTTCGTTTTACCGGCGACGTATATGCGATGCCGGAAGGGACGGTAGCTTTTCCAAACGAAGTGCTGCTGCGGGTGGAAACAACAAAAGCAGAAGCCTTGTTTATTGAAACGGCGCTCTCCATGATGATGAATCATGAGAGCCTGATTGCTACGAAATGCCGGCGCGTTCGGTCGGTTTCCGGAAAAGATCCCTTGATGGAGTTTGGCATGCGCCGGGCACAGGGAAAAAGTGCGGCGGTATACGGAGCCCGGGCGGCGATGATCGGCGGGTTTAATGGTACAAGCAACGTATATGCCGGCGCCAAGTTTGGCATTCCTGTATTGGGAACGATGGCGCACAGCTGGGTGATGAGCTTTGACAGTGAGTTGGACGCGTTTCGGGCGTATGCCAGAGAGTATCCGAACAATCTGGTTCTTCTTGTCGATACGTATAATACCTTGCAGCAGGGCGTGCCGCATGCCATTCAGGTATTTCAGGAAATGAAAGCTGCCGGAACACTGCCGGAGCGGTTTGGTATTCGGCTGGACAGCGGAGATTTGACGTATTTATCGGTAGAAGCGAGAAAAATGCTGGACGAAGCGGGATTTCCTAAAGCAAAGATCACCGCGTCCAACGATTTAGACGAGTGGCTGATTGCCGATTTAAAGCGGCAGGGAGCGGCAATCGATTCCTGGGGCGTTGGCACGCATATTATCACTGCGTCCGGAAGTCCTGCGCTGGGCGGCGTATATAAAATGGCTGGCCAGTATGATGGAGATGCTTTCGTGCCAAAGATCAAGCTGTCGGATAATGTGGAGAAGATTTCGAATCCGGGCAGGAAAAATGTGCTTCGCATCATCGATAAAAAAAGCGGGAAGATGAAAGGCGATCTGATTATTTTAGAAGGCGAAGAGCTGAATACGGAGCAGGACTTTGTATTTTCCAGCGATGTGTATCCGTGGAAAAAGAGGCGGCTGAAAGCGGGCACGTACATGGTGAAAAAATTGCTGGTGCCGATCTTTAAAGACGGCAAGGTCGTATATGACCGGCCGGATTTGTCGGAGATCTGCCGGTATGCCAATGAGCAGATCGAACTGCTTTGGCCGGAGTATAAGCGGTTGGTGAATCCGGAAGTAATGTGGGTGCAGCGGAGTGAAAAACTGAGCGCGCTGCGAAAAAAACTTCTGGAAGAAGGTATGAAGGGCATATATACGGAATAACAAAAAGGAAATGGAGGGAATGGCATGAAAAGACAGTGGAAGTATATGCTGGCTGCATTAGGACTTAGCTGGAGTCTGGCCTGTCTGCCGATGGGTGCTGAGGCGGCGCGGTATGAACTCCCGCAAGTGGGGTCCGTAGAGATCGGCAGCGGCATGGAACTGGCTGATTTGGCGGTGCCGCAATGGGGGCAGCAGGCGTACAGCAAATTAGAAAACGCCTGGCCAGGGATCAATGAGCAGGTGCAAAAACAGCTTGGCTTGGAAACCAGCAGTGAGGTGATGTCTGTACCGCGGATATATCAATTAAAAGGAAGCGATGAAGCGGGACGTCATATTGCCTGGCTGTTTGTGTGCACGATAACAAAAGAAGCGGCGCAGGCAGAAGCGGGGGAAGATGGATTCTTTACGGACGATATGTTCCAGAATGCATTGTCGCCGGATACGGTAACGAAGTTTAGAAAGCTGCCAAAGACGATAGAAGAGGCTCAGGAGAAAGCAGATAAGGCGGCCGGCAAAAATGCCGTGCAGGCAAAAGACGGAGCGGCGTCCCGCGGAGATATGTCGGTGCGGATATTAGGGTATGAACCGATGGAACGGTTTTATACAGGGCAGGAGTTTATCTGGCGCGAATCGACGCGGACGGCTGTCGGAGAGGGCGCATGGGTGATGCCCATTGGCATAACCAGCTATTTATTGGATCGCGGAGATGTTTATGCCGTAGTATTGGCAGCTGTGCCGGACAGCAGTTATCAGTTTTTCCATGACAAGCTGGACGGTATGATGAGTTCGTTGACGAGGTGACACCATGAAAACATATCAGAAAATACTGGCGGCTGCCGCGCTGGCTGCTGCGGTCTGCACAACAGCACTGGCACAAACGGTTCAGACCTCTACATTGGGAAACATAGACGTGCCTAACCATGTACGGATTGCGGACTGGGGAGCACTGGCTGCGGGAAAAGCAAACGCCGTCATCGAAGAAGAGCTGGCCGGCGGTCTGGAAAAAGGCGCGGTCTGGGAAGCGGCGGTCATTCAGAAAAAACAGCTGGAAACGCTGAGCCGTTCTTTTAATATGTATCAGCTTTTGCTGATGGAAAACGATTCTTGGAAATCAGCGGCGCTGCTTTCTGTCGTGGTGCCGGAAAAAGAGTACGATAAACAGTGGAAGCCGTTTATGAAAAATAAATTGGGCAGAGAGGAACAAAATGCGATTACGGCAGCGAACTTAATGCTGCTCAATGGACAGGCGCTGATTGATCAGATCCTGCGGGAAGAAAACCGATCGGGCATGGATGTGCGCATCACGTTGGAGGATATGACGCCGGTGCACCGGCTCGATGGAGCAAAGAAAATCGTATATACAGCCGGTTCAGAGGCGCTGCTGTATGTTGACGGATTTGAATTGCCGGCCTATGTGCGGGCGTATGTGCTGGAACGAAAAGGCCGGCTGGCAGTTAATCTGCTGATTGCCTATGATCCGGAACGGCGGGCGGCAGCTGAAGCGGCAGACGCGATTTTCCGGTCTGTGGATGCGTAATGCGCCGGAATAATACGCTGCATATAAAACGATAAAATATATAAGAACAAGAACGGCATCTGTCCTTTTGCGGGCAGGCGCCGTTTTTGCATGAGAAACGCAAGTATCTTGTATTTTGCTGCGGGATATGGTAATCTAATGAAAGTTAGGTGAGGAATCTAACTTTTTTTGCATGGAATCGCCATTTTTTTATTGACATGAAAAGGCGGTTGTGATATAGTATATAAGCAATATTACACAAGCGCGAAAGCGGCTTGTGATTTTTTAATGAGAGAGGTGTATGAATAATGCGTAATGCCGCAACTCTTGCATGTACTGTTTGCAAACAGCGTAATTACCAGACGAATAAAAACAAAAAGAACAATCCGGATCGTCTGGAAATGAACAAATATTGCAAATTCTGCAAAAAACACACGTTACATAAAGAAACGAAATAATAGTGTGAGCGATTGATTGCCCGCTGGGTAATTCGAGGATGAGAGGAAACAATATGGCAGCACCGAAAACAACAGGACAACAGCAAAAAGGCGGAGCCAAATTTTTCCGGGAAGTCAAAACAGAGATGAAAAAAGTCGTCTGGCCGACGAAAAAGGAAATGATTTCCTATACGGCGGCAGTATTTGTAACCGTAGTGTTCATCACGCTGCTGATCGGCGTGAGCGACGGCATTTTCACCGAACTGTTCAAGCTTTTTAATACCGCGATCGGATAGGAGGCTTAGTTGATGGAAACGGAAAAACGTTGGTATGTGATTCATACCTACTCTGGCTATGAAAACAAAGTAAAAGCGAACCTGGAGCGCAAAGTGCAGTCCATGGGAATGGAAGATACGATCCATCGCATTCTGGTGCCTATGGAAGATGAGCTGGACGTAAAAGACGGCCAGAAAAAAGTCGTCAAACGTAAAGTATTTCCTGGGTATGTGCTGGTGGAAATGGAAGTCAATGACCGCTCTTGGTATGTAGTCCGCAATACGCCTGGTGTGACCGGTTTTGTTGGTTCTGCTACGAAACCTGTTCCCTTGGAACCTGAAGAAGTCAAACGCATACTGAAATCGCAGGGCATGGAAGAAGTCGTACGGCCGAATATCGAGGTAGAACTCGGTGAAACAGTACGCATTATCTCGGGCCCGTTCCAGGATTTCGAAGCTGTTATTACGGAAATCAATGCGGAAAAGGGTACCCTGAAAGCACTTATAGATATGTTTGGACGGGAAACTCCGGTAGAGGTCGACTATTCTCAAATCGAGAAAAGTCTTTAATATACTCTATAATGCACGGCTTGCTGGGCAGGCTGTGTGAGTGGGAGGATGTAAATCCGCTTACCACATCTTGAACGTAAGGAGGTGTAAACACCATGGCAAAAAAAGTAATTAAAATGGTAAAACTCCAATGCGAAGCTGGAAAAGCTACTCCGGCACCGCCGATTGGACCGGCTCTTGGTCAGGCAGGCGTAAACATCATGGCTTTCGTTAAAGAATTTAACGAAAGAACTGCAAAACAGGCTGGCTTGATTATTCCTGTAGAAATTACCGTATTTGAAGATAGATCTTTTACTTTCATCACCAAAACGCCGCCGGCTGCTGTTCTTTTGAAAAAAGCTGCTGGCATTGAAACGGCTTCCGGTGAACCGAACAAGAAAAAAGTCGCTAAAGTAGGCCGCGACAAAGTAAGAGAAATCGCTGAAACTAAAATGCCCGACCTCAACGCCAACGACGTTGAAGCTGCTATGAAAATGGTAGAAGGTACCGCTCGCAGCATGGGTATTGAAATCGTTGATTAATCGCGTACGATGCGCTTAGGCGCACCGGTGGAAGGGAAGCTTCCCGTTAAACCACAGAGGAGGAAATAGACTAATGGCAAAATTTGGCAAAAAATATGCCGAAGCTGCTAAACTCGTAGACGCAACGAAACTTTACGAAGTAGCAGAAGCAGTAGAGCTTGTTAAAAAGACTGCTGTGGCTAAATTTGACGAAACAATTGAACTCGCCGTTCGTTTGAACGTCGATCCGAAATACGCTGATCAGCAAGTGCGTGGCGCCGTTGTTTTACCGCATGGTACTGGTAAATCCAAACGCGTTCTTGTCTTTGCTAAAGGCGAAAAAGTAAAAGAAGCGGAAGCAGCAGGTGCTGATTTCGTAGGCTCTGAAGAATTGGTAACGAAAATTCAGGGCGGCTGGACAGATTTTGATGTGGCTGTAGCAACTCCGGATATGATGGGTGTTGTAGGCCGCCTCGGTAAAATCCTTGGTCCTAAAGGCTTGATGCCGAACCCGAAAGTAGGTACTGTAACGATGGATATTACTCGTGCAGTAAACGAAATCAAAGCGGGTAAAATCGAATACCGTACGGACAAAGCTGGTAACATCCATGCTCCGATCGGTAAAGAATCCTTTGAAGAACAGAAATTGATTGATAACTTGACGACGCTCGTGGAAACTCTGATCCGCGTAAAACCGTCCGGTGCAAAAGGTCAGTACATTAAGAGCATTACGATCAGCTCTACGATGGGCCCTGGCATCCATATCAATCCGTTCGCTATCAAAGCTGGCGCTAAAGCCGAATAATTCAATATCAATCTTAGCTGTAGACGGAAGGTATGTATAATGGACGCAAGTCCGCCCTCTGAGGCTAAACTATGATGGACTAAACCAAAATAGTTACGGCCTCGTTTTTGCGGGGCCGTTCTTTATGCTAAGGTGATACATAATCCTAATAACAAGGAGGTGTGACCATGGCTGTTACAGCAGAAAAGAAAGCGATAGTAGCGCAGATGAAAGAAGAACTTTCCGGTGCGAAAGGCGCTGTCCTCGTACAGTATAACGGGCTGACCGTTGCTGCCGCTACAAAACTTCGCCGTAAATTCATCGCTGGCAATGTACAGTACAAAGTAATCAAAAATACGTTGACTCGTATTGCCGCTGATGAACTCGGTCTGGAAGGTTTCTCCGAACACTTGGAAGGCCCTTGTGCGTTGGCAGTATCCTTCGAAGATCCTGTAGCTCCTGCTAAGATTCTCAAAGAATTCTTAGAAGAAACAAAATCCGAAGCCATTACTGTAAAAGTAGGTCTCGTAGAAGGCCAGGTTATCGACGCGAAAGGCGTGGAAGAACTGGCAAACCTGCCGAGCAGAGAAGTCCTCATTGCCAAAGTACTTGGCAGCATGCAGGCTCCGCTCACCGGATTCGTCAATGTATTGCAGGGCAACATCCGCAATCTCGTTTATGTGCTTGACGCGATCCGTGAACAGAAACAGAGCGCATAAGCTCTTATTCGCAAGTTGACTTATTAAAAACAAACATACAACTGGAGGTATATTATAATGACTAGAGAAGAAATCATGCAGGCCATTGAGTCTATGACTGTTTTGGAATTGTCCGAACTCGTAAAAGCTATGGAAGAAAAATTTGGTGTATCCGCAGCAGCTCCGGTAGCTGTAGCAGCAGCAGCTCCTGCAGCAGCAGCAGCTGAAGAAAAATCCGAATTCGACGTTGTATTGAAAGACGCTGGCGCTTCCAAAATCAACGTAATCAAAGTTGTTCGCGAAGTAACTGGCCTTGGCTTGAAAGAAGCTAAAGCTCTCGTAGACGGCGCTCCGGCACCGGTTAAAGAAGGCATCTCCAAAGCTGACGCAGAAGCTCTGAAAGCTAAATTGGAAGAAGCTGGCGCTGTAATCGAAGTAAAATAATTTTACTGATACAGTATATAAAACGGAACCCTTGTGGTTCCGTTTTTTGTTTATCTTCTTTTTATATTGCTGCCAGTAAAGTGGATAAAGAGTATTTCTTATCAAGGAACTTTGAAATAGAAAACTCTTATTGAAATCAGCCGGCGATGCCGATATAATGAGGGTACATGACCGGAGATAGGAGGAACGATATGAAGTTTAAAAGAATGATGCAAATGGCGGGGATTCTCGCGTGTTGTTTTGTACTGACTGCCTGCGGGGCAGAAGAAGGCGCGAAAGAAAGCGGAGCGTCCGGAACGGTTCCGGCTGCTGTACAGGCTTCTCCCGACGAATATGCGGTATTTCATACGAATAAAGGAGATTTTACCGTACAGTTATATACAAGCAAAGCACCGGCTACGGCTAAGAATTTCATTGCGTTAGCGGAAAAAGGGTTCTATAACCAGACAATTTTTCATCGGGTCATTGCCGATTTCATGATTCAAGGCGGCGATCCGACGGGAACGGGAACCGGCGGGCCGGGATATACGATTCCTGACGAATTTGCTCCCGGGCTGAATTTTGAAAAGCCGGGCGTGCTGGCAATGGCAAACGCCGGCCCGAATACAGGAGGTTCCCAGTTTTTTATTACCGTAGCGCCGACTAAATGGCTTCAAAACAAACATGCTATTTTTGGACAGGTTATTGCCGGCTATGACGTGGTAGAAGCGATCAGCAAAGTAAAGACAAATCGGCAGGATAAGCCGGAAGAGCCGATCGTCATCGAATCGATCCGTATCAGTAAAGAAAAACCATGACCGGCGGCTATACGTATATCGTGCGCTGTGCTGACGGTACCTTATACACCGGTTGGGCAAAAGATGTCTTTTCCCGCGTAGAGGTGCATAACAGCGGCAAGGGCGCAAAATATACAAAGACGCGCCGGCCGGTTGCTCTGGTTTGGTATCGCCAATATGATACGGAACAAGAAGCCCGTTCCATGGAATGCAGGATAAAAAAATGGACGCGCCGAAAAAAAGAGGAATGGATACAGCAGAATGGAGGGAATTGAGATGTATTATTTCACCAGTGACTATACGGAAGGCTGTCATCCGCAGCTATTGAATGCGTTGGCAGAAACGAATTGGGAGCAGACGCCGGGATATGGCGAGGATGCTTACTGCGAAGCAGCGCGGCAGCTGATCCGGAAGGCCTGCCAAAATGACCAGGCAGACGTACACTTTCTGGTAGGCGGGACGCAGGCAAATTTGACGGCAATCTGCGCAGCGCTGCGGCCCCATCAGGGCGTGCTGGCTGCGGTTACAAGCCATATTAATACGCATGAAGCCGGTGCGATTGAGCGGACAGGGCACAAAGTGATAGAAATAGCCGGCCGGGACGGGAAGTTAAGTGCTGCGCAAATCGAAGGGGAATGGAAAAAATATGATACAGATCCGAGCCGGAATCATTGGGTGCAGCCAAAGCTCGTATATATCTCTCAGCCGACAGAATTAGGAACCTTGTACAGCAAGCAGGAACTAAGGGATATCTATGCAGTCTGCCGGACATACAACCTATACCTATTTATTGACGGCGCCCGCATGGGCTATGGATTGGCGTCGCCGGCCAACGATCTGACTCTGCCGGATATTACGGCGAACTGTGATATGTTTCTTATCGGCGGCACGAAAGTAGGTGCGTTATT
Organism: uncultured Veillonellaceae bacterium; assembly: GCA_900546795.1. GTDB lineage: Bacteria > Bacillota > Negativicutes > Veillonellales > Megasphaeraceae > UMGS915. Next base: position 16,037 of record UREG01000006.1, on the reverse strand, counting down.
TGGAGAAGCTCTGGTCATCAGTAATGAAGAAATCAAGGCGGACTTTTTTTCTATTATGAAACAAGGGGGCGCCGTCCTGGCAAAAGGCCGGTTATTGGGAATACAGTTTAAAACCTTGTTTGAAAAAGGATTGTATTTTGAAATTTCCAGTCATGCCGTGACCTTGGCAATGAAGATTAAAACGGCTTTGAAAGAGGCGGGAATCCCTCTGCTGATCGATTCTCCTACCAATCAGCAGTTTCCGATTTTTACCAAAGAGCAATGGGAGGTGTTGTCAAAACAATTCGTCCTTGCGCTATGGGAATATTTGGAAGACGGCCGTATTGCAGCCCGGATTTGTACCAGCTGGGCGACACGAGAGGACAAAACGGACGAGCTGATAGCGGCGATCCGAAATTTGGCGCAGAAAATATAACTATATATACAATCCCCCAGCAAGATACCGCGGTATTTCGCTGGGGGATTTTTTCTAACAATTTTGAGGCTGTTTATTTAAATACAAGCAGGCGGTCTTTGCCGGGAATCTTTTCAATCGGGCCGGCCGGCTGAATGGCTGTGCCGAATACCAGCTGCGATACGAGATTCCAAGACTGCGGCACCTGCCATGCTTCCCGAACCTTATCGTTGATGATAGGATTGTAATGCTGCAGATTGGCGCCAATACCCAGTTCGGCCAGCGCATTCCATACATTGCCTTGAAGGATGCCCAGGCCATGAGCGGCAAACATGTCGAAAGAAGCGGCATAGGAAGGGAATTTCTGTTTATATTCCTCCACGATTGCCGTATCTTCAAAGAACAGAACCGTTCCCGCTCCTTTGGAGAAGCGCGTCATTTTTTCCTGCGTAGGGGCAAAGCGATCTTCCGGAACGATTTCTTTTAATACGGACGTGGTAATATCCCAGAGTTTTTGGTGCTCTCCGCCAAATAAAAGAATGGCACGGCTGCTTTGCATATTAAAAGCTGTCGGAGAAGCTTCAAGAATATTTTCTATTAAAGCGATGCATTCTTCGTGAGAAATAGGAAGGTTGGCAGAAAGCTCGTATACGCTCCGCCGTTTAGTAATGATCTTCATGTAATCCATAAAGACACCTCATTTCTGTATAGTCTATATTTTTATTATATCAGATATCTAAAAATATAATAGAGAAAAAGGAAAAATAAAATAGACGGGGATAGAAGAAATGTCGTCAAAAGGTAAAAGGTCGGATATAATAAAAGAAAGAGAGAAAGGGAGCGGATGTCATGTATGGATGAATTGGATTGGAAAGTCATCAGCGTATTGGAAAAGACAAAAAATATCAGTAAGGCTGCCGATGAACTCTTTATTTCACAGCCGGCGATTTCTCGGCGTATTCAAAATATCGAACGGCGGTTTCAGACGGATATATTGGTACGAACGAAAAAAGGCGTTCACTTTACGCCGGCCGGTGTGTTTCTTTGCCAATGTGCGGAAACGGTACTGCACCAGCAGCAGGAATGGCAGCAAAAAGTGCTGGATATGAAAGAAGAGCCGGCAGGGCTGCTGCGTATTGGCGCTTCCGGATCATTTACAAAATATATCCTGCCGGGGCTTTTGCGGGATTTCAAACAATTATATCCCAACGTGCAGTTCAGCGTAACGACGGGATGGAGCCAGCAGATCATGAAGATGGTAAATGGCGGCGATATTTATTTCGGCTTTATCCGCGGGGACTACGAATTTTCCGGTCGGAGAGAGAAACTCTTCCGGGAAAAGATGTATGTTGTAAATCGCACCCCTTTTTCTATTACGGATTTGCCGGCAATGCCGCAGATTGATTATAAAAGCGATGCTTACGTGCAAAGCCTGGTAGATAAATGGTGGGGCGAGCGCTTTTTTGTGCGGCCGGAGATCAGTATGTCGGTAGATAAAGTGGATACGGCAAAAGAAATGGTCGATAAAGGGTTGGGATATGCATTTTTCCCGGAGCTGGTCGTCGATCAGGAGAAAATAGGGTTGGAAAAACAGATGCTCACCTATCGGTCCGGCGATATTTTATATCGTAATACCTGGATGGTGTATCAGCCGATGGTAACGGATTTGAAACTTTGCCGTATGTTTTATGAGTTTGTAAAAGGAATTCCCTTTCAGTTGGGGTATAACGACTAATTGCATAAAAGAGATAGCTGCAATATGGCAGGCATGTCGGAATAGGCATGCCTGCTTTTTTATGCAAAAAAATTATGACGAAGCAAACGGAGCGGATATTATCAATTTGAAATTGTATTTGATACAGTGAAAGCAGGAAGAAATGAGAGGAACGGAGGTAGATGTATATGTCAAAAGCAAGCTGGAAATTATTGGCTGCAGCGGCGTTTGGAGCCCTGATTTGGGTGATGCCGGTTCCGGAAGGCTTACATGAAACGGCCTGGCACTTGTTTGCAATTTTTGCGGCGACGATTTTGGGGTTTATTTTACAGCCGCTGTCGCTGGGAGCGATGGCGTTTATCAGCTTGACCGTTACTGCACTGACCGGGGTATTGAAGGTAACGGATGTGCTGAGCGGGTTTTCGCAGGCAACGGTATGGCTCATCGTTGGGGCGTTTTTGTTCTCCCGAGGGTTTGTAAAAACAGGGCTGGGAAAACGGATTGCGTTCTATTTAATCCGGTATTTTGGAACGAGCAGTTTAGGGCTGGCTTACGTCCTGATCTGCAGCGATTTAATTGTTGCGCCGGCAACGCCTTCCAATACAGCCCGGCTTGGCGGCGTGATCTTTCCCATTACAAGAAGCTTGAGCAGCTCGTTTGGTTCTGAGCCGGGTGCGACGGCAAAGCGGTTTGGATCGTTTTTCATGCAGGCGGTTTATCATGGAGATACGCCGGTGTCGGGCATGTTTATGACGGCAATGGCTGGAAATCCTTTGATGGCGTCCCTGGCGCTGGCTGTGGGAGTAGAAATTACCTGGGGGAGTTGGTTCCTGGGCGCGGCAGTGCCGGCATTGATTTCTTTGCTGCTGATTCCTATCGTACTGTATTACCTGGAAAATCCAGAGATAAAAAAGACGCCGGAAGCTAAAGCGTTTGCGGAAAAAGAATTGGCGGAAATGGGGCCGATGAAAAGCGAGGAGAAAAAGCTGGCGTTTATTTTTGTCAGCGCGCTGGGGCTGTGGGCGACTACGCAGATTACGGGATTGAATGCCACACTGATCGGTATGGCGGCTATTTCGGCGATGATTCTCTTCCATGTATTGGAATGGAAAGATGTAATTGAAGAAAAAAGTGCGTGGGATACGATGATTTGGATGGGCGGTTTGATTTGTCTGGCCGGATTTTTGAATAAGACCGGTATGATTCCGTGGTTTTCTCAGCAAGTAGGGGCTTCTCTTTCCGGTTTTGCCTGGGAGATCTCGTGGTTGTTAATCGTACTGCTCTATACGTACAGCCATTATTTATTTGCTAGTTTGAACGCGCATATCGCTGCGATGTTTGCTGCGTTTTTAGCCGTAGGAGCTGCAGCGGGGATTCCGCCGTATCTATTGACGATGTCCCTGTTTGGCTGCACGGCTATTATGCAGGGAGTAACGCATTATGCGGCAGGGCCCACGCCAATTTTCTTTGGAGCCGGTTTTGTGTCTCAGGCCCGGTGGTGGAGAAACGGACTGATCGTATCGTTTTTGAATCTTGTGATTTGGATCGGCGGCGGAGCCGTTTGGTGGAAAATAATTGGATTCTGGTAAGGAGGAGGCAACATGATTACTTATGCAACACGGCAGATTATGCAGGTGCCCTATACGGCAGGAAGAGAGGTGCCGGCCATGGCCGTTCCCGTCAATGCCTGCGATTGTCATCATCATATTTATGATCCGGTACGTTTTCCCTACGTGCCTACAGATGTGCGGAATCAGCCGCCTGCCGGCGTTGACGTCTATCGCATGCTGCAAAAACGATTAGGGCTGACCCGAAATGTGATCATTCAGCCGTCTGCCTACGGATTGGATAACCGATGTACGCTTGATGCACTGGCGCAAATGGGAGCCAATGCCCGTGCAGTAGTGGTGATAGACGACACCGTATCCGATGAAGAATTGGAAGCTATGCATGCTGCCGGTGTCCGGGGCGTACGCTTTAATATCGCAACGGGCGGATCAGATGATTTGGCTTTAATAGAACGAATTGCCTGCCGTATCCATGAATTAGGGTGGCATGTTCAGTTTTGGATGAGCGCTGGGCGGATCGCGGCAATGAAATCATTTTTCCAAAAGTTACCCTGTCCGATTGTTTTTGATCATCTGGCGCATCTGCCGCAGCCGGAAGGAAGCCGCCATCCTGCTTTTGGTATCGTGACGGATTTGATGAAAGAAGGGCGGGGCTGGATAAAGCTGTCGGGGTTTTATTTGGATAGCCAGGAGGGATATCCGGACTATGGCGATACGGCAAAGACGGGGGCTGCATTTATACGCGCCTGCCTGGATCGGTGTGTTTGGGGATCAGACTGGCCGCATCCTTCGGTATTTTCAAAGCGAAAAACATGGCCTGACGACGCCGTTATGCTGGCTTCACTCGCCGGCATGGGAACGACGGAAGAAGACCGATATAAGATCTTGGTGACCAATCCGGAAATCTTGTACGGATTTTAATATGAGGAAAAGAGGAGCAGAAAAATGGGAAAAAATCTGATTGAAAAAATTATAGAAACACATTGGCTGGATGGAAAAATCGCGGCGGGAGAAGAAATCCAAATCAAAGTAGATCAGACATTGACGCAGGACGTGTTGGGAACGATGGCGTACATGCAGTATGAAGCATTAGAAGCGGGGCTCGTTAAGACCAATTCCGTAGCGTATATTGACCACAACACCTTGCAGCAGGGATTTGAAAATGCAGACGACCATCGGTATTTGCAGACGGTCACCAGTAAATTCGGCATTACATGCTCCAAACCGGGCAATGGTATTTGCCATCAGGTACATTTAGAACGATTCAGTGTTCCCGGACAAGTGCTTCTCGGCGGCGACAGTCATACGCCGACTTGCGGCGGCGTGGGAATGCTAGCTGTCGGCGTTGGGGGCTTGGAAATTGCCGGAGCTATGGCGAGCGGCAGAGCTTTTTTTACCGTACCGCGCGTCATTCGCGTCAACTTGGAGGGGAAGCTGCAAAAATGGTGCAGTGCAAAAGATATTGTCCTGGAAGTACTGCGCCGCTTTACCACAAAAGGGAATGTGGGCACGGCTATTGAATACGGCGGAAGCGCTTTGGCTGCGCTGCCCGTTCCAGAACGGGCAACCATCACGAATATGGGCGCAGAAATGGGGATTACCACTTCTATTTTTCCCAGCGATGAACAAACGAAAGCCTTTTTTAAAGCGCAGGGACGGCTGGAACAATGGAAAGAAATACTGCCGGATCCTGATGCAGCGTATGCGGATACCATCAGCCTTGACGTCAGCGCGATTGTTCCCAATGTGGCCTGCCCTCACTCTCCGGATAATGTAAAAACGGTAAAAGAAATAGAAGGAATGAAGGTGCATCAGGTTTTATTGGGAAGCTGTACGAATTCCTCTTACCGTGATTTGGCGATTGCCGCATACATGATGAAAGGGAAACGAGTACACCCGGATGTAAGTTTTGGGATTGCGCCCGGCAGCCGGCAGGTACAGAAAATGATGATTCAAGATGGATTAATGGACATCTTTTTAGATGCAGGAGCCCGTATTTTTGAAAGTGCCTGCGGATTTTGCTGCGGGTCCGGGCAGTCTCCGCAGCATGCCGGGGTCTCTCTTCGGACAAACAATAGAAACTACAAAGGCCGCAGCGGAACCAAAGACGGACAGGTATATTTAGTGAGCCCTGAAACTGCGGCAGCCTCTGCGATAACCGGGGTTATTACGGATCCGCGCAGTCTGGACCTTGCTTATCCGGAGATTGCGCTTCCGGATACTTACTATGTAAACGACAGTCTGCTTCTGCAGCCAGCCTGTGATTTAAAGGCAGAGGTGTTTTCCGGGCCTAATATCGGAGCACCTCCGAAAAACACTCCGGTGCCGGATTCCCTTATAGGCAAAGTGACGGCGAAGCTGGGAGAAAAAATAACTACGGATGATATTACGCCTGCCGGAGATGTATTGAAATATCGCTCCAACATTCCAAAATATTCAGAATATGTATTTCGTGATGTACGGCCGGGGTTTGCTGCCGCGTGCAGAAAAAATAAAGAGGAGGGACTGGCTTCGATTATTGTGGCTGGGCTCAGCTATGGCCAGGGATCTTCCCGAGAACATGCTGCGCTTTGTCCGATGTTTTTAGGCGTAAAAGCGGTCATTGCCAAAAGCGTGGAACGTATACACGGTGCAAATCTGGTAAACTTTGGCATCTTGCGGCTTACCTTTATGGATGAAAGAGATTATGATAAGCTGGACGCAGACGATGTGCTGGAAATGGAACATATTCATGAAGAGATACGGACGGGCATAATTACTGTAAAGAATAAGACGAAAGGATATACGTTCCGGACGGCATGCGAACTGACAAAACGGCAGCAGGATATCGTACTGGCCGGAGGATTTTTGAATTATATGCTTCAAAATTAAGAAAGTAGAGCAGACAGTTGTCTGCTCTATTTTTCATGTAAATAATTTTTAACTATGTATACGCAAAAAAACTTTTAATTCAAGAGTATTCGTGTTAAAATGAAGAAAACAAGTAAAGGAGATGAGAACTATGAGAAAGTTTATTGTCTTGTTGTGTATGCTTGTGATTGGTATTGCTGCAGCCGGCTGCGGCGGGTTAGCGGGAAAAAATATGTTCACAGAGCCGGGAGAGATGACAAAGATCATCGAGCAGCTGAAAAGTCGGGATGAATTAAAAGGAAAAGATATTTATGTGTTCCAGGACGTAACTGTTTTTTACAATAAAGATATCGGCGGAAACTGTATTACGATGGAAATAGTAAAGCCGGGAACGGAAGACGTTGATCACTATGAATATAAACATGGCAGTTGGAGCGGTCCGCAGCCTGTTCAGATCACCGGAAGCGGCAATATTATGGACAATGTAATTCCGCTGGCTGAGCTGCACATGGATAAATTAGCAGAAATGTACAAGGCTGCGGAAACAAAAGCAAAGGAAATAGAAGGATTGAAGGTTGAACAAACGGTTGTATATCGGTTCTGGGACGGTGGATGGACGCTTTTAATGAGCGCCGCCAGCGACCGGGCAAAATATGATATTGAGTTTGACTTGAATGGGAATATGATCGAGTTTGAAAAGAGATAATAGAAATTAAAAAGAGGGAAACTACTGTTTCCCTCTTTTTAATTTGCTTCATAGCCAGCGTCTTTCAATGCTTGGAACACTTTGCCTAAGCTCTCATGAATGACCAGATCGGCCTGCCGGTCATAGGATGTTTCATCGCGGTTGATGAGTACCAGTTTTTTGCCGCGGTAATAATTAATGAGTCCGGCGGCAGGATAAACGACCAGAGAGGTACCGCCGACGATAAGCATATCCGCTTGCTGGATTGCGCGGACAGCGCCTTCAATAACGGTTTGATCAAGGCCTTCTTCAAAAAGGACGACATCTGGTTTGAGTTCGCCGCCGCAAGTGCAGCGCGGAATATGAGAATTGGCATTCCGGTGGGCAGGATCTGCAGCATATGCAAGATCGTATCGTTTGCCGCAGCGCTGGCAGTCGTAGCGCAGGACGCTGCCATGCAGTTCATATACCGTTTTGCTTCCGGCCAGCTGATGAAGGCTGTCGATATTTTGGGTGACGACCGCTTTGAGCTTGCCTAAAGCTTCCAGTTCGGCTAAAACCTGATGGGTGATATTCGGTTGTACATCTTGGAAAATCATTCGTTCAAAATAAAATTCATAAAACTGCTCTGGGTGCCGGACATAAAAGCTGTGGCTGACCACTTCTTCCGGCGTACAGTGGTATTTCGTTTGGGTGTGCCAGAGTCCGTCTTTAGAACGGAAGTCTGGGATTCCGCTTTCGGTGGAAACACCGGCGCCGCCAAAAAATACGATGTTGCTGCTATGCTGTACCATTTCAATAAATTTTTCATACATAAGCAATCACGACCTTTCTGAGTTTATTATACAAGGAGAAAATAGAAAAATAAAAGGAATGAAGGAAAAAATGGCGAATAGAATAAAAAAAGGATAAGGGGTGGAAGGTATGTTTGGCTATCATATGCCGGTAGAATTATATTTTGGCAAAGATTGTATAAAAGAATATGGGAAGGAAATGGCTCGGTTAGGAAAGAGGGCGCTGATCGTTACGGGAAGCCGTTCTTCGCGGATCAACGGTTCTTTGGGCGATGTGGAAGCGGCTTTGAAGGAAGCGGGGATTACCTATCATATTTTTAATGAGGTAGAAAGCAATCCATCGGTACAGACGGTGCGGAAAGCGGCTCAACTAGGCCGGGATATTGGTGCGGAATTTGTTGTTGGTATTGGCGGCGGGTCGCCTATGGATGCGGCGAAAGCAATTGCCGTACTTTGCACTAACGATATAGAGGACAGCGCGTTATTTGCAAATCAATATACAAAACCGCTGCCCATTGTTGCGGTAACGACTACTTCCGGTACTGGAAGCGAAGTGACGCAGTATGCTGTTTTGACGAATCCGGTGGCAGGAACAAAAATGGGAATATCTACAAAAGAAACGTTTCCGACGATTTCCTATGCGGATCCGAGTTATACGATGGGGATAAAGACACCGACGACGATTCATACTGCAGTCGATGCACTGTCGCATGCCATCGAAGGGTATTTCTCTCGCCGTTCTACTGCAGTAAGCGATATGTGGGCGGAAGAGAGTCTGCGTATATTAGGGCCTCGGCTGGGAGCTCTGCGGGAAGAACTGGATTATGCGGCGCGGGAAGATTTGATGTACGGCGCTGTAACGGCAGGTATCGTTATTTCCCAGACCGGTACGACGCTGGTACATGGTATGGGATATCCGCTGACGTATTATAAAGGTCTGGATCATGGCTTGGCAAATGGGGTGTTGTTCCCGGCTTATATGGAACTTATGCAGGAATATGAACCGGACAAGGTAGAAAAAGTATTAGATTTGCTGAACCTGAAAGATCTAGCGGCCTTCACGGATCTGCTGAAATATTTGCAGCCGGAGCGCGTTGAGCTGACGGAAGAAGAGATAGAACACTATACTCGGCTGACCTTGCCGACAAACGCCGTAAACAATACAGCGGCTGATATTACGGAAAGCATCATAAAAGAGATATACCGAAGCCTGAAATAAAGAAAAAAGTGAGCCAGTTTTTGGCTCACTTTTTTACATAAAAGAAAAAAAACATTTTTCAATCCACGTTTCTAAGAGAAGAAACGACAAGTGCTGCCTATTCATGCTGTATACGAACCCTAGAGATAAGAAATGGGATAGGCTTTCTCTTATTATACATGGAATCAATAAAATCTTCCAATTCATGAAGGGCAAAAATAAATTTGATTATAGAAAATAGAAGTTATAGAGGAAAATTTTTATTGGTATTTTATGCTGACATTGGTGTAGAATTATTCATATAAAATAAAAAAAACATAAAATGTAAAAATAGCGAGTATTAGAAAGATGCGCGGTGAAACCGCTGTCATTTATTTGCGGTAAAAGCGCAAGGCTATTGTCTGGATAGGAAAGGTGGGAACATATCATGTACCTTAATAGAGTCAGTAGGGATAGAAGTTATCTGCTGGGACGGTGGATCGCTGTCTGCGATGCGATCGAAAGAAACGTTAGCGGAGAAAACGGGATTGCCCGAAACCTTCATTGCTTTATTCAATCTCCTTATCGTGGTATTGCAAAAATAGAACGGCAATTGGAATGGTATAAACGAGCAGTGGAGCAGGAGGAATCGTATTTATTAGATGAGCTTTATAGGATAGAATCGGCTTTGGGAATAGAGGGATTTACAAATAAAAGGAAGCTGTCCCTATCATTTTATCCTGGGTTTGCCGGCGAGCATTTGATATTGAAGCGGCGGGAGAAAAGAAAAAAGAAGGAAAAAGAGGATAGGTAACGGAGAAAAGACAGCCGAAAGCAAGTGCGGCAGGAGGGCGCTGCGGGAGCGGAATAGCGATCAGGATATAAAGAAAACCGCCCGCGTTACATAGCGGACGGCAGGGTGTTGGCAAGCAGCTGCAGCCAATTTTTATGGAATTGTTTCGCATCTTGATTCCAGGTAAAGTATGGTTTTTTCTCACTATCATCGTTAGGAAAATAATTTTCCGGGACTTTGAGATGCAGTCCTTTTTCTTTATCGCGATGATATTCAGCGATCATAGTTGTTCGCTCATATTCAAAATGGCCAAAAACAAAGATATGACGCAGAGAATCCTTGCTGGTACAGATATCGATTCCTTTTGAGTTGTTGCGGGCCAGCACTTCCAGATGAGGATGATGGAGAACTTTGCTTTCATCAACAGAAGAAAAACGGGCCTGCGGAATGGTATAGGTTCCGGGGAACTGCGCCATCAGCGGATGATCGGTTTTTTGAATCTGGTAAGGATAGATCCCGAATAATTTTTCGGAGAGAATTTTTTTACCGATGCCGTAATGATAATACATGGCGGCTTGCGCTCCCCAGCAGCAATGCAGGGAGGAGCGGACATGCGTGTTTGTCCATTCCAAATATTGCTGCACTTCTTCCCAGAAATCGACGTCTTCGAATTTCATCAATTCCACCGGGGTGCCGGTGATGAGAAAACCATCGTAGTTTTGCTGCCGAATATCCTGGAACGTAAGGTAGTTTTCCTGCAGGTACGTGTTGTCGGCATGGGAGGAGAGCCGGCTGGTTACCCGAGCAAAATCTACGGACAATGGAATGCCGGCACTGCCTAGAAGGCGGAGAAATTGATATTCCGCTTCCAGTTTTTTAGGCATGAGGTTGAGGAGGAGCAAGCGCAGCGCCGGAGTGTCCGTGTTTTGATCAAGAACAGAAATTCCTTCTTGTTTCAGTTGGGGGATAGAAGCCAAACGGGGCTGTAGAAGCAGGGTCATGGAAGATCAACTCTCTTTCCGAAATTACTGGGCGATAAATCCCGGTGTAGACAAGTAGCGTTCGCCGCTGTCCGGCAGGAAAACGACAATGGTTTTGCCGGCATTTTCCGGACGGGCTGCGAGCTGGACGGCAGCAGTAAGGGCTGCGCCTGAGGAGATGCCGACAAGGATTCCTTCCTGGTGGGCAAGATGCTGCGCATTTTTTAAAGCATCATCGCTGGAAACCGTAATGATTTCGTCTACGACTTGGGCATTGTAGTTTTTTGGAACAAAATTAGCGCCGATCCCTTGAATTTTATGAGGTCCTGCGATACCTTTAGAGAGCAGAGGAGAATCTGCCGGTTCTACCGCTGCGATTTTAATGTTTGGATTTTTGGATTTTAAATAAGCGCCGGTGCCGCTTACCGTACCGCCGGTGCCTACGCCGGCTACGAAGATATCTACCTTGCCGTCTGTGCCCTGCCATATTTCCGGTCCGGTCGTGAGTTCATGAATTTTCGGATTGGCCGGGTTCTCAAACTGGCTGGGAATAAATGCATTTTCATGCTGCGCAGCCAGCGTGTTGGCCATATCTACGGCACCTTTCATACCCAAGCTGCCGGGTGTGAGGACGAGCTCTGCGCCGTAGGCTTTGAGCAAGTTACGGCGTTCTATCGACATCGTTTCCGGCATCGTTAAGATGAGGCGATAGCCGCGGGCAGCCGCTACACTGGCAAGACCGATTCCGGTATTGCCGCTGGTCGGTTCAATGATGACAGAATTTGGTTTGAGCCGGCTCTTTGCTTCCGCATCGTTGATCATAGCCAAGGCGATACGGTCTTTGGAGCTGCCGGCAGGATTAAATGAATCCAGTTTAGCCAATAAGGTGGCACTGGGTGCAAATTGACGGCTGTAACGCTGAATAGAAACAAGCGGCGTACGGCCGATGAGATCAGTAATAGATTGTGAAACGTTCATAAAGATTCCTCCTGTATATAAAAAAATAACCTACTATCTAACTAGGAATTAAGTGATACTCATTATACTAGCAAGATAGTAGGAATACAAGAAGAAAAAATTTAGATGGAGGCATAAAAAAATAAATAGGAAGCGGCGGCTTTGTATGTAACAAAAAATAGGAGACCGGTAAAGAACGGCAAGGGAAAAATAAAGCGGGCAGCGAGAAGATGATGAGCCGTATGAGCGCGGTGCCTGATAATTGGTTGGCAGGTTTTGCCTGTAAGATGGACGGGGTGGTTAAGAGAGCTGGACACCTTGTTTGGGTTAAAAGAGAAAAGGTGCGAAGTATTCGCTAAAGAAACGGATGAGGCCGGCGGAAGAAACCGCTATGGCTGGAACGGAGCAGCCGGTTTTGAAGACAGGCTGCGCTGTTTAAATCGGCTGCAGCTCTTAGATTGGACAGCAGAAATGACAGCGCGGTACCGATACTAAAAGGGCCGGTTCATAGAACCGACCCTTTTTTTGTATGATGCATGTGATCATACCTTGCTGCTGTTACCGATGATATTTGTGTTCCCGTTCAAAGATCTGCCCCGTTTCGGGATTAACTTTTACTTCACCGCGGAAATCCGGAGTAGAGAATTTTACTTCATATTCATAAAAACCATGATCTTCGTCCAATTCAATCGAACGAATTTTGGCATTCGGATAGGCTTTCAATACGAGTTCCTGCACATCATTGATAGAATAATTTACGATACGGCTTTCTGCCGGGCTGTATGCGAAAACTCCGGCGGTCATCATCATTGCACATACACTTGCTGTGATCATCGTCGTCCATTTTTTCATGATCCTGCCTCCTAAGTAACTTTTTTTACTTACTACCTTGTAATACATCATAGCAAATAAATAGAAATTAGTCAATAGAGTTTAGAAATTCTTAAAGAATAACCGCCTTACTTTGAAAATAAGGCGGTTTTGCAGCGTTGAAGCAGAATTATTTTTCGATAGGCAGCTCTGTTTCCAGTGCAGTTACGAGTGTTTCGAGCGGAGAGTTCTGCAATGTTTCGATTTTCCCCTGGTCGAAAAGGGCGGCGGTTTGGATATCCATAGGAATGCGGGCCGTATGGGAAATTTCGTATTGAGTTGCGAGATCTTCCAAATGGCTTTCACCGAAAATGAAGTGTTTTTCATGGCAGTTCGGACATTCAAAATAACTCATATTTTCTACGAGTCCCAGTACCGGAACCTGCATCATGGCAGACATTTTCAGTGCTTTTTCTACAATCATGGAAACGAGGTCCTGCGGAGAAGTTACGACCACAATGCCGTCTACCGGCAACGATTGGAATACGGTAAGCGGTACATCGCCGGTTCCCGGAGGCATATCTATGAAAAGATAATCGACATTTCCCCAAACGACGTCTGTCCAAAATTGCTGTACTGCGCCGCCGATAACCGGGCCGCGCCATACGACCGGATCGTTCGCATTGGGCAGAAGCAGATTAAGCGACATGACCCGAATTCCTTCTTTGGTAACGGCTGGAGCAATGCCGAGCGCTGTCCCCATCGCTTTTTCCGTTAATCCGAATCCAGTAGGGATGGACGGGCCGGTTACATCTGCATCGAGGATGCCTACCCGATGGCCGCGGCGGTTCATCAATACGGCTAAAGAAGAGGTGACAAGGGATTTGCCGACGCCGCCTTTACCGCTGACAACGGCAATGACTTTTTTTATATTTGCACCTGCATTGGGTTTTATTTTTGCCGGCGCCTTGCGGTCGCCGCAGTTCTGCTGGCAGGAAGAACAATCGTGATTACATTCTGTACTCATGGTATCACTCCTTAAAAAATATAGTACATATGAACTTATTATATAGCATAGAAGAAGGCAGAGCAATCTAATAAAAATGATGTGATAATAATTATCAAAAAAATGTTGAAAAGAAATTGAAATTTAGGTATAATCAAGTCATCACCATGTGTAATAATATATAAGATTCTATATCAAATTTTATATTAAAATGAGAGTGTGAAGAAAGGACAATAGGTGAAGGAATGGTTGCGTATTTGAAAAAGGAATTGTCGAAGATACATGAACAAAGTAAAGAAGCCAGGGAAATGTTTAAGTATATAGGCCCGGGAATTTTAGTTACGGTTGGATTCATTGATCCGGGGAATTGGGCGGCGAATCTGGCGGCTGGTGCGGATTATGGCTATGAGCTGTTGTGGGTGGTTACTTTATCTACCGTGATGCTGATTTTGCTGCAGCATAATGTGGCGCATTTAGGCATCGTTACCGGAGAATGTCTGGCGGAAGGAATCTATCGGTATATGCCTAAACGGATTGCCCGTCCGGTATTGCTGAGCGCGATGCTGGCTGCAGTGGCCACGGCGCTGGCTGAGATTTTGGGCGCGGCGATCGCCTTGAATATGCTGTTTCAGATTCCCATTATGACCGGCGCCGTTTTTTCGTCGCTGTTATGCGCCGTCATGCTGGTAACCAATTCGTATCGGCGGCTGGAAACCTGGATTGCCGGGTTTGTATCGGTGATTGCCTTGAGTTATTTGTTTGAGCTGTCTATGGTAGAGATCCCATGGGAAACGGCCGCTTATCATTGGTCGGTACCTTCGATTCCGGAAGGATCTATGCTGATAGTAATGAGTATTTTAGGGGCGGTCATTATGCCGCATAACCTGTTTCTCCATTCAGAAGTAATCCAAAGCCGGGAATGGAATAAGGCGGATAAAAACAGTATGGTGCGTCAGCTGCGGTTCGAATTTATGGATACGATATTTTCCATGTCCATCGGCTGGGCTATCAACAGCGCCATGGTACTGCTGGCGGCAGCTACTTTTTTCGTACAGGGGATTCCTGTAGAGGAGCTGCAGCAGGCGCAGGAGATGCTGGTTCCTTTGCTCGGAGATAATGCGGCAAAGGTGTTTGCTATTGCGCTGCTGTTTGCCGGTATTGCCTCTACAACGACGGCCGGTATGGCGGGAGCGGCGATTTTTGCAGGGATGTTTGGCGAATCGTATGATATGAAAGATATCCATTCCCGCGTAGGCGTGGTGCTGACTTTTGGTTTAGCGCTCGGTGTCCTTTTGTTTATCACCGATCCCTTTTACGGGCTTATCGTCAGCCAGATGCTGCTGAGTGTGCAGCTGCCTATTACCATTTTTGCGCAGCTCTACCTGACTTCGTCTAAAAAGGTAATGGGAGAATTTGCTAATCGGCCGGCAACGAAAATCATGCTTTGGGCGATCGGTATTTTGGTGGCCGCTCTTAATTTGTATTTATTGTATGAATCACTTTGATAAAAAGAAGAAGGCTGGCACGCAGTGCCAGTCTTTTTTTATGGAAAAATGTATTTTTTCTTCTCTTTTTTGCTATTTGCATAAAAAATATTGTAAAATTAGAAGTGATATGTATGTGACTAAATCGTTGGAATAGGTGCAGATGCATTGCAGTGAGATAATACATACACATTGACATAAATAGAATTGCCGCAGAGGAAGCGAGGTTGTGCCATGAATTGGGAATTGCAGATGCAGGGATTGTTTAGTACGATTCGGTTTCTGGATATTGTAGATATTTTGTTGGTTGCCGTTGTGCTGTATAAAGTGTTTTATTTGATACATAATACGAGGGCAGTGGCTTTGATCAAAGGGCTGTTAGTGCTGGCGTTTATTACGCTGGTAAGCCGAACGCTCGATTTGCATGCGGTAAACTGGCTGCTTCAGCAGGGGATGACAGTACTTATTGTCGCCTTGCCGGTAGTATTTCAGCCGGAACTGCGCCGAGGGCTGGAGCAGTTGGGCCGGAGCGGTTTTTTTCGCCCCAGCCGTGCGGTAAGCGAGAAAGAATTGAAAGGGATGCTGGACGAAGTATTGAGTATTGTAGAGTCTATGTCTAAGGATCATATTGGTGCTCTTTTGGTATTTGAACGGGAAGTTGGGCTGAACGATTATATCGATACCGGGATCTCTATTGACGGCCGTGTGTCTAGAGAGCTGCTGGGGAATATCTTTATTCCCAATACTCCGCTGCATGACGGGGCCGTGATCATTCGGGGAACGCGGATTATGGCGGCCGGATGTTTGCTGCCGCTTACGGCGGAT
>UREG01000005.1 GCA_900546795.1 uncultured Veillonellaceae bacterium | reverse complement strand
GCCGCGGCGGCTGTATCGGCGGCGGCGGACAGCCGAGAACTAAACTGCCGATGGCAGATAAGGCAAAACAGGCTCGTATCGCATCGCTGTATCAGCATGACGTAGACGCTGCGATCAAATCGAGCTATGAAAACCCGGAAATCCAGACGCTGTACAAAGAATTCTATGGCGCTCCTTTGAGCGAAAAAGCAGAAGAAATGCTGCACACGCATTTCACCGACCGCAGCGGCATTCTGGGCGAACAAAAAGATATCAAACCGGAAACATGCCCGACCAGCCCGAAATACAAAGGCTAAGGCTAATATGAAGAAGCTCCCTCCAAGAGGGAGCTTTTTTGTATGTCTATGCAACTAGGAAAGAGACAGCGCTGACGCTGCCCTCATAAGAGCAGCCGGCAAGGTGAAGCCAGCCCCATGCCGAGCAAGCGGACGAGAAGAAAGCATACCATTTTTTAGAAAATGACGGTACTTACGGGCCGGATCGCCGTAGGATAAGGAATAGGGAAAAAGAGGCAGAGGAAAAGCGTTCCGTGGTTCATATTTTTTCGTCATGCCGCAGTAAACGATTTATTCCCGAGAAGTAAGCACGTGCTTTTGAAAAGCTAGTGTTTATGCGGTTTGCTGGACTTCGTAAAATTGTTCGGCACCAAAAACGGCACAAAAAAATAGAACGTATTATAGCCAGAATGGAGAAGGGAATCACCAGTCCGCAACTGGATACTATACTAAAGGTATTAGCTCCGCTCGGTAAAACGCTGGCTATTGTACCGCTTGAAACATCTAAATAAGGATAGGAGCCCAGCTATTAGCAGGCTGGGTTTTTCATTTGGAGTGTAGTAAGAGCAATAAAAGAGCTGTTAGAGGGTATGCTCAATTTTGAGCACACCACTAAAATGCTCTTTTCTACGTCATATAAAAATGAACAAAACGGGCAAATATACCCAGAGTACCTTATGAACCGAGATGGCTTTTCGTTGCTCGCTATGGGCTTCACTGGCAAGATGGCTCTGGAATGTGTTTAACACGCTTACAGAGATGTAGGCGTTTTTATTTTGCCTCTTGACTTATGCGAATGCAAAAGTGTAATATATATGCAAGGGCAAAAGTGAGGTGATTATATGAAGCCCAAAATGGGAAGACCGCCTAAAGCAGAAATGCCAAGAGATAAAAGCTTAAACGTTCGGTTGACCGAGGTCGAGTTGCAAAGAATTAATGCCTGTGCAGAGAAGCTCGGTAAAAGTAGGACCGATACGCTAATGTATGGCATAGAGCTTATAGAGGGAGAGAAATAAGAAAGACGCCGCTTCTGTCCTCGCCAAAGGTAAGCGGCGTCTTACATTCACCCAGTAGAGCGGGCTAAATTTATTATAGCATATCTCTACTGGAAATTTGGAGGTATGAAAATGGAAAGATTGGTAGAAATAAGAAATAAACAAGTCGTAGTATCCAGCAGACAGGTTGCTGAGGCGTTTGGAAAAGAACATCGCAATGTGCTTGCTGACATTAGGGAAATTATCAGCGCTGAAAATTCAGCGCTGACCTTCTATCAAGAAAATACGTATACAGCTGGCACTGGCAAACGGTATCCAGAATACCTTATGAACAGAGATGGCTTCTCTCTGTTGGCAATGGGCTTCACGGGCAAGAAAGCGTTGGAATGGAAGATAAAGTACATTCAGGCGTTTAGTGAAATGGAATCGATGTTGCAGAAGCAATCCACTCCGACAATCCAGAAAGCCGATGAAAAGCTCACCATCAAGTGGTATCAAGGCAAGCCGGTTATGACGACAAAGGATTTAGCGCCGATACTGGGTGTGCAGTCGTGGAATGTGTTTGCGGCCATGAAAAAATGGTGCATACAGGACACGGATTATATATTGCTGACTGGGGAGCCGTTACGGAAGTTTAAAGAAGAGAACCGCGGAGCCGTTTCAAGGGGACTTGCTGCGTTAACGATGATCACCGAATCAGGGATACGGAAACTGTGCAACGTGTACCGGAAGGCATTTCCACAAGAGCTGTTTTGGGAGAAACGCATTGCACCGTCATCGAAAGATAAGATGTTAACAGCTATTGAAAAATTATGCAGTCAGCTACGGACGATTGAGGGCGTTTTGCGGCACTATCCGGAAACTGTGTTGAAGGGTGCGGAGAAAAACGCGATTCTAAGCACTGCGCAAGATATGAGTTTAGCGTTATCTGTTGATGTTTACCGGTTTAAGCAACGATACGAAGTACAAGAAGATTAATAGTAAAGCCGTCTACGCTTGTAGACGGCTTTTTTTTATGCACTATATACCGCCTGAATTGTATTCGCAGCTTTACGGCGCATTTCCGCGCTATAATGTATATAGGTGTCGATGACCATTTGGACGCTATCGCCCAACAGCGCGGCGACGGTTTGCACGTCCAGCCCTGATGCTAACAGCGTAGTAGCATAGGTGTGCCGTAAGGTATGCATAGTAGCGCCGGCTTTCACGGCTGATATTGTCTTTGCCGGAGCCTGTGTTCCCCGATACTGAGTGTGCAGAATGCGGCCATTAATCTGCCGAGGGAAGAGATTGCGGTATTCCCGTATCATCTGCAATAGTATATCCGGAACGGGTATTGTTCGATATCCATTTTTGGTTTTTAATGGGCCGATACTGCCATCATAGAGCATTTGTTTATTGATCTTGATTTCCCGTGCCGTGAAATCAACGTCATCGTAAGTCAGTGCTGCTATTTCTCCGCGGCGCATACCTGTGTATAATGCTATCGCATACATAAGACGGTACTGCGGATTATATGCTAATTGTCGCATTATTTCTTGTTGTTCTGCTGGTGACAATACGATGATCTTCTTTTTGCCGGCAGGGGCGTGTTGTATATCTTGTGCAGGCGATTCTGTGATGATCTTAGCGGGGTTGACCGCGTATGCCAAGAACGTTTTAAGGGCTGTCAATGACGCGTTTGCTGTGTTAGGTGCATAGTTTTGTATTAACTGCTGACGTACCTCTTCACACTGCATATAGGTTATGTCCACAACGCGCTCATCGGCAAGCGCGCCATATCTTTGCAGTGCATGTCGATAATTACGGATCGTGGCTTTTCGTATGCTTCGGTGCTGTATATACATTTCTGCTAATTGGCGCAGCGTGATATCTTTTAATGAGGTGTCCGTCGTAAGTTTTGCTTGTTTTTCCAGCTCCGGAATCAGATTTTTTTGTGCGTAGTATTTGGCATCGCTCTTTTTTGAGAACCCCTGTTTTGCTTTTTGCCGCCATTTGCCGGCTTTATCTTTGTATTTGATGATAACTTGCCAGCCACCGTCTTTTTGGCGGTAAATCGGCGTATACGTTAATTCTGACATAGCAAATCAGCCTCCTTTGTGGTATGTGAATTAGAGGCTGATGTGTGGTATAATATATACAGCCTCATTGTGGTGATGAGTAGACGCCGGGTAAACGTGCTGGTAACACGTCCGGCACACCGCCGATCAGCTGGTAACTGGTCGGCGTTTTTTTTTATGCGTAGTCTAGTAAAAGGTTATTTGCTTGACTATCAGTACTGTGTAGTCTAGTATATGGCGTCAAGGGGAATTTTTAGTACAGTTGGTACGGATTTGGTACAGTACTATTTTGGTATTGATATCTTATCTTGGGTGTATTTTTGTGCCAATCTTTAGGGAAGCCGCAACGAACCAAAATGTCGGAGGCCGTGATAGCTTTCAAGCAGCGATCAAGGCG
The DNA here is from genome assembly GCA_900546795.1 of uncultured Veillonellaceae bacterium. Classification (GTDB taxonomy): domain Bacteria; phylum Bacillota; class Negativicutes; order Veillonellales; family Megasphaeraceae; genus UMGS915. The sequence goes on along the minus strand of UREG01000005.1, from coordinate 36,197 downwards.
ATTGGCTTCTTTTCGGATTTTATTATGAACCGTTCCGTATTCGATGGTGGTAAGAAAACATTGCAATGATATGAGAACAGAATATAAATTGCGCCGACGAGAATCTACAGTGAAACCGTATTTATCGTGAAGAGGAGCCCAATATTTACTATCACGGCGGCAGGAATGCCCGATCAGTCTATTATTGTGGGCACATATGTTACGGATATCGTTGATGTTCTCGATGAAGCTGAGCATGACTTCTGGAGGGAACAGATCCGCGTCAGCTATGTGCTGGTTCAAAAAGAGCATCATGTCTTTGGCCACAGCGTTTTGCACTTTTGTGGTAGATAGCGTCAGCATGTGCCGTAAATCACCAAAGTTGATGAAACTAGCTAACACCCAAATGGGAATGTTCTGATATTGATGTACATAATGGGCAATGCTGTTATCCGTGCGATTTTTGTGTCTATCGATGACTCTAGCAAGGTTTGAGATGGTAGATATTGCTGGCAGCACTTTGTTTTGGTCGTAACAGTGCGTGTTTAAATAAGCATAAGGCGTATCGGGATAAGCTTCAGCAAAGCGATGAGAAAAAATTGCTTTTAAGTGGGTTTCCATGGAAAGTGTTGCCTGGAATACGGCTTGTTTAACTTCTTTTTCGAAAACATAGAGATGTGTTATTTCGTCAAAGGTCACGCCGTTCAAGTAGCGCTCTCCATCGCGAGGAAAGTAGCGCGCATATCCATTGATGATGTTGTAATAGTTTTGAGTGAGCAGATAAATTTTTGCTTTCTCCTCATCGACTATGATTAACCCACGTTCTTTAAGCAATTCAATCTGCTGGTCAATTGTTTTGAACTCCTTCAAAAGAAAAAAGCCTCCTCCGTAAATGGAGAAGACTTTATTCTTCGCACCGGTCCCCGTAGAGATGACGGCACTCTCTCTTAGTAATCTCCATTATAGTGATTTGTTTCGTCTTTGTCAAATTATTAGTTTTAAGTATCGCCAATTGTGTTGCCTATTAAATATAATGGGCAACACAATTGGCAACATCTCTGCGCCCAGTGTTTAAGCGGTCTGAGGATATGTTGTTGCCTATGTTGCCAATTATTACTATATATATGAAATATATAGAATAGAGAGTATACGCGCGCGTATATACACGCGAGGGCTATATACTATTTCCTCTCTAAATGCTTATTTTAGTATATAGGGAAAAATGGGCAACTTTGGCAACATTGGCAACAGTTAAAAATATTTAATAGATTAGGCGATAAAGAATTGGAACTCCGACAAGTCCAGAGATCGCCCATCTTCGTGCAGCATTTTCTCTATCATATCGGCTTCTTCCTCGGTACGGGCGAAGTCATTGCCTTGGATATGCGCTAATTCGTGGAGAACGGCGTGTATCTGTCGATCTTTACACATATTCTTATTGACGACGATGGTGTAACTCCCGTCAGAGTTGGTATGTGTCAGCGCACCGATGGAACCGGGTAGTTTTTGATAGGTTAAGATAATATTCAATCGACAATACCGTCCTTTTCTTTTAGGCCCCGGATAAGATTCAAAACGATTTCAATATCTTTTTTGCTCAGATTTCTCGAGGCATCGAATAAGATACGACCGTTAGGATTCGTCCGAAGTTTCTCTGCAAGTTCTGCTACCTCAGGATCGTGGTAATAACCTTCTGATAGGTTTTCCATACCGTCGTCTTCTATCAGATTACTTTTTTTAATCCCGAAATGGTCGGCGATTCTCTGAATAGCGCCCATACGGGGTTCTTTAGTACCGACTTCCCACGACGAGACGGCATTGGCAGAAACATTAGCGATTTTCGCTAGATCTTTTTGAGATAGAGAATGCTGTTTTCTTAGAATCTTGATATTCTCTTTAATTCCCATGATTATTGGCCTCCTGTCTTCTTTTATATAATACCTCAGATAGCGAAAAAAATCAACATAAAGTAGTAAAAAGACACCTTATAAAGATAAAAAACCACTAAAAGTTATTGACATACCACCAAAAGTAGTTTAGAATATACAACTGTGAGGAGGTGATGACCTTGAAGCTTACGTTGAAACAAGCGCGGGTATTAAAAGAGAAAACACAATTAGAAGTGGCTAACTATCTGGGAATTCATGTTCAGACGTATCGAAAATTGGAAGAAAACATGGAACGAACTACTGTAGCGCAAGCCCGAAAAATATGTGAATTCTTGGGATGTTCTTATGATGACATCAAATTTTTTTAAATTATAAAACTACTTTAAGTAGTTTTGTGGATAAGGAGAGGAAAAACAATGAGCAACATAACGATTTTTGAAAACGAGCAGTTTGGTAGTGTGAGAACGCTGCAAGAGGGAGAAAAGATTTTATTTTGCGCATCTGACGTCGCAAAAGCACTGGGATACACTAGGCCGGCGGACGCTGTTAGACAGCATTGCCGGTATACTGTAAAACGCAGTATACCCCACCCACAAGGCGAAAGCACTCTGGAAATGAACTTCATTCCGGAAGGCGACGTATACCGTTTGATTATACGGAGTAAGTTACCATCAGCGGAACAATTTGAAACGTGGTTATTTGATGAAGTACTTCCGACGATTCGGAAAACAGGGTCGTATGCCATCGATGCGAAGAAAAAGAACGAGGAAGCCAAGCTAAAAGAAGCGGAACTGTGGGTTATGATTGCCGATCGTACAGCGGATAAAGATATAAAAGAAATTGCACTGATGTATGCGGGCAAGGCGTTAAACGGTAAATTGCTTCTTAAGAAGGCTGAACCGGTACAAGGGGTTATCGGCCGAGATTGGGAAACCGTGAAGAAGTGGGAACGTACACTGGAATGCCTTCCGGGAAATCATATGCCGCAGTTCGTAGAATGGGCAATGCGGAGAGGCCTAACACCAAATGATGTTAGCGTGATCGTAACCACGATCCAACACAAACAGCCGGAATTCCGTAAAGGTCTCTGCTGGTTCTGAGAGGAGGTGAAACCGATGAAGATGTTAGAAGAAATGAGACAAGCAGATGCGGAGGAACAGGAACGGGTTATGCTCTTTGTTCAAGACGTGCAGGTACACGGAGAACGTATACTGCGAAACACGTTGGAGCTGTATCTACACATGTTCCGGCGCGCCAAAGAAAAAGAGGACGTTGCTGCCGGCTGGGTTGCTTACAGCAAAATACAAAAACTCTTACGAGGCCTGCATGATCTCGGCGTGCATGATATTGATGACGGTCTTATCGATATTGGGGTAACGTGGCTCGGCTGTGATATTCCGATAGAGAATTTCGACGTCTGGGCGGCAGCGGTGCAGGAGATTATTGATATAGATAAACTGGATTTGGACGAGTGTTAAGGAGGGGTGAAAAATGGAGGACAGACTGCTAACCAGAGAAGACTTAGCCAAACGTTGGCAGGTGTGTATCGCACAGGTGGATAACATGATCAAGCTGAATGGTATCCCGAAAGTAAGGTTGTCGAAAAACACGGTACGGTTCCGAATTACCGATGTTCGTAGAGTAGAGCAGTGGGATCCGGCGGACGTGAAACAGATGGACGCTTTCCGTTTATCTCGGGAGATTAAGCAATTGCGGCAAGAAAACGAACGGTTGCGAAAAATTCTGCATGATGTGGCAGGTCCGGTGTTGGCGTATGTCAATGACAGCGCCGTACAGGCGTAGGAGGTGGAATCAATGAAGAAAAAAGTGTGGAGTCATGTAAAGAAGAAAAATGGATTTCAGCCGTATTGGCAGGAACCGAACTTGTTTGCTCCAATAGCCGAACCAGCTCCGAAAGTGGAGCGGGAAACTAAGGCATTGAAGAAGTATCGGAAAAATCACGATTGAAAGGAGGTGAAACCAATGAGAGATCTTAGTGTACCAGATTGGGTGAATCGATCACACGAACTAGGAGACGCTTATAAGCTGGGCTGGGCGGATTGTGAGCAGGTGTATGACCATACCTATGTCCGAATAGGATTGGTATCTCTGGCTTGTATTACGGCCAGTATGCTGGTGATCGCGGTTACGCAGCTTGCCAGATTATGAAAAAAGCTTGTTTATGAGCGGGAACTCATAAACAAGCTACGTGCGGTAACGCACATTCACACACCAACAGTATACCACAGGAGGCAGTAATAATGATAGAAGTGAAGATTGTTGTAGAAAATACAGAAGCGTTAAAAGAAGAATTAAGAAACTTGTTAGAGGCCGCAGAACCTACACCGGAAAAGCCGGCGGTAAGTAAGGCACGGAAGCCGAAGCCGGCAGAAGCAGAAGCACCGACGCCAGAACCAGCACCGGAGGTATCTGATAAGCCAGAACCGACGCCAGAACCAGAGTCGAAAGAAGAAGCGGTACCGGAGCCGGCGGCGCAGCCCTTAAAGGAGGACCAGAAGATTACACTGCGAAAAAAAGTAAAAGACTTCTGTGTAAAGAAAGCAGAAAACAAGCAAGTCCTTAAGGCATGGCTGGAAGGCAAGGGGCTGACCAAAGTAACGGAAGTGGATCAGATGATCCTGCCTGAGTTAGAGGGTCTGCTGAATGGCTAAACACGCGATGTTGTCAGCCAGTTCCTCTCATCGGTGGCTACGTTGTCCTCCCTCCGCACGTTGGGAAGCAAAATTTCCGGATTCAGAGAGCGATGCCGCGGCGGAAGGAACTCGGGCGCATGAGGCTGCGGAGCAAGAGCTCTGCCGTGCTTTAGGGATGTCTTACGATGAGCCAAAATATGATGACGAAGAGATGCGGAACGGCGTGCGGGAGTATGTGGATATCGTATTAGAAAAGGTGGCCGAGGCTAGGGCAGCGTCTTTGGATGCAGAGATTCGCATCGAGGAGCGGCTGGATTTTTCTGACTGGGTTCCGAACGGTTTTGGCACAGGGGATGCTGTGATGGTTTCCGATGAATGCGTGGAAGTGGTGGATTTCAAGTATGGTAAGGGCGTTCTCGTTACTGCAGACAATAATAGTCAGATGCGGCTGTATGCGTTAGGGGCTGTGTCAATCTTCGGCTTGATGTATGATTTTGACCGGGTGCGGATGACGATCGTACAACCTAGAAAAGATAATGTGGCTACGGAAGAAATCTCTTTGACAGAGTTGCTGGCGTGGGGGGAGACGGTCAAGCCTGTGGCCCGCCTTGCTTGGGACGGCTGCGGAGAACATCAAGCCGGAGAGCATTGTATTTTTTGTCGCTGTCGAGGCAAGTGCAGGGCTTTGGCGGAATACATGTTATCGGAGGTGACGCTGCATATGACCGGTGCTGAACTGAGCGATATTGAGATAGTTGATATTATAAGCAAGGCGAAGAAAATCAAGGCGTGGCTGGATGCCGTGGAAGAATATGCGCTGAAGGAGGCTATGCAGGGGCGCAAGTGGCCTGGCATGAAGTTGGTGGAAGGCCGAAGTGTTCGGAGGATTATCAACCATGAGGAGGCCGTGCACCGGCTGACCGAGGCAGGATATGCCAAAGAAGCGGTATTGAAGGAACCGCTTCTGCGCAGTCTCACGGATTTACAAAAACTAATCGGTAAAAAGCAGATGGAAGAGCTGTTAGAGGGATTACTGGAAAAGCCGGAAGGCAAGCCTACGCTGGTAGCGGCGTCCGATAAACGACCTGAATTAATACTGGATACTATTGTTACAGATGATGATTTTACGGATGTGGAGGAAATATAATGGCAAAATCAATAAAAATCAGTACAGGAAAAGTACGTCTTAGCTATGCGAATGTGTGGGAACCGAAACCAGATCAGAGCGGGCGGGAGAAGTTTAGCGTATCACTGATTATCCCGAAAGGCTCCGCAACGGAAGCAAAAATTAAGCAGGCAATCAAAGCGTTGCGGGAAGATCCGGAAGCAAAGCAGGTGTGGGGCGGAAAAACCGCCGGAATCCGAATCCCGCTGCGTGATGGTGACGTGGACAGAGAAGGCGATCCAGCATACGAAAATATGATGTTCTTGAATGCGAATAGTCCGGCATCGCACCCGCCACGTATTGTAGATAAAAACAAAAACGAAATACTGGATCACTCTGAAGTGTATAGCGGTTGCTATGCGCAGGCCGTTATCACCTTGTTCGCCTACAACTCCAACGGCAACAAAGGGATTGGCGTAGGACTTGGCGGCATTAGAAAACTATCTGATGGCGAACCGCTTACATCTGCCCTGGTGACGGATACAGATTTCGAGGATTTGGGTGATGACGAAGAAGACGAAGACGACATCTTTGGCGATTGATTTGGAAACCTATTCCAGCGTGGACATTAAGTTCGGCGTGTACCGGTATGTAGACGCGCCGGACTTCCAGATCCTGCTGATGGCGTATTGCTTTGACGGCGAAGAAGTTGTCTGCGTAGATCTGACAAAAGAAGAAGTGCCTGACCGTGTACGGCGGGCACTTTTTGATACCGAAATAACCAAGACAGCATTTAACGCAGCATTCGAAATCAACTGCTTGAGGACATTGTATCCGGATATGCCGGTAGACTGCTGGGAATGCACAAGCGTATTGGCGCTATACAATTCCTTGCCGGCTAGTTTGGGAAAAGTGGCGAAAGCACTGGGGTTTTCGGAAGATAAGAAGAAAGACGCAAGAGGCGCGGCGCTGATACGATATTTTTCGAAACCTTGCAAGCCGACAAAAGCCAACGGGGGTCGGACAAGAAACTTGCCGGAACACGCTCCGGAGAAATGGGCTGAGTTCCAGGATTATTGCCGACAAGATGTTGTAGTCGAGATGGCGATACGGAAACGGCTGGGGTTGTTGGCACCGTCGCCGATAGAACACGAGTACTGGCTGATGGATCAACGGATTAATGCCGCAGGTACCGCTATTGACACACAGATGGTAGACGCGGTGCTGAAAATCAACGCAAAACACCAAGAAATGCTATTGGCGGAAGCGGGTGAAATCACAGGGCTGGAAAACCCAAACAGTATTGCGCAGCTAAAAACTTGGCTGGAAAAACGCTTGAATAAAACGATACCGGGGCTGACAAAAGCCGATGTTACCGAACTATTAGCCGAAAATCCGGCAGAAGATGTGCAGCGGGTGCTGCAGATACGGCAGATGCTTGGGAAATCGAGCATAAAAAAATACCAGACTATGAAGGCGGCAGTAACCAAAGAAGGGCGCTGTCACGGTATGTTTCAATTTTACGGCGCGAGTCGTACCGGTCGATGGGCCGGACGTATTGTCCAGCTGCACAACCTTCCGCGGAACTATCTCGAGGGAGATGGACTAGATACGGCTCGGGAGATTGTGAAGACCGGAGATGTAGAGCTGCTGGCGATGTGTTACGACAATGTGCCGGATATTCTCTCGCAACTCATCCGCACGGCACTTGTGGCAGAAAAAGGCAGCCGATTTATCGTGGCCGACTACTCGGCTATTGAGGCTCGTGTCATTGCCTGGATGGCAGGGGAGAGCTGGCGGCAGGCTGTGTTTGCGGATACGGGCAAGATCTATGAAGCTTCCGCAGCGCAGATGTTTCATGTGCCGGTAGAAACCATCGTGCATGGCCATGAGAACTACGCTCTGCGCCAAAAAGGAAAGGTGGCGGAGCTGGCTCTCGGGTATGGCGGAGGGCCTGCAGCACTTATTGCGATGGGGGCGTTGTCTATGGGCATTCCGGAGGAGGACCTGCCGGATATGGTAACACGCTGGCGTAAGGCGTCGCCTAAAATCGTAAGGTTTTGGTACGATGTGGATTCCGCCGCAAAAAGGGCGCTGCGGGAGCGGGTTCCGGTGCGGATCCGGCAAGGCGTTACGTTCCGTGTCGCTCACGGCGCGATGTTCATCGAGCTCCCATCGGGGAGGCATCTGGTATATACCCGCCCTACTTTTGGGCAAGATCGATGGGGGCGAGAATCTATTATGTATACCGGAGTTAATCAGACTTCCGGGAAGTGGGAACAATTGGAGACTTATGGCGGAAAGCTAGTGGAGAACATTGTGCAGGCTGTGGCTCGAGATTGCCTGGCAGCGGCTATGCTGCGGTTAGATAAAGCCGGCTACAAAATCGTAATGCATATACATGATGAGGTAGTAATTGAGGCGCCGGAAGGCGAAGGCAGTTTGGCTGATGTTATCGGGATTATGCGGCAGAAAGAATCGTGGAATCAGGGATTGATTACGAATGCGGCAGGATTTGAGACAAAATATTACATGAAAGATTAAAGGAGCGAATAAAAATGAAACTGAACGAAGCAGCGATAAAACAACAAATTTCATTCGCACAGCAGATGAAAGAAGTATTGGAAGGCAGGGATCAGGAAAGCGAACGAGTACAGCGCGGTATTGCGTATTGTGACGGATGCATCATAGCTTGTCAGGAAGTACTGGCCGCATTGGAAGAAAAGAAGCCCGCTCCGGAGGAAGTGAAAAAAGAAGAAAAACCAAAACGGAGCCGGAAGAAAACGGAGCCGAAGGAACAAGTTGCGGAAACGGTAGACACCGATATTGATGATCTGTTCTAGGTGGCTGCGATGAAACTAATTGCTGATGTACACATTCCGCGGCTGTTTGAGGCTGTGCGGTATCATACTGACGGTGCGAAGATAGTCCCGTGGAGTAATAATGCGGTTACTTGGCATAATTGCCAAAATAAAAGAGTGGAAAGCGCCTGGTTTCGAGGATGTTGGGACGAAATGTATAGCGGCCCCGGTTCGGTTTATTGGCGGGGAGACCATCTATATTGTCCTGTTTGCGGCGAGCAGATCGGCACAAACAGGGTGCATACGATTACCCCTATGCAGGCGGACGGTCCAATTCCCGTCGATAATATAACGCTGAGAGCGTATACAGGGAGAGAGCGGCTGGATATAGAGATGTCGTATACGCCGGTCCAGGTTGTGCCGGAGGCGCTTGGAGTCGGGATATATTTGCAGCCGGCGCGGCGGGTGCGGGGTCGGATACGCTTTGATTTCAGGGCTCGTCGGACGTGGTATATACAACAGTACGGCACAACCAACGCGAAGACAGCAGAACTGCTTCCCGGACCCTATATGCGCAATGTAGAGCGCGGCGATCTGGCATGGTGCCATACTGTGTTTGATTTATTACATAACAGCAGTGGGGCGAAAGATAAGAAAGCAGCGATAGTGGAGTTTTTGCGAAAAGTAAGAACATGCCATGCCGCAATGCTGGAAAAAAAGGTTGGGCATAAAGTGCTCAACCTGTACGTACCAGCTAGTGGGAAAAAGGGCTATCTGGCTGGACTGCAAAATCTAATCTGGGCGCTGCGCGTCTCGGACGGCCCGGCATATTCAACATTGGGCGAGAAGACAGGTGCAGATGTATACAAACCTGTTATGCAGGCGTTGTATGAAAACGGACCGAAGGCTCCTTATATCCGCACGCTGGCTAGGGCGTTAGGAGCACCGGAGAAAAAGAGCATTATGGCGTTGGTGGCGAAGCTCCCTGTTCGACATTGGCTGACAACGCAGTATCTCTGTCAGGTGTTTCACAATACAGATCGACTGCGCAACAGTATTAGCCGATTGCATATAGATGAGGATGGCATAGGCTCTGCTCGATGGCAAGCTTTAGTTTACACCGACGGGTGTGCGCGTCTGCGAGACTGGATAGGAGAAGAGCGGTTGCTCAGGCTGCTGGCGGAATATGATACCTGGGAGGTACGAGACACGGCACTTACGATCCAGTTGTTGGCCAAACCAGTGTATGAAGAACTGATGCTGCGTCGTATACCGTTGGCAAGGCTCCATGACGCGGTAGCGGAAGCGTATAACCAACAGAAGCATAAGAATATCAAACTTACATACAACCGGGAAGAAGCAGCTTGGCAGCAAGTAGTAGACGGAGTAACGTACCGACTGCCCACGGACACGGCAACCTTGTATCGCCTGGGACGAAACCTGCATAACTGCGTGAATACATATCGGGAGCGAGTTCTGGATAAACGAGTGACGATCGTATGGGCTCAGCAGGATAAGGAAACTGTGATGTGCTTGGAGATACGTGACGGCGCTATCGTACAAGCGAAATTAGATTGTAACGTACCGGTGAGAAAAAATGAAACGTTAAACCGGAATATATTGCAATACGCACAGATCAGTCGGCTGCGTATTGACACTACAGATATAACAGTAGGAGGGGAGGCCGTTGCGTCCTAATATAGATTTCATGCTGGCTACGGCTCCGAGCCGGAAGAGCAAGCAATGGAAAAACAGCACTTGTACGTGGCATGACTTATTGGAAAAATTGAAAAATCCAACCAAAACCGGTGAAACCGTAGCCGAGTACAAAGCGATGAAAAAAGCAGAACGAGATGCCCGCAAGGACATCGGCGGGTTTGTCGGCGGGTATCTGGCAGGCGGCCGCCGGCTAAAGCGGAATGTGCGGTATCGGCAGCTCGTCAGCCTTGACGCCGACAGTCCGGGAGATGGGTTTCTGGATACAGCCCGGCGCGTGTTGGCGGACGCGGAATACTGTATATACTCTACCCACAGCCATACGAAACAGTCGCCGCGATATCGGCTGATTATCCCGCTTGTCGATAAGGTAAGCGCGGAACAATACCAAGCTGTTTCTCGCAAAATAGCCTATGAGATTGGTATGGAGCATTTCGATCCAACGACCTATGCGCCGGAACGCATGATGTATTGGCCATCGGTACCGGTTGACAGTGCGTATTATTTCGAGTGTCAGCAAAAAGAAAATAGCCAACTATTGAATCCGGAGACCGTGCTGGCTAGCTATGCAGATTGGCGGGATATGAGTTTATGGCCGACTTCCACTATAGAAGACAGTATTGTCGCAAGAGCCACTAAAAAGCAGGGAGAACCGACGGAAAAGCCGGGGATCATCGGCGCGTTTAACCGGGTGTACACGATACCGGAAGCAATTGAGGCCTTTTTAGGAGAGATCTACGAGCCTTGTGCGGTAGAAAACCGGTACACCTATACCGCCGGCAGTGCGGTTGGCGGGCTGGTAATTTACGATGGTGTGTTTGCTTACAGCCATCACGGTACGGATATCACGTCAGGGAAGCTGTGTAACGCGTTTGACTTAGTTCGCCTGCACCGATTCGGAGAGCAAGATGAGGACGTGGAAGAGGGGACGCCGGTTAACCGACTCCCTTCATATACGGCGATGATGGAGCTGTGCCGACGGGATGCGGCAGTGATGGCAGAATATCACCGAGAAGACAATGAACGGATCAGCGCCGCATGGGATGATACGTTGCTGGAAGACAACACCGCGTGGCTGGAACAATTAGAGCGTTCCGGAGGGAGAAATCCGAAAATATTAACGACTGCTAGTAATCTGATTCTGATCCTAACCAATGACCCGGCGTTAAAAAACGCATTCGGCACGGATGAATTTTCACACCGGGCCACGCTAAAACGGGATCTGCCTTGGCGTAAAATGGGAGCAGATCGATTATGGCGGGATTCCGATGATGCGTCTTTGCGTAATTACCTGTCGCGGGTATACGGCATTACCGGCCGCGGCGTGATTGACGATGCTCTGATCGAAGTGATGGCTCTAAATGGGTATCACCCGGTACGGAACTATCTGGACGGGTTGGTCTGGGATGAGATACCCCGTTTAGAACGGCTGTATATAGAGTATTTAGGGGCAGAAGATACATTATACAACCGAGAAGTCACAAAACAGCATTTAAAGGCTGCTGTAGCACGAATTTTAGTGCCTGGCATTAAGTTTGACCCGTGTTTGGTGTTGTCTGGGCCGCAAGGTATCGGGAAAAGCACGATTTTAGCAAAATTAGGCCGGCATTGGTTTAATGACAGTATTGTGTCGATCCAAGGGAAAGAAGCGATGGAACAGCTGCAGGGGACATGGATCGCCGAATTGGCGGAAATGCAGGCGGTAACGAAAGCAGACAACGAACTTATCAAGGCGTTCATTTCTCGGCAGTCGGATAAATTTCGCGTGCCGTTTGGAAGAAGAACAGAAGAATATAAACGGCAGTGTGTATTTGCCGCAACCACTAACGATAGTATATTCCTGAAAGACAGAACCGGCGGCCGCCGATTTTGGCCCGTATTTGTGGGCGTAAATCCGATAGAACGGAATGCGACAAAAATACCGGATGACGAGATCGATCAGATTTGGGCGGAAGCAAAATACTGGTGGGAGGCCGAACGGGATTTAGAACTTTCGCCGGAAGTGAGAGCGACCGCAAAAGAATTGCAGGAAGCGCACACAGAAGGCGGTGAAAAATACGGATTGATATTAGATTACTTAGATAAAAAATTACCGGAAAACTGGAATCGTATGGATATATATGAGCGTCGTGAATATTTGGAATCGTACGAGGATGCCGCACCCGGCGGGGTGATGGTTCGTGATAGGGTCTGCACGTTAGAAATTTGGTGTGAAGCCTTGGGCGGCAAAAAAGAAAACCTAACGAACGCCCAGGCAAGAGAGCTGAATGCAATCTTGCAAAACACTCCGGGGTGGCGATCTATTTCGGGGAAAAAGCGTTTCGGTAATCTATATGGCGTACAAAAAGGATATTACAGAATATCGGGCTAGATGTTGCCTATTAAATATAATGGGCAACACAATTGGCAACATCTCCGAGCCCAGTGTTTAAGCGGTTTGAGGATATGTTGTTGCCTATGTTGCCAATTATTACTATATATATGAAATATATAGAATAGAGAGTATACGCGCGCGTATATACACGCGAGGGCTATATACTATTTCCTCTCTAAATGCTTATTTTAGTATATAGGGAAAAATGGGCAACTTTGGCAACATTGGCAACAGTTAAATGTAATTATTATTTAGACAGAGAGGTAGACATGAGGGAAAGGACAGTAGAGAAAGCATTGATCCGTGAAGTAGAAAAGCGCGGTGGATTGTGTTTAAAATTTGTTTCTCCTGGTCGGGCGGGTGTTCCGGATCGGTTGTGTATACTTCCGGGAGGGGTTGTATTTTTTGCTGAGCTGAAAGCTCCGGGAAAGATCCTGCGGCCGCTGCAAGAAGCATGGCGGGGTATATTACAGCAGCGCGGTGTGGCAGTAGCGGTTATTGATAGCCCTGAAATGGCCGTGAGCTGCGTGGATAGTTTTTCCCGTCGATGCGGTGATACGCCGTGAATCGATTTCAACCATTTGACTATCAAAAGATAGCGATCGAACGGATCATCAATAATCCGAGGTATGGCTTATTTGTGGATATGGGGGCCGGAAAAACCGTTATTACCTTAACGGCGATATCGGAACTAATGTATGATCGATTAGAAATCAACAAAGTGCTGGTTGTTGCACCGAAAAAAGTGGCAGAAAGTACGTGGCAAGATGAAACAGAGAAATGGCGGCACTTGTCGTATTTGTCCACATCCACTATACTTGGTGATTTGCGAAAACGGGTTGCGGCGCTGCAGCACCAGGCAGATATCTACATCATTAATCGTGAGAACGTTCCATGGCTGGTAAGTTATTACAAAAACCGCCTTCCCTTCGATATGGTGGTGTTGGACGAATCCAGCAGTTTTAAAAATCCATCGGCACAGCGATTCAGAGCCCTGAAAAAAGTACGCGGTACATTTCCGCGGTTAGTAGAACTTACGGGTACACCGTCCCCGCGGTCTATGATGGATTTGTGGGCGCAGCTGTATTTATTAGATGGTGGAGAACGTCTGGGAAGAACAATCGGAGAATACCGAAGACGGTACTTTTTGCCGGAAAAAACGAATGGGCCTATCGTATATAGCTACCGACTGGCTAACGAGGGCGCAGAACGGAAAATATGGCAGAAAATCGAAGATATATGCATGAGCCTGAAAGGCTGTATCAGGCTTCCGGAATCGCGGAGTGTGACGATACCGGTGAATCTGGACGAAAAAAGCAGGGAGATGTACCGGCAGTTGGAGAAGCAGTATGTCCTGGAATTTAAGGACAAAGAAATCACGGCAGCTAATGCTGCTACGCTGTCTAATAAGTTGCTGCAGTTAGGAAATGGTGCGGTATATGATGACGATCAAGGAGTTGTAGAAGTCCATCAGGCGAAGTTAGACGCTCTGGCGGATATCGTTGAAAATAATTCGGGGCAGCCGATTCTGGTGTTTTATGCATATGAGCATGACAAGAAAAGACTTATGGAAAGGTTCCCGGAGGCAGAGGAGCTGCAAGGACCAGAAGAAATGCGTCGATGGAATCGGGGAGAGATCTCGATGTTGCTAGCGCACCCGGCAAGCGCAGCTTATGGGCTTAATCTACAGGCCGGAGGACACATTATCGTGTGGTTCGGCTTGACGTGGAGTTTGGAACTGTATAAACAAGCTAACGCCAGGCTGGCGCGGACAGGGCAGACGGAGATGGTGATTATCCACCATCTGGTAGTTAGAAACTCAATCGATGAACAAGTTATGCGGGCATTGGAAAGAAAAGATCATCAGCAAGAAGCGTTGTTAGAGGCGATCAAACTTAGAATAGAGGAAGTACGAAAGCGGGGATAACAGCATATGAAGAACAGCTATATTGATGCAGTCTGGTGCGGAGTATTTGGCCTTAAGTCTGGTGATGCATTCCGGGTGCAAGATAATGAAGGGCGGTGTTCCGTTAATTGCTACTGTTATGTGTCTGGAAACATGCCAAAAACTAAAGAAGGAATTGAGATACAGGAGCAGCAGATACGTGGATTGATAACTGGAATATATAAAATCTACAAAAATACGTAAGAAGGAGATACAAGCATGTCAAAAATATTAGAGCGTCTGAGAGCCAGCGGGATTGTAACCAGTGTGCCGTTGGATACATCCGTTCGCAGCCATAAGAGATCGCCGGAGGAAGTAGCGCAGATGGTGGATGAACAGAAGAAGCGGCACCATTGGTGCGTAGACAGAAAACGTGCTTACGGATATAGCTTGCGGGATCGATGCCTAAAGGGTGGCATTGATCGGAGAGAACATTAAGGAGGCGAATGACGTGGACACAATAAAGATCCAAACTGAAGCGATGAAAGCACTGCAAAAAAAGCAAACCGTTAGATGGTACAATACCGGTGATGTTGTATATCTGTTATTTAGCTACTATACGATTTTTGCTATTCCTAAACGAGAATGTTATTTGAATCTGACAGGTGAATCGGGTGAAGGCCTTAGGAGAATAGTGGATGACGCATTAGAAAATAAAATTGCGGCGCAGTGGAAAGGATCAATAAAAGTGTTGAACGATGGCGTGAAAGCGTTACAATTGGAACCAGCTGATGTGACATTAACAGATGCCCCTTACGTGTACGTCGATGAAAAACCACTTAAATATTTTGGAAATGCAAAGGGTTTGCGTTTCACCGTAAAAAATAAAGTATCACCGGTTGCTGTATATAATGCAAATAGTGGTGCGTTTCTAGGGGTAATCGCGCCAATACGTATGGAGGAGGCGAATGAATGACAGCGGATGAATACTTATCGCAGTATAGAGATATTCCGGCAGAAATACAACAGCGCAGCAAGCTTATTAGGCGGATGGAGCGAGAAATCTTTTCGGGACCATCAGATAGGATAACTGGGGAATTATCCCTTGTTACGAGTAAGTCCAGTCAGCAGAGCTTTTGGTGTGCAGAAGACTTGGATAGATTTAAAAGGCAGCTGCAGAGACAGAAAAGCGTTGTTTCTCAGTACAGACAATTTGAAGATACCGTATTACAGCAAATTGACAGTATCGACGATAAAAAGTTGCGAGCTATATTATTGGGGAGATACATCAACGATGAAACTTGGAGAGAGATAGCATTTTGCGTGGAAGCAACAGAAGATCATGTACGGCAGACAATGCATAAAAAAGCGCTTGAAGAATTTACCAGAAAATTTTCTGATAAATTTTACAAACTCACTTCGGAAATCCCCTACCATCCCCACCCTTGACATGATAGACTATAAACTGAGCTATTAGGAAAACCAAATACAGGGCCGAGACGACCAAGTGAAATTACTATTACAGAAACAGAGCCTACTATCCGGGGCTCTGTTTTTATGTGCAGGAAAACTTGGTAGGTTCTTCCGGTTAACAATCGGGCTCGAGGGTCTTTCGAACCCCGAAAACCAATTAGATACAAAATTTTTTTTATCCATTTCCTTCCATACATAAGTGTTAAGGGGGTGTTTATGTGAAAGGAAAAGAACGGAAACGTGGCTCTGCAGCTGAGTTGGCGGAACTTTTGTGTATTACGGAGCGTCGAGTAAATCAACTAGTAAATAAGGAAATCATAACGCGAGAAGCGGAAGGAAATTTTATTTTATCGGAAGCTATATCGGAATACTATGCATATAAGTACGCCTCCGATGAAGAGATAGAATACATGGAAGAAAAAGCAAAGCACGAGAAGGCAAAACGGCAGCTGGCAGAGTTAGAACTAAAGGTAAAGAACAATGAATATCATGCGGCAGCAGATGTAGAAATGGTGATGACAGATATGCTTACTAATTTACGCAGCCAGCTTTTGGGTATTCCGGCTAAGATGGCGCCGCAGCTTGCAAATCGTGAAAAGGATTATATCGATCGGAGACTTGCGGAAGAAATACATGCAAGGCTTACGGAATTAAGCGAGTATAAGCCGGATATATTTACAAGGTGACGACAACAGTGCAAAAGACGGTTACGTTGTTTAAGAAAATTGCAAAGCAGGCTCTGCAGCCACTGCCGAATCTAAGCGTGTCGGCGTGGGCGGACAGCTACAGAATGCTGTCAGGAGAAGCTGCAAGTGAGCCGGGGCGCTGGAGAACAGACCGCGCGCCGTATCAGCGTGCCATTATGGACGCTTTTACCGAGCCGAAGACGTGGAAGGTTGTAGTAATGTCATGCAGCCAGATCGGAAAATCGGACTGTCTCAACAATATTATCGGTCGCTTTGCGCACCTTGCGCCGGCACCGATTCTGATGATACAACCGACCATTGACATGGCGCAGGATTACAGTAAAAGCCGCATAGCGCCGATGATACGAGATACCAACGTGCTGACTGCAATCTTCCGAGACACCAAAACCCGAGAAAGCGGCAATACAATTTTATCAAAGCTGTTTCCGGGTGGACGCTTAATCATGGGCGGAGCAAACAGCCCGGCAGGACTTGCAAGCCGCCCTATAAAAATTCTGCTAGCGGATGAGGTTGACCGTTTTCCGGACAGCGCCGGCTCGGAAGGCGATCCGGTAGACCTTGCGGCCAAGCGAATGACCACCTTCTGGGATAAGCGTATGGGATTGTTTTCCACGCCAACCATTAGCGGTGAAAGCCGCATAGAAGAGGAATACCATGAAGGCACGCAGGAGGAATGGCAGCACGAATGTCCGAATTGTCATGAGTATCATCTTATTACGCACCGTCAGATTGTAACGGAGCATGAAACCGTGACGGACAAGAAGGGCAGGGCACATGTTAAGGTCAACGCCGTTACATGGCGCTGTCCAGACTGTGGGTATAGCTTTAGGGAAGAGGAAATGCGGCGCGCACCACAGAAATATATTACGCAAAATGCTTCGGCGCTTACTAAAGGCGTGCGGAGCTTTTTTGTTAACTGCTGGGCGTCCCCGTGGCTTAGCTGGGCGGCGGTAATGCAGGAATGGCTGGAAGCGAAAGGAGATCCGGAACGTGAAAAAGTAGTTGTAAATACTCGTTTTGGCGAACCTTATGAGCGTAAGGGGGCTTTTGACAGTACGGATAAATTTTTAGCGCGTCGTGAAGCGTATGGTGCAGAGCTTCCGGACGGGGTGTTAGTTCTGACGGCGGCAGTGGACGTGCAGGACAATCGACTGGAATACGAAATCTGCGGCTGGGGTGAACATGAGGAATGCTGGGGAATTAAGAAAGGTATTATCCTTGGTGCGCCGGATACGCCGGAGGTATGGGCGCAACTTGATGAGCAGCTTGATCGTGAATACCGTTTTAAAAACGGTACAGGGCTGATTGTGCCACGCACTTTCATTGATAGCGGCGGTCACTACAGCAAAGAGGTGTATGGTTACAGTCTGCGTCGTTTGGCGCGGCAGTGCTTTGCCGTAAAGGGAGCCTCGACACCGGGCGTGCCTATCATCCATAAATATACAAAAGTTACGGCTGCCGGCAGCAGAACAATACCGCTGGTATTAATCGGCACAGACAGCGGAAAACAGTATGTTATGGATAGGCTTTCCATCGATGTACCGGGACCGAAATACTTTCACTTCCCGCTGGATCAGCAGGAAGATGACGGCAGTACAATCAGTGAAATACTGTGGAACCGCGGCTACGACGATATCTATTTTCGCGGACTTATTGCGGAGCAGAAGGTTGCCCGCAAGAAAAACGGTCGTGTGGTGTGGCAATGGGAAAATATAGCCAAGGACAAACGTAATGAACCACTTGATCTGCGCGTATATAACCTTGCTTGCCTTGCCAGTATGAATGTAGACTGGCAGCAGCTTAAACAATTGATCCATAACGACGAAAGCAATAAAGAAACTAAGCAGAAACGAAAAACAAGCCAAAAGGCGGCAAATAATAATAAAAAGCGCAGCTTTGGCTGTATAAAACGCGGCATAAGAGGTGAATGATGGTGTCAAACGAGGCTTTAAATTTACGGTTAAAACAGTATTTGGAAGCGGAAAAAGCTATTTTAATTGCCGGGCAGAGTTATAAAATCGGTAACCGTACGCTCACCAGAGCGGATCTATCCGAGATACGCGAAGCGATCAGCAGTCTTATGGCTGCGGGAGCAACCATTGACGGCAGCGGGGGCGG
The DNA here is from genome assembly GCA_900546795.1 of uncultured Veillonellaceae bacterium. Lineage (GTDB taxonomy): Bacteria > Bacillota > Negativicutes > Veillonellales > Megasphaeraceae > UMGS915. The sequence goes on along the minus strand of UREG01000005.1, from coordinate 17,496 downwards.
ACATGCACGGCGTGCAATACAGGTAATTATGCGGGATTAGGAGGTATAGACATGAAAAAACGTAAAAAAACATACCCGGTACGGGCGCGGCATCCTACTAAGGCATCCGCGCCCATTGTGATGAATAGCGGTTATAGTGAGGGCGGCGCAAGCAGGACAAGGACGGCTTTAAAGGGGTATTATCCATTAAAATCCAGCACCAAAGCTGATGTCGATGCGAATCTGCCGCTTTTGCGCAGCCGCAGTACAGATTTATTTTATAATTCCGCAGTCGGTGCAGGTGCGATTAACAGCAACCGCAACAATGTTATCGGCGCAGGGTTGCGCGTCTCTCCGAAAATTGATTACAAGCTGCTCGGCCTAACTGCCGAGGAAGCCAAGGAATGGCAGCGTAGTACCGTGCGGGAATTTAACCTATGGGCAGAAAGTAACTCTTGTGATCTGTACCGTAAAAATAGCTTTTATGATATGCAGGACATTGCGTATTTGTCGTATCTCATCGACGGCGATGCTTGGGTTGCCATGAAATACCGCAAGCCGCGCCCTGATAACCCGTACAGTATCCGCATCCAGCTTTTTGAGGCAAGCCGCGTATGCAATCCGGGAGCTGCTTCGGTGTATGGCACAGAATCGCCGTGGTCGGTAGAGCAGCGCAATCCACAGAACGGCAACCGCATAATCAGCGGCGTGGAAATTGACGGTGATGGGGCGGTTGTTGCATATTGGGTTGCTAACCGCGTGCCGTTTGACCTTACCAGCCCTGCGGGCAAGTTAGAATGGGTTAGGGTAGAAGCCTTTGGCACACGAAGCGGGCGAAGAAATATTCTGCAAATATCGCACGAGGAGCGTCCGGAGCAATACCGAGGTGTACCGTATATTGCGCCTGCGATCGAGGTATTAAAGCAAGTCAGCCGTTATACCACCGCAGAGCTGACGGCTGCGATTGTAAAATCGTATTTTACGTTGTTTTTCACTTCCGGTACAGGCAGCAGCAATAACGTTGGAGATGTTTTAGGCAGTACCTACGGACCGCACGAGCGAGTGGCACCGGAGGATCTGGACGGCGTTGAGGTTGGCAGCGGCACGCTTAACCTTTTGCCGCCGGGTATTGATGTGAAGGCGATTGATGGCAGCCGTAACTTATCGACGTTTGAAACCTTTACGAATACGTTGATTTGTCAGATTGGTGCTTCATTGGGAATCCCATCAGAGGTATTGTTAAGCCGTTTTCAGTCGTCGTATTCAGCGGCGAGAGCGGCGCTGTTACAGGCATCTGCTGTATTTAGGACGCGGCGTACTTGGTTTGCACGCGACTTTTGTCAGCCTGTCTATGAAACGTGGCTGGCGGAGGCGGTAGCGATTGGGCGTGTTAAAGCTCCGGGATTTGGTGAAGACCCAATTATTACAAGAGCGTGGAGCGGTGCGGACTGGTTCGGTCCTGTTATGGGGATGTTGGATCCGGTAAAAGAAGTAAACGGCGCCGCGCTGCGTGTGAAATATGGCTTTAGCACCGGCGAGCGCGAGGCGGCAGAGCTTACGGGTACCGACTACGATAATAACATCGACCAAATCGCTATCGAACACAGCACTTGGAAAACAAAAGGGCTGGAAGTACCGCGGGCGGATAAGACTGGTGAAGGAGGTGAAATGAATAATGCAGCCGAGTAAATTCTGGCAGGTTAAAAACGAAGTTAATAATAGCAGCGAAATCCTGATATACGGTCCGATTGCCGGTCAAGAAAGCTGGTTTGGCAATGAAACGGCGCCGGCATCTTTTGCAGCTGATCTTGAAGCGCTCGGTGGGCGCGATATAACCGTGCGTATCAACAGCGGCGGCGGTGATGTGTTTGCTGCGCATGCTATCCATAATCAGCTACTGGCCTATAAGGGCAAGGTAACGGTTGTAATTGATGGGCTTGCAGCATCGGCTGCGACCATTATTGCCGTAGCCGGTGACAAAATTATTATGCCGAGTAACGCGCTATTTATGATTCATAACCCTGCTATTGGGTTATATGATTATTACGGTGCAGAGGAGCTGGCAAATACGGTAGAGGCGCTTACTGTGATTAAAGAGAGTATTATTGCGGCGTATCGCAAGCGCTGCAAGGTAAGCAGCGAGGAGCTTACGGCAATGATGGACGCGGAAACCTGGATGGGGGCGGCTGAGTGTCTTGAAAAAGGGTTTGTTGATGAGATACAGGGCAGTGTTACGCCCGTGCTTGATGGCAGCAGCCTTATAGTGAACCGTGTGCAGTTTGAGACTGCCGATTTTAAAAATCAGGATGCACTGAAAGCGTGCATCAATAAAAAAGTGGAGGTACAAACGATGAGTAAATTGGAGGAATTTTTAAATGGCCTGGGGTTAAAACTTGCTGACGATAATCCGCAAGCGGCACAGAATATAACTGTGCGTAACCAAGAACCGCCAACGGTAGATACAGAAGCACTTGTGCTCGCCGCCGTTGAGGAAGAACGAAATCGTGTGGCAGATCTTGAAGCGCTGGACTGCCGTGATAATGCGGCGGTGAGCGCTATTATTGCCGAAGCAAAGAAAAACGGCAAAACTGCCAACGATATTAAGCCCTATATTGATGCGGTAAGAGCAGTAAAACCGGTGCAGAATGCCGCGCAGCAACTTGTTGCCGATATGGTTAAGGACAATCTTGACAGCGGCGTTAACGGCGTTGGCACTGACGCTACAAGCGGCGATGATGAGAAAATCGCCGAAGCCAGAGCAATGGATGCGATGGCGCAAATTATGAATAAAAAATTCGGAGGTGCAAAATAATGGCTTATATAGAAGAGATGCAGGGCGTTCATTATGACGAACTTATTGGCGGCACGGCAATTACCCCGCTTATTAAAAATGGCGTATTAACCGGTGTTGCAGCGGACACAGAAGTACCTAAAGGAACCTTGCTTGCAGTTGACGCGGCCAGCGGTAAGTATATTGTTGCTGCAAAAGCCGATGCAAGCGTACCTCTTGCCAATGCTATTCTGGCTAAAGGGGTCATGCAGGGCGAGGATACCGGCGATATTGCTGTAACCGTATATATCCGTGGTCTGTTTAATCGTGAGAAACTGGTTGCTGCCAGCGGCGATACTGTAGATGCGCACGAAGAAGAATTGCGCGACGTTGGTATTTATCTTACCGGTGTAAAATAAGGAGGATATGAATAATGGCATTTAATTATGATGATACAAGAACCCTTTTAGGTGTGGTAGAACGCAGTAATAAACCGACTACTACGCTTATCAATACCTTTTTTCCGGAAGTCCGTACGTTCGTTACAGAGACAGTAGAGATGGAATACCGTAAAGGTGCGCGCAGAATGGCGCCGTTTGTGGTACCGGGCACAAAAGGAGTTAATTTGGCACGTAATGGCAGCCAACTGCGTGTATACAAAGCGCCGCTGATGAAGCCGAAGCGTGTAATTGAAGCATCGGACATTATGCGCCGCGGTTTTGGCGAAACCGTATATAGCCAGCGTAGCCCGGAAGAACGCGCACAAGAACTGCGTGCCCGTGATATGGCAGAACTTATTGACAGCTGCGTGCGTCGTGAGGAATGGATGGCTGCGCAAGTACTCATTAACGGCAGCTGTCAGATTAAAGGGTATGCTGATGACGGAAAAACAGAACTGATTGATACCGTAACTTTCGACGGTTTTGAAAACAAGATTACCGTTAGCGGCAGCGGTTTGACTTGGGATAACACATCCACTGCTAAAATCTATGATGATATAGGAGATGCGTCTCAGATCATACGCCGTAATGCAGGTGTAATTCCGACCATTGCTATCTGCGCCGCTAACGTAGCCGGTTATATTATCAACAATGAACAATTGCGTCAGTATATGCTGGTGCCCAGTCGCGATAACCTCGCTTTAATGAGCGTGCAGCCACGTCTTGTTCGTCCGGATCTGATGCGAGTAGGTTATATCTCTGCGCTTAACCTTGATATTTACGCATATGATGGTGGGTACGAGGATGAGAACGGTGAATTTACTCCGTATATTCCGAATGATCACATGATTATCGGTGTACCCGGCCGCGGAAAACGCCTTTATGGCGCAGTAACGCAGCTTGAGCCGGATCGGCAATATCATACGTTTGAGGGTCAGTATGTTCCTAAAGTAACTGCGGATCTTGAAAGTGATACTTCCAGCCTGGCAATCAGCAGCCGCTGCGTGCTTTGTCCTGAATTTTTAGATGACTGGGCCATACTCAAAGTAAAATAAGGGGGCGTAACAGATGAAAATTCGTATTAAAAAGTTTAAGCTGCGGTATTGTGGTGAAACGTTTGCCGCGGGTGCTGTCCTGGACATTCCGGAAAAAGATGTGCAAGCTTTAATGCAAGCAAATCCGGAACAGTTTGAGTGTATGCCGGCAGAAAAAAACGCAACCCTTGCAACGGATACAGCACCCGATACAGAAGACATTAATCTTGATAGCATGACAGTAGCGCAGCTGAAAGAATTTGCCAAAGAAAACGGCATTGATATTGGTGATGCGAGTAAAAAGCAGGATATCATTGACACTATCGTTGCCGCTGCGGAGCCGCAGGAGCCAGAAGGATTGCCGCAGGTAGATCTTAAAGGAACTGTAAAATGACAACATTCAAAGAACAAATAGCCGCAGATAATGCGGCTATTTTCATAAATGAGTTGGAGTTTTCCGAAAAACATAATTTAAACGGCATACTCTGTAAAGCGATATTGCAGGATATATCTGTGGCGGAATTAGAGGTTGATAGTCGTAACCGCATTGCCTATAGCGGCATATACGGTTGCCGGTTGCAGGTAAACTGCTTAAAAGAGGATCTGCCGGAGGTTCCGGTTTATGGCAACGCTTTTTATATTGATGAAAAGCTGTATATCGTTGAAAGCTGTGCAGACGATATGGGGATATTAACTATTCAGTTGGTGGCGAATGACCGATGATTAATATAACAATTGATGAAAACGCATTAAAAAGTGCGGCGGTGCTTTTTGCGGATACGCCAAAGGAAGTGCAGAAAGCGGCAAGCGCTGCCGTAAATAGAACAATAACAAGACTGCGAAAAGAATCCAGCGTAACTATACGAAAAGAATATATTGTAAAAGCAGCGACCATCAAAAAAGCGTTTAATCTGAAAAAAGCAAACAGTAATAGAACGACAGGAATGTTGATGGCAAAAGGTTCACCGCTCCGTTTAAGTGATTTTAAACTTGCACGGCCTAAACATAGCGCAATTAAAGTACAGGTGCGCAAGGACGGCGGACTGAAGCCGATTAAAGGACTTTTTATTAATCTTCATAAAGGTTTGCTGCAAAGAACTACGCGGACGGCATATCCTTTGCGAGTTCCTTATGGTCCCAGTGTTCCGCAGATGTTCGGAAACGAAAAGACGCTTGAAGCACTCGCACCTCTTGCCGAAAAAATACTAAACGAACGGTTTTTACACGAAGTGCAGTACCGTTACGAAAAAATCTATGGAGGCACATTATGACGAGCGTTGAATTGATGAATCATCTTGCAGCATATCTCAGAGAGACCATAAATGAGTATTCGACGGAGCAGAAAGCCGGCATACTGCCTGTTGCTGTGTATGCAGGGTGGCCTCCGGTGAGAACATCAGCAGCAGAGAAAGAGAGTTTTGTTTATGCACTGGCGCTGAGTTGGGATGATACCAAAGATGGCGATTTTTCAACTGCTAAGATTGAGATCGGCTTTAGTATCTATGATGACGATAGAGAAAAAGGCTGTTTTAGTCTGTATAACCTGATGGAGCATGTGCGTCAAGCATTATTAAAAAAACGTACGCTAAACGGGCGTAACCGGCTGGAACTGCCGCTTAAAAGCGAAGTAAGCGATAATCAACCCTTCCCGCAGTGGCAGGGGGCGATAACGGCGATCTATACGTTAGGTCAGCCGATAGAGGAGGAAGTGGAATATGGCGATTACTAAAAAGAGCGCTGCTAAATCGCAGCGCCTAATTTACGTCGGTCCTACGTTAAAGGGCTATAAATTGGTTAAATATCAGGTATTTATCGGTGGGTATCCTGCGCATCTTACTGATGTGTTTGAATTCTGCCCGCAAATTAAGTGGCTGTTTGTGCCGGTTGCGGAGCTTACCAAAGCGGAAGCAGAGGTAAAAACTGCCGGCACACCGCTGAATAAATACTATAAATTAGCAATGGAGGTGTAAGAAGATGGCATATAGACATGGGGTGTATACCTCTGAAGTACCTACCAGTATTATTCCAGCGGTTAATAGTATGGCCGGACTACCGGTTATTTACGGGACAGCGCCGGTGCATTTGGCTGCCGATCGGGCAAAGGCCAATAAACCAGTATTGTGTTACAGCTACGCGGAGGCAGTAGCGGCAATGGGATACAGTAAAGATTGGAAAAAGTATACTCTTTGCGAGGCTATATATAGTCAGTTTGCGCTGTATAATATCGCGCCGGTAGTGCTGGTTAACGTGCTCGATCCAGCGGTGCATAAAGAGGCGGTTGCGGACAGTACTGTTACGTTAGAGAACAAAGTTGTCAATATTGCAGAACCGGTATTGTTAGAGACTTTAAAGGTGAAAAAGGCCAGTGCAGGTCAGGCGTTAACGGAAGGCGTTGACTATGAAGCGGCATATGATGATGACGGTGTGTTGGTTATTACTGCATTGGACGATGGCGAACTGGCTGAAACAGTGCAAATCTATCTCGACTATGATAAGCTGGATCCTTCAGCAGTAACTGCTGAGGATATTATTGGCGGTGTTTCTGTTAGTGATGGCACAGTAAAAGGGCTGGAGACAGTAAATCAGGTATTCCCGTTGTATGGACTGGTACCTGGTATGGTAGTTGCACCCGGATGGAGCAGCGATCCGGAAGTGGCAACAGTCATGCGTGCCAAAGCCGGAAATATCAACAGCCATTTCAAAGCCAGCGTATTGTTGGATATACCGGCAAGCGCGGACACAGTAAAAAAATACAGTGATGTGTCTGCTTGGAAAAATCAAAACAACTATATTGGTAACGATGATGCCGTTTGCTGGCCTATGGTAAGAATGGGTGATGATATATACCATATGTCTACGCATCTGATGGGAGTACTTGGTCAGACGGACGCTGCCAATGAGGATATCCCGTATGTCAGCCCGTCTAATAAGACAATGCAGATTACCGGACTGTGTTTAGATGATGGTACAGAGATTATATTGGGTAATGAAGAAGCTAACTATTTGAATGGGCAGGGAATTATTACCGCGCTGAATTTTATCGGCGGTTGGAAGTTATGGGGCAACCGAACGGGGTGTTACCCTTCTAATACGGATCCGAAAGACGCATTCCTTTGCATTCGCCGTATGTTTAACTGGCATGCGCAGACTTTTATACAAACCTATTGGGCGAAGGTGGATCAGCCGATTAATAAACGGTTGATTCAGACGGTTGTGGACAGTGAAAATATCCGGCTTAATGGACTTGTCGCACAAGGTTGCCTGTTGGGCGGACGCGTTGAGTTCCGGAACGATGAAAATCCAACTACCGACCTTATGGACGGCATTATCAAATTCCATACCTATATGACACCGGCAGCGCCGGCGCGTGAGCTTGATAATGTGCTGGAATATGATCCGGCTTATTTTGAAACGTTGTTTGCATAGAAAGGAGACGAAGATATGAAAGTACCGGAGAAACTCATCAATTTTAGGGTATATCAAAACGGTGCAGATTTAGTTGGAGTAGCAGATGTAACACTACCATCTTTGGAAGCGATGACGGAAACCGTAAAGGGCGCTGGTATTGCCGGGGAAATTGACAGTCCTACTCTTGGACATTATTCCAGCATGGAACTGCAATTAAACTGGCGTACATTAGAAAAATCAAACGTTGCATTGGCAGCGCCTACCGGCGTGCATCTTGACCTAAGAGGGGCACAGCAGGTGTATGACAGCAGTTCGGGAAAATATATCGTACGGCCCGTAAAATGTGTTATTCGAGGCATTCCGAAAAGCACAGAACTGGGGAAACTTGATGTTGGAGCTACTACGGATACGGTAACCACTATTGAAGTAAACTACATTAAAGTAACGATTGCTGGTGATACGATTCTGGAAGTTGATAAGTATAACTCTATTACCATCATTGATAGTGTAGATTATATGGCAGAAGTACGGGATGCTCTTGGGTTGAACTAAATAAAGACACCCCGCTTTAATGGCGGGGTGTATGACTATATGGAGGGATTAACATGAAAAAAGTAAAATTAACAAAAGCTTTAATGATTGCGGGTAAAGAAGTAAATGAAGTTGAGTTGGATGTTGAAAAATTAAGTGGGAGAGATTTAACAATGGCCGAGCGCGAATCGCGTGCTATGGGGGATAATGCGGCAAGTGTTTTTGTATCCATGAACTTTCAGTCTATTGTTGTTGCTAAACTTTTAAACGTTCCGGTTGATGATATTTTAGATTTACCCGTTACTGATTTCAAACAATTGGTTGTACCGGTAGCAAGTTTTTTTCTGAATATGGAATAAAGAGCAATAAAGAGATAAAAAAATTGGTGCTTAATATGTCAGTGTCAACATATACTCCTGTCAGTTTTTATTTTGAGATGCCCATTGTAGAAATGCTTGGTTGGGCCGAAATTATACTCGAAGGCAATAAAAAATAGCATCTGTATTTCAGATGCTATTTTTTATCAATATTATTTTGAAATGTAAAGCTTACAGAAGTACTTTTAAAAAATTTAGCAACGAAGTGCTGGATGATTTCACCGGCCAAATAACCGATAATGCCGAAAAAAAGAAGCGATAATAGTAAAATAAATGAGCCAAATATTGAACTGATAATATCATTTGTAGATATATCCAAACCTAAAATGCTGCAAGCTCCAGCTAAAATAAAACAAACTACTGCCGCTAAAATATAACCACCTAAAATAGCAACGAATAAGCCAAATGCAAGACTGATAGTTTTATGTATTATTTTATCAAACATAATATCACCTACTTTATTTAATTATACCATATTTAAAAGGAGGTGGGACGATTGGCAGAAAAATCTTTTGAGTTTAAATTCAGCATTGGTGCTATTCTGATGGGAAATTTCAGCGCTGCTTTTGGGTCAGCCAATAAAGAATTGGCAAAACTTAATACTCAAATAAATAAAAACCAAAAAGAAATTGAAAAACTAATGAAATCGCAGAAAAAAAGTGGTACAGCCGCTGAAGAATATAGCCAGAAAATAGCAGAATTAAAACAGCAAACGGCTGAACTTGAAAATAAACAGAAATCTTTGCTTGGACAGGAGAGTAAATTAGCTTCCACTTTTGGTAAAGCCGCAGTAGCCTTTGGCACAGCAAAAGGTTTTGCCGGTGCAGTAAATAGCTTATTTAATTTAACACAGTATGCGATTAAATTTGAAAGTTCAATGGCAGATGTGAAAAAGGTAGTTGACTTCGATACGCCAGAGCAGTTTAAAGCTATGAGTAAAGACGTGCTTGATTTGTCTACGCGTATACCGATGGCTGCTGATGGATTAGCACAGATTGTAGCAGCAGGCGGCCAGTCCGGCATAGCAAGAAATGAATTAATAAGTTTTGCCGAAAGTGCCGCTAAAATGGGGGTTGCTTTTGACATTACTGCTGACCAGGCTGGAGATATGATGGCAAAGTGGCGTACGGCATTTAGAATGAACCAAAGCGAGGTAGTGCAACTTGCAGATAAGATTAATTTTTTAGGCAATACTACGGCTGCATCTGCGCCGCTGATCTCTGACGTTGTGACGCGTATAGGGCCATTGGGTAGTGTTGGTGGCGTTGCATCTGGAGAGATTGCCGCATTGGGTGCAAGTATGGTTGGTGCAGGGATAAATTCAGAAATTGCAGCTACAGGCATAAAAAATATGATTTTATCGCTTGTATCTGGTAGTGGAGCTACTAAAAGCCAGGCCGGCGCTTTTGCTGAATTAGGGCTTGATGCTGTTGAAATGGCTGAATATATGCAGAAAGACGCTAAAAATGCGATATTAATGGTGTTGCATAGTATACAGCAAATCGATAAAGCGCGCCAGGCAAGTGTTATGACCGCTCTCTTTGGTAAAGAGAGTCTTGGGGCTATAGCTCCATTATTATCTAATTTAAAAGGTCTCGAAGAAAACTTTAATAAAGTGGCTGATGCTACAAGATATACTGGTAGCATGGAAGCTGAATTTGCTGCAAGGGCGGATACGGCTGAAAACTCTTTAATTTTGATGAACAACCGTATTGATGCCGCTAAAACATCTATCGCGCAAGGATTATTGCCCGTTGTTACTCCGCTTGCAGAGAGTATTGGACAGTTTGCAATACTGGTCGGAGATGTGGCTAGTAAAAGCCCTGTATTAACGCAAGTCATTTTGACAGGTACAGTGGCGTTAATGGCTTTTGGAGCGGCAGGCAGTTTTGCACAAAGTTTATTTTATGGTGGGAAATGGATCATTCAAGGGGCAAAAGCATTAAATCTTTTTAGCGGCGTGGCTCAAATTGCTGGAATGGTTACGCGTGGATTAGCATTAGCGCAGTTGGCTTTCAATACTGTACTGGCAGCGTGCCCTATGGGCTGGTTAATTATAGGTGTAACAGCGCTAACGGTTGCAGGTGTAGAGTTATATCGTAATTGGGATACAGTAAAAAACTTTTTTGCAACTATTTGGGATAATCCGACGCTGGCCATGCAGCAGTTTTGCGACGGAGTGAAAAATTTGCTCGGCGGAATTGCAGACTGGGTAAGTGAAACGTGGGAAAGTGTAAAAAGCCTGCTGTCTGCACCGTTTTCCGGTACCGTTGATATGTCGGTTAGCGGGTTTCAGCCCGGAACCATGCCGGACATTGCGGAGAACGCTTCCGGCGGTATTTACGGCAAGGGAGCTTTCTTGACGACATTTGCAGAAAAGTCCGGTGAATCGGCAATCCCACACACTCCGAATCGCCGTAATGTTGGTTTGCTGGCCCAGACGAATGCCATCATGGGAAATCCTCTGGGCGGAGGCAATATAACGGCAACCTTTGCGCCGCAAATTACCGTACAGGGAGGTGCAAGCGATACGGCGACGCAGATTGATACGATTATGGCGCAGAAAATGCGGGAATTTGAAGAGATGCTGAAACGGATAGCTGCGCAGCAGAGGAGACTGAGTTATGCGTAAAACCTATACAACCGTACAGGGAGATATGTGGGACAGCATAGCATATAAATGCTATGGCGATGAAGCCGGCATGCACGTACTGATGAATGCTAATGAGACGTATATCGATACCGTGGTTTTCCCGGCAGGTGTGGTACTGAATATACCGGAATATATACAGCCGGTAACAAGCACGCTGCCGCCATGGAGGCGATGATATGGTGCAGGCAAGGCGTGTAAGTGCAATAATTACATACGATAACAAGGATATCTCAGCCGATATCATGCCGTATGTAAAAAGTATCAGCTACCGCGATGCAATGAGCGGTCAGGCAGATGACTTACAGCTGACATTGGAAGATCGGCAAGGACTGTGGCAATCTGCCTGGATGCCGGAACTTGGCGCAACACTTGATGTATCCTTGATAACGGAAAATTGGCAGGGAACAGGAACGGAGCCGCAGGAATTGCGGCTTGGGACGTTTGAGCTGGACGAAATAGCCAGCAGCGGCTATCCATCAGAAGCGCAGTTGAAAGCGGTATCTGTACCGTTTAATAATACGCTGCGCGGAGAAGAACATACCCGGAGCTGGGAAAAAGCAGAACTAAAAACTATCGCCAAGGACATTGCCGCAGCGGCAGGATTGGAACTATATTTTGATACCGAATATAACCCAACCATCGAAAGGGCAGAGCAGACAGAACAGTCGGATCTGTCTTATTTGTTAGCTTTGTGCGGTGATTATGGCTTGGCGCTTAAAATCAGTGCCGGACAGCTGATTATATTTGATGAAACAAAATATGAAGCGGCGGACGCTCTTCTTACTATCGTTAAGCCGGGGACGGCATATACGGCGGAAGAGGGAATGACGTATCTGCTGTCCATGATGGGGTACAGCTTTAGCCGTAAGCTGCGGGATATCTATGCAGCTTGCCACGTACAGTACCAGCAAGGCAAAAATAAAGCCGTCATAGAGGCTACCTTTACGGCGCCCGGTAAGACGGGAAAGACATTACAGATAAAAGAGCAAGTGGAAAATACAGCGGATGCGGAACGCCTGGCAAAAAAGCGTCTGCGCGAAAAGAACTGCGAAGAAATAACCGGCAGTATTAATGTGCCTGGCAGTTTGTATCTGGTAGCAGGTATTACGGTAAACGTGCTTGGTTTTGGCGCTTTCGACGGTAAATATATCGTAACGGAAGCGCAGCACAATATCGGCAGTGGATATACAACGAGTATACATGTGAGGCGGTGTTTAGATGGATATTAAAGGACTTATCCGAGTGGGAACGGTATCGAGCATAAATGCAGCGGCGGGTACGGTACGCGTGGCTTTTGCCGCTCAAGACGATGCAGTATCATATGAGCTGCCTGTAGTGACACGAGGCAGTAAAAACAATAAAGATTACTGGCTTCCTGATATAGATGAGCAGGTGCTGTGCTTATTCCTGCCAAATGTCAGCGGTCGCGGTGTGTGTGAAGGATTTGTATTAGGAACATTTTACAGCAGCGTCGATAGTCCGGCAGAAAATAATGGTGATGTTCACGCTGTAAAATATGGCGACGGCAGCGTTATTAAGCATGACCGCAGTACCGGCAAGCTAACGATCAATACAACTGGCGATATTGAGATTATTGCCGGAGGTAAAGTGACAATAAATGGCACGACTATTAATCTTAATTGAGGTGATCATAATGCCAAACGCAACAAGATTGGGCGATCTTAATACCGGGCATGATACTTGTCCGCCAACGGCGCTTGTAAGTGCCAGCAGTAATGTGATTATTAACGGCAAAGGTGCAGGCCGTGTGGGTGACAGTTATGCTGCTCATGGCTGTATAGCGCATCCGATCCACAGCGGCGTTATCTCCAGCGGCAGCGGAACGGTGTTGGTCAATGGCAAAGCAGCCGGGCGCATTGGAGATTCTGTTAGCTGTGGCGGCAGTGTGGCAGAAGGTAGTGGGAGTGTAATAATAGGAGGGTAAGATGCTGATAGGCTCGTTGGGTAATGTCCCGTTTATTGTAGCTCGTGGATTGGTACGAACCTTTAGCGACTACAGCAGAGAAGGTAGTGGCCGGTGGGCGAAACATGAGTTAATTGGGCAAAAGCCTGTGTTGGAATTTTTAGGTCCAGATGTTGAAAAAATAAGTTTTAAGATGTTGTTTCGGGCAGATCACGGCGTAAACCCAGAAAATGAAGTGGCCAGACTGCGTGAGATGAGGGATAGCGGCGAGGAGTGTATCTTGATGCTTGCTGACAGTCCCATTGGGGAGAATCTCTGGGTAGTGGAAAGTATTGGTGAAACGGTGACGTTCTGGGATGCATCTGGGAATCCGATATCGGTGACGGTAGATGTATCCTTAACGGAATATGTAGAAAGGTTGGTGATATAGTGTGATGGACGCAGCAATATTAGCTGGACAAGTCGATAGTATTGATTTTGCGCCGGCATCTGAATATGCGGAAATACTGCAAAATGTATGCACGATATTAGCTACTCCCGTGTACAGTGTGCCTCTGGACCGTGGTTTCGGCATTGATGCGGCATGTGTGGATATGCCGCTGCCAGTTGCAAAAGCTAAAGTTGGGCAGGAGATTGTGCGTGCGATCCGCAAGTATGAGCCTCGTGTATCGGTTACGAAAATAACATGGCAGGCAGATAGTGACGGTGTGCTAAAACCGAAAGTGCAGGTGAGAATACATGTTACAGCTTAGCAGTTTACCGGAGATTGAATTTGTCGACAGCGGCAAGGAGACCGTACTGACAGAACTGATAAATCTATATACAAACATAACCGGAAGGACGCTTGCGCAGGGTGATCCTATCCGGTTATTTTTGAATACGATTGCCGAAATACTAATTCAGCAGCGGGCGTGGATCAACTATACCGGCAAACAGAATCTGCTGCGATATGCTGCCGGCGGCAATCTTGATCATATTGGCGTGCTTGTAGGTACGGATAGACTGCCGGCCGCAGCGGCGACAACTACGGTACAAATCACGCTATCGGAAAAACGTGCTGTATCTACGCTGATACCGGCAGGTACGAGGATTACTGCTGGTGATAACGTATTTTTCGCGCTTGAAAGTGATGTGACTATCTTAGCCGGTGAAACGTCGGCAACAAGCTCTGTACGATGTACAGTAACAGGCGCTGCCGGTAACGGATATCTGCCGGGAGAGCTTAAAACAATAGTTGACCCAGTACCGTTCGTGGAAGGTATGGTTAATATCTCAACTTCGGAGGGCGGGGCGGATATTGAAAGCGATGACAGCTATCGGGAAGCAATTCACGAAGCGCCGGAAAAATTTTCCTGTGCAGGTCCTGATGGAGCATATGAATATTTTGCCAAGCGGGCATCAGCGCTTATTGCCGATGTTACCGTAACATCACCGGAGCCGGGAAAAGTGCAGATTGTGCCATTATTGGACGGTGGAGAGATACCGGGAGAGGAGATATTGGATGCCGTATCAGAGGTATGCAACGATCGGACAGTACGGCCGCTGACGGACCAGGTAACGGTAGTGGCACCTACTAAGGTGGAATACGATATTAGCGTAACCTACTATATTAGCCGAGAAGATGAAGCAAGGGCGGCAACTATACAGCAGCAGATAACCGAAGCCGTAAACGATTATGTACTTTGGCAAAAATCTAAGTTGGGACGCGATATTAACCCATCAGAACTGATACGGCGGATTATGGATGCAGGGGCGAAGCGAGTTGCGGTAACGGAGCCGGCGTATCAGGCGGTAGAGGTTACTCAGGTTGCGGTTGCACGATCTGTCAACGCATCTATGGGGGGGATGGAAATTGAATAAGCTAAATGACGTGCAGCTTAAAGCGATAGCTCCGCCCAGTATAACGAGAGATAAACAGGTACAGGCTCTATGCGATGCAATAGACGTTGCGTTACGGGAAATTGCAGCAGCTGCAGAGCTTATTTTATTATTGCCGCGTTTGGACACACTGCCGGAGGAAATTGTTGATGAATTGGCATGGCAATACCACGTAGACTTCTACGATTATTCCGCAGATCTTGCTATAAAACGCAGCTTAATACGTCAGGCAATCGTTTGGCATAGACGTAAAGGAACGCCGGCAGCGGTAGAAGAAGTTTGTGCCGCTGTATTTAAGACAGCGAAGGTATTTGAAAATTGGGAATATGGTGGCGAGCCGTATCATTTTCAGGTACGTCTGATCGAGGAAGGTATTCCAGATGAAACAGTTATAGCGAATTTACATCGCGCTATTGCTGAAACAAAAAATACCCGCAGTTGGTTGGATGGATTGAGCTTTTACCGTGAAGTTTATGGCAGTCTTATATTTGGCGCTTGTGTATCACAGCATAAAACTGTTGAAATCTATCCGGCAAAATTTAAAGCATATGACATCAGCGGTAAACAGTTTATAGGTTTTGGCAAACATTATCACAGAAAGGTGGAACTTATATAATGGCAAACTGGAACGGTTTAGTTATGACAGACAAAGGCATTGCTTTGCAGTCTAAAGTACAGGCTGGTGAAATTCTGAATATTACTAAGCTGAAGCTTGGTTCAGGAACATTACCTGCAGAAACAGATATACGAAAATTAACAGACCTGATACAACCGGAACAAAATCTGGGAATTGGTGGAAGGGAGCCTAACGGCGATTACTGTAAAATCAGTGCTACTATCAGTAATATTGATTTGGAAACCGGTTATTATGTTCGCGAGCTTGGCGTATTCGCACAAGATCCGGATGAGGGGGAGATTTTATATGCGTATACTACTGACGGCGCACCGGACTACCTTCCAGCAGAAGGTGGCAGTACAGTAATCAGTCAAGAATTTAGCGTTAACATTGCTGTCAGTGATACGGATAATATTAAAGTGGAGATTGATCCTGGTGCGCTGGCTACGATGGGGTATGTACAGCAACAGATAAAAGTACACGATGACACCGAAGATGCGCATGCTCCTGCATTTACGGCTCACAATGCGGATACGTCAGCTCATAGCCCTGCTTTTGCAGCTCATAACGCTGATACATCAGCACATCAAGATATGACTGGTGCATCAAGTGCCACTGCTGGGAAGCGGGGCATGGTACCGGCTCCTGCAGCTGGCGCTCAGCAGAAATTCCTCCGCGGTGATGGGACATGGGCAGACGTTATACAGATATCCAATATTATTAATCTTATCTATCCAGTAGGAAGCTACTACATGTCTGAGAAATCTACCAATCCGAGTACCTTGTTTCCTGGCACGACCTGGGAAGCGTTGGAGCAAGGACGAGTATTGCTTGCCCAGGGGACGAGTTATCCGGCAGGAACCACAGGCGGCGAAGCAACCCATAAATTAACTGTGGAAGAATTACCGGCACATACGCATAAGGTTACGGTGGCAACAACCGGAGCACATACCCATGCTATGACTCTGAAATCTTATTGCTATAACGCAGAAACAACTAATCATGGATGGGGTGGTGATGATGTTGCCAAAGGGCCATATAGCAATACAACTACATCTGCTGGAAATCATACACATACAGTAACTCTAGCCAATACCGGTAGTAGTACAGCCCACAACAATCTACAGCCATACCGTGCGATATACATATGGCGTCGTATTAACTAACTCGCTTCCAGATATAGATCGACTTATAAGGAGGTAAGTTATTATGGGCGGCTCCTGATCCTGTATTAGATATTGTTATTGTATGTGTATGATTGCCGGCGTAATCAGTATATCGTAATGTGCTGCTGCCAGATTCGTCCCAGGATTTTGGATTGCCGACAGCGGGAGTAGAAGTATAAAAATTAGGAATACTATGGCGATGATTGCCGGTGGTGGATGCTGTTGCCGTATGGTTATGTGACGGCATTTCCCCCACAGCGATTACAATGTACGCCGCCAAATATATACTGAGCGGTAAGGTGGAAGATTATTATGGGCAGTTCCCGACCCAGTGTTGCTAATAGTGGCAGTATGGTTGTGCGTTGCATTAATTGAGAACTTATGCCCATCGTTATTATCGTACATGCTTGCTGTAAATCTCTTTAGAGCTACAGTCTGTTGGAAAATCCCCTTAGCACCAAATCGATCATCATTAAAGGTTGTTTCTCCTGTTAATGACTTACTGGCAATGGTTGCTGTATGACTGTGCGGAGGCAATTCTCCCACAGTTATGCTATCCTACGCCATATATACACTGCACGATATGGTTGTAAGTTATTATGAGCAGTACCACTACCTGTATTAGCAATGCTAAGAGTATGTGTATGGCTGCCTGCGGAATTAGATATACCTTGTGTTGCACCTCCGCTGGTTGGTGGGTTAAGTACATAGGCCTCATTG